>SXKT01000013.1 GCA_005778035.1 Chloroflexota bacterium
AGTGCTGTACAGTAATAAGCCGTTGCCAATCAAAACCATCGCGCACGATCGCCTCGAGGTTGGTGATGGACCTTACAGGCAGAGCCAGCACCGGTAATGTGAAGAACAACCACAAGGTTGATACGCCCACACCAGCCGCAAGTTTCTCGGCGCCAGTTTTGGGTAAATGGGCAATATTCCACTTTAGCCTGGCAGAAGCGCCTGACCGGCTGGATGACAGGCGACTGTAGAAAACGGCAAAAATGGCAGTGAACCCAACCTGGATCAACGACAACAACGAGGCGTAAGGCAGATTGAGGAAGCGCATGGTTTGGTTGTAGATCTCAACCTCCAGGGTGGAAAATTTAGCCCCGCCCAGCATCAGCACCACCCCAAAGCTGGTGAAATCGAAGAAAAAGACCATAAAGGCGGAAGCAGCCATCGCCGGCAATAACGCCGGCAAGGTGACCCAACGGAAAGCCTGCCATCGGGTGGCTCCCAAGGTTCGGGCAGCGGCTACCAGGGAGGGATCTTGCCGTTCCAAACTGCCCCGCACCATCCTGATGACCACCGTTGCGTTATAAAATACATGCGCGACCAGAATGGCTGCCAGTGTGCCGGTAAATTCCAAGATCGGCCTGGGTTCTCCGCTAAGGATCTTAAAGATCGTATTGACCAAGCCACTTGGGCCGGCCAAACCGTTAAAGCCACTGGCTACCACCACTGTAGGCAGCATAAATGGCACCGCCGTGAGCATATATAAAAGGTCTTTGTGCGGAACTTGGTACCGGTAAAACAAATATGCTGCAGGGATGCCCAACAATAAGGTTAAGGCTGAAGAAACAGCCGCCTGGACGATGGTAAATTGGACAACCCCTAACACTCGGTTTAGGTCAATCCCCTCAAATGCCTGCCAGCCTCCCACCAAACCAACTCCCAGAATTTTGAGGAGCGGCAACAAATAAAAGAATGCCAGAAAAAGAACAGGGATGAACAGGAAAAAGTAGGTGAGTTTTTTCATGGCAAAAAAGCCCCCGCCCAACGTTAGCCGGACGGGGGTCTCGAGCGCAAGGCTATTGCATCACTGTCGCGGTCCAATCCTGGATCCAACGGTCGCGATTTGCTTCCAACCCATCGGGCGCGAAAGCTGGCTCAGCGGCAGGCTGGCCGTAGTAACCAAACACATCAGGGATGGTTGCCTTGGGGTTGACGGGATAAACAAACATATTCAACGGCATTGATTCCTGGAATTGGATATCGAGCATGAAGTCAATGAATGCCTCAGCGATAACCCGGTTCTTTGTACCTGCCAAAATGCCCGCGAACTCTATCTGCCTAAAGCACGTGCCGGGAGCGGATATGGAGGCGGTTGGCGAATCACTCAACTCGGTAGCCGCAAACACCACCTCGGCAGCCGGGCTGGTAGAGTACGAAACAACCATTGGTTGGGGACCAAACCCAGAAGAGCCGGTGAAATTAGTGTAGTAGGCGGTTTCCCAGCCATCCACAACTACCAAACCATTTTCCTTTAATTTTGCCCAGTAATCCAGGTAACCGGGGTCTCCATATTGCTGTATAGTGGCCAACAAGAAAGCCAGGCCGGGCGAGGATGTTGCCGGATTTTCAACCACCAACATGCCGAAATATTCCGGTTTTAGCAGGTCATCCAGGCTGGCAGGCACAGGCAGTTCATTTTTGGCGAAGAATGACTTGGAGTAATTGATGCACACATCACCGTAATCCACCGGCAGGGCGCGGTTCTTCTGGTCCAATCGGAACTCATCGGGGATGTTTTGCAATAAAGGCGAGGCATAGGCTTCGTAAATATTGGCATCCAGCGCGCGCGACAGAAATGTATTATCCACCCCGTATAGGATGTCTGCCAAAGGGGCATCTTTAGACAAAATGGCCTTGTTCAACACAGCCCCAGCGTCACCCGCCTTTAGAAACGACACCTTGGCATTGTAACGGGTCTCAAATTCGGCGATCACCCCTTCTGAGACAGCAAAGGAGTCGTGGGTCATCACGGTCAGCTCAGAGATCTCGCCAGTGGGTGTTGCCGGCGGTTCTGGCATGGCGGCTGGTTCGGCGGGTTGCGCGTTTTGCTCCTGGGCAGGCTGGGCTTGTTCCGCTGGCGCCTCATTCTGTACAACCGGAGCTTGCGGTTCAATGACCTGGGCACAAGCCGAAAGCATTAAGCTGGCGGCCACAATAAGCAACAGGATCTTTTTCATTAATTCTTCCTTTCGTTTTTAACGTCCAATCGCTTTTTGGCGAATGTGGATACAGAGTAATTTACCATGGCTAAATGTGATCGTAGCCTGCCCGGCGGAAAAGACATTGCTGACACCCCGGGTACGGTGCGCGGCCAAGGTTTCATGGAATAGCGGATATTCCAAACCGCTGGTTGTAATGTCGGTTGCATCCTGCCCCCAAGGGATCAAGCTGAACAGATCGCCGGGCTCGCCATTGACCGATCGTTTGCCATTAATGCGGGCCACCGCGGTAATGCCATCATCAATGCGGGCATCTATGCCTGCGAGGCGGGGGTCAAACAATAGCGAGATAACCCCGAGCGCTTGGTCCAACCTGCCGCCGTACCCGCCTGTGATGATGATCTGCGAGGGGGAATGGTCCAACGCATGACCAAGGCATAACTCCAGATCTGTCTCATCCTTTTTGGGCGAAAAAGCCAGAACCGGCTTTTCCGCCACGGCCATTTTCTCTTTGTCTTCCTGGCTCACTGAATCCTGATCACCGATGTGGATATCGGGCAATTCGTTGATGGCCGTCAGATGCCGAACACCGCCATCGGCGGCAATGATCAGATCGGCCGCCCGGCAAAAGGCAATCAAGGACTCTGGCCGGGGGGCATCCCCGTTGGCTACGATCAATACTTTCACAATAAAAAACCTCTTGTCGCGGCAAGAGGTTTTGGATGATGTAATTCAATCCCTCCGCCGGCACGATCCGGATCAGGTAATGCGGGTCGAGAAACAAGTTCTCCTCTCAGCCGTCAGGCTCCCCGATGATGTATGTTATAAAAATATTCTACCTGAAACACAGCCGATTTCAATTGGCAAACCCCAATTTTGATATACTTCTTACGATATGGCCCCCGAGATCAACCAACTTCAGCGCAGCAACCGCAAAACCATTGCGATATTGGTCGATGGGGAAGGCAAAGTGATCGTAAGGGCGCCACACCGCGTACCAATGGAATTGATCTGGGATTTTGTTAAAAGCAAGCAAGAGTGGATCGAGGAACGCAAGCGTGCCGCAAAAGCGCGCGCCAAAACACCGCGCCACCAGTTTGTGGAGGGGGAACAATTTTTGGTTCTTGGGCGACAGGTCCCCCTTCTGCTGGTGCCAGCTACGAAAGGCTTGCGGTTTGATGGCGGCCATTTTTTACTGGGCGAGCATTTGCCGGGCAGCGAAACCCGGTTGTTCGAGCAAATCTACAAGAAGATCGCCCGCGCCCATTTCACCGAAAGGCTGGGCAGTTTATCGGCCCAGTTCGGATATCACGTTGGGCAGTTTCGCCTGTCCTCCGCCCGCACTCGCTGGGGAAGTTGCAGCACCCGTGGAACGATCAGCCTGACCTGGCGATTGGTGATGGCCCCGCCGGATGTGATCGATTACGTGATCCTGCACGAATTGGCCCACCTTAAGTTTCATGACCATTCCAATAATTTTTGGGGCGAAGTAAAGCGGATGATGCCGAATTACGCTGAAAAACGAACCTGGCTAAAAGTTCATGGCCAGCAGCTCACCTTGAAATAGGAGTACCCTTTGATGAGAAGTGGTTATTTATCGGAAAAATGTGTGGTGGTTGTTAGCCCTGAAAAAGGCGGCAAAGCGGTGTACGCAGAGAAACCGATCGGCGCTGGCGAAGTGGTGGCGATTTGGGGCGGTTACATTGTGGACGCTGCCAGGTTGTCCCAACTGAGTGAAGGGGAGCAAGGACATACCGTTCAGGTAGCGGACGCGCACTGGCTGGCCCCCCTCAACATGGATGAACCCGCCGATAACATCAATCACAGCTGCCAGCCAAACTGCGGCCTGCAAGGGCAGATCTTGCTGGTTGCCATGCAGCCGATCGCCATTGGTGAAGAGATCACGTTCGATTACGCCATGTCTGATAGCAGCCCCTTCGATGAATTTGATTGCCAGTGCGGCACACCTTTGTGCCGAGGCAAGGTAACCCAATACGACTGGCAGCTGCCAGATCTGTGGCAACGCTATGACGGCTTTTTTTCACCATATCTCGCACGCAAGATAAGGCAATTGAAAGGGAAATAACGATGGCCAAGATCCACACACGCACTTTTCGGGTAAGGTGGAGCGAGCTGGATGCCAACGGGCGTTTTGCCCCAGAGAATTATTTGCGTTACCTGATCGAGACCGCCTACGACTGGGGAGATTCCCTGGGGCTGGGCAAGGATGCCTATCAGGATCTGGGGATTTATTGGCTGATCCGGGAGATCAACCTGCAGATCCTGGATACCCCCCAACATAACGATGTGGTTGACCTGACCATATGGATGGTGAATTGGCAGAAAGTGCGTGGCAGCCGATGTTTTGAGGTACGCAACCCCGCTACTGGCCAATTGTTGGCGCAAGGTTGCCAAAAGATCGTGGTGATGGACCAAAAAAGCAACCGCCCAACCACATTGGGGGAAGATTTTATCGGCGTCTTCAAATTAGAGGAGCCAAAACAGATCAATTTGCCGGCTTATTCATTCTCGCCTGTCAATCCCCCCGCCAAAGTAACCGATTTACAGGTTCGCTGGGGAGACCTGGATGCCCAGGATCATGTTAACAACGCGGTATACCTTGGTTACGCCCGCCAAGCGGTGGCAGAGCTGGCAAATATGCGGTCTGGCCAGCCCGTTTTAGCCCCAACCCCATCTTACTTGCAGCTCCAATACTCCTACCCTGCTGTTTGGGGAGATAATTTGGTGATCAGTGTGTATGAAGAACGCACAGCGGATGGGCAAGACTATACACTGGTAAAAATGGCAAAAGCCAGCATCGGCGAGCTGGTGGCAGATTGCGTCCTGGTTTTTTAACACCGATCTCTCAGTCAGTCGGGAAATTCTTTTCACCAGCCTCAATGCGCACCGAGAGCCGGTTGCTGGCCGGCGGCAGCGGGCAGCTCCATTTATGGTTATAGGCGCAGTAGGGGTTATATGCCAGGTTGAAATCAACATACAGGATATCGGAACGGATCTCTGTCGGCTCCAGGTATCGCCCGCCACCATAGGTTTCGGCAGGGGCTGTGGCATCTACAAATGGAATGAAAAAGCCATAATCATCTTCAAGCACATCCAAGCTGCACATGGTACCCAACACATCGAATTGGATCTCGCCAACCCTCAGGTATTCGCGTTCATCGCCGGTTGAGGTGGCAAGGATCAACGTTTCAGGTTTGGCATACCTCTCCAAAAACAACTCGAAACGCAATGCCGGGTTTTCCGGGAAGTACTCCAAACCGGTAAAGCTGCGCTTTTGCACTTCATCCAGCGGAGATTGCGGTCCTTCTCGGAAAGAGATGTCTTTGTCAAATCGAAATTGTTTTAGTGTATTCATTGGGTCATCCTGCTGGTGGGTTGGGGTTTGGTTCAGCCATTGGGAGATTTGTTTGGCAAGGGTGGCAAATCAGCCGATGGCATACGGGTGGCAAGGTCACAGGTCGCGGTCGATCAGATCTTCTACGGTTTCGCGCCGCTGGACCAAGCGCACCGTGCCATCTTTTACCGAGAGTACCGCGGGTTTACGGGCACCGTTGTAATTACTGGCCATACTTAGCTGGTACGCGCCACTCACCGGGATGGCGACCAAGTCGCCTTGGGCGAGCAGTGGCATATCGATCGCTTCGATCAACACATCGCCGCTTTCACAAAAGGGGCCAGCCAGCGAAGTATTGGCTCCAACACCATCGAAGGGTCGGTTTACTCGCAGGCAGCTATATTGGGCGTTATACAAGGCATGGCGAGGGTTATCCGCCAAACCTCCATCGATAAGAGCCCAGTTTTTTCCCGCGACGGTTTTGACAGCATTCACTTGGTATAGGGCTACTCCGGCCCGGGCAACCAAACTCCGGCCAGGTTCCAAATGCAGGGTCGGCAAAGCAATTCCGCGCTTCTTGCACTCCTGCGCAGCCAGTTCACAAATGAACCGAACATAATGCTCTATGCTTGGGTTGGGCAGCTCTTTTTCGTTATAGCTGACCCCCCACCCACCCCCTGGCGACAAATGCCAGTCGGTGCCGAATCCGGCTTCAGAAACCAAGTCCAGGGTTTTACACAGCGCGTCTCCCAGTGGTTCAGGGTCGCGGAACTGCGAACCCTGGTGGAAGTGGATGCCGGCAAGCGGCAAACCATATTGCTTGCAATAGGTGATGGCCCGCCGGGTCTGGTCGGCATCCATACCGAATTTACTGCCGGCATGGCCTGTTTGAGTGTAGCTATGCGTATCGACCGAGGAGCCAGGTTGAAAACGGAGCCAAAGTTGGGGGATCTGTTTTCCACCTGCCAAGCGGGCGATGTTTTCAAGCTCTGCCAGATTATCGACGATGATCGTTCCGGCATGGTCAAATGCTGCCTTTAGGTCTTCACGGTTCTTGTTCACTCCGTGGACCTTGATGTTTTTGGCGGGCAAGCCGTTCCTGGAGGCAATACCGATCTCGCCTGCGCCGGTGCAATCCAGGTCGATCGAGTTTTGGGCTACCCATTGGCAGATGGCAGAACTTAGGTATGCCTTGCCGGCATAGGTGATGCCCCATTTGCCGGACGGCCAATATTTTTGCAGGGCAGAAACGTACTGGTGTAAAGCCAGATCCATTTCGCCGGCATCATATACATAAAGGGGAGTGCCATACACTTGGGCAAGTTCGGAAAGGTTGGCTTGGCCAACATGCAAAATGCCATTCTCGACCGATGTCGAAGCGGGGAATAGTTCAAGTCTGTTTTCAAACATTGGGTCAATTACCAAATAAAAGCAGCAGCCAGGTTTCCAAGGGGGTGCGCACAATATCTGAAAGCACGACCTGAGGGGTTGGGGTTGGTTCGGTGCCCGGCACTGGGATCACTACAACCAATTTGTCGCCAGGCTTGACCATATGGGCTTCTCCGCGGGCATACTCCTCTACCGCTGCAGGCGAGGTGGCGTGGGCAATCTCTGTTTGTAACGCGTATTGCGTGGCGATCAGCTGGGTAGACTCTACCCGGGCAGTGGCTACCTGTTCTTGCAAAGGAGTGAGTTTATTCTGCAGGTTGTTGATTTGCAAGATGAACAAAATAAAACCTACCAGCAGGATCAATAACAACAAACGCCCTCGCTCGATATTGAATGGTCCGATTTGCATACTTTCATTTTACCATTCTGAATTGGTTAAAAAGAAAGACCCGTGTTACCGGGTCTTTTTTGGTGCCGAAGGAGGGACTTGAACCCTCACTCCCTTGCAGGAACTAAGTCCTGAACCTAGCGCGTCTGCCAATTCCGCCACTTCGGCCTGAGCAATAGAATTGTATCCAAGAACGTTGGATTGTCAACCTTTTGGATTTAACCCCGCATGAAGGTGTTATTTTATAAAAATTAGCGGATGCGCTCCATTATAATGATGGGGTTGTAAACGTAGCGTGATAAAGGAGAATGATGTTCTGGTATGCAATAGAGATCGGGTTGGCAATTTTAGCCTCCGCATTGGCGGTGGCCGGTATTGCCCGCTTGTCCAAAGGGGCCAAAAGCCCATACTTTAGGCTAAAACAAAAGATATTGCTGGACGGCTGGAAATGGCTTGGGCTGGCATTTTTGCTTGGCCTTAGCAGCGCCGCCTTGTGGGCCACCCAAACACCAGGTGTGCAACCATTGGCATTGTTCAACGTGCCAACGCCAACTCCCAGCGGTACCGCCACAATGGCGTTCACCTCTACCCCAACGGCCAGCCCAACTGTTGCCATGCCAACTTCTACCCCTGAACCTGCGCTTACCACCACAACCGCGTTAGGTTCCGCCACACCGGAAAACACCAAGGCGCCCACCTTTACTGCCACGTTCACCGCCACCCCCAGCGCTACGGCAACCATTGCGCCAAGTGTTACCCCAAGCATCACTAACACCCGCGCACCAACATTCACACCTAGCGTCCAGCCCACCGCCGAGGCTACCTGGACCCAATTGCCACCAAGCAGAACCCCGTTCGGTTGGACCTTACCAACCAGCACCAAGACAAAATCACCTTAGACCATGGAGTTAACGAATGAGCAAGCAAAACCATAAACCCAAACCAGTATCCAGTTCCAACCAAGGTACCATCGCATTCGGTATCATTGCCGTCCTTATATTCGCGTTCGGAGCGTACCAATTCTTTGGGAAAAGCACCTCGCAAAACGAGCTGCCCACCCCCCAAAGCGAGCTCATCACTCCCCAACCCACTGCCCAACAAGAAAGCATTCCAGAACAACAACCTGCTGCCGAGATAAAACAATATGCCGAAGTTCCAGCAATAACGATCGACCCTGCCAAACAGTACCTGGCCACATTCGTAATGGCGAATGGCGGCACTTTTGTTGTGCAACTTTATGCAGAAAAAGCCCCCATTACCGTGAACAGCTTCGTGTTTTTAGCCCGCGATGGCTTTTTTGATGGGATCACATTTCACCGTGTGCTGGATGGTTTTATGGCCCAGGGCGGCGACCCTACTGGCACAGGGATGGGCGGACCGGGGTATCAGTTCATCAATGAGGACAGTGACCTGACCTTTGACAAAGCTGGCGTTGTAGCGATGGCCAATGCCGGCCGAGATACCAATGGCAGCCAATTCTTTATTACCTTTGCGCCGGCAGAGTTTTTGAACGGTGGGTACACTATTTTTGGCCAGGTGGTGGAAGGCATGGATGTGGTCAACGCCATTACCCGCCGCGATCCGGATACGTTCCCGAGCTTTTTGGGTGACGCGATCCAGTCTGTCACCATCAGCGAGAATTAATTTAGGAAGAGAGCCTGATCGGCGCGGGTTTTTGCGGAACCTTTACTTGCAAAGCAAAAGCAAAGTTCACCGCCGCAATCACCACGCCGATCAGGAACACATACTGAAAGCCATAGGTGTTCCAAACCCAACCACCCAACAACGCCACCAAGATGGAAAAAATGTGGTCGATGGTGACACCAGCTGCCAGGGTGGGTTGCACATCAGCATCGGTGATAGCGATCTTTTTAATGTACATAGACCGGGCCATGCTAACAGAAAACAGCATCTGATCGGCCAGGTAAAAGATACAGATCGCCAAAAACGCGATCGGCTCTGGCAATACGCTTTTAGAAAAACCATACCCCAAACAAACAAGCATCAACAAGACGGATTCTGTCGCCAACACAAATCGCTCGCCTTTGCGATCGATCAACTTACCAAGCATGGGCTGAAAAACCACGCCAATGACACCGCCAATCGTGAGCAAGGTGGCCAGGGTTTGGGTGGGTTGCTTAAAGATGGTCACAATGACCCACGGCGCAAAGGTGATGAAAAGTTGCTTGCGAGAACCTGCCAGCAAACTTAGGATGTAGTACAGGTTGTATTCTTTGCGCAACTGCAAAAAAGAACGTTTTTCTTTTACGGGTTCAGGCGTTAATTTGTACAGCAACAAGGTGGCGATACCCAAAAATAGCGCAACCAAAATAAAACTATGGCTAAATGTAAACCCGAGGTATTTGAAGGAAAAGAAAACCAGAAAACTGCCAAGAATGGTTGCCGCGTTTCGAATCGAATTCAATTGGCCAAGACGCTTGCCGGTATTCCCTGCTGTGGCCAGTTCCATACCTATGGTTTGGGCAACCGGCATAAACATATGCTGTCCAAGGCTGTAGACAAACAAAAAGAGGGTCATGATGAAATAGGACGGCGCGAAAAAGCCGATCAGGATCACCCCGCAAAAACTTAACAAAATGGATAAAGCGCCGATCCGCCTGCTGCACAAGAACCACAACGCCGCCGAAACAAATACCACCAAGAAGCCTGGCAGTTCTCGCGGGAATTCCAAAAAGGATCGCTGCCATCCCGTGATCATGTATTTGTCGTTGAGGAAATTATTAAAGATAGAGTCGAAAATACTGAAGCCGACACCCAACGAAAAAGAGGCCAAGGCGAACAGTTTTAACTCGCGCGGAGAGGAAAACAATGCGGATATGGTTTTAAGCATGGATAGGGGGTCCTAACACACAAAAATAGCAGGCTCCCGGTAAGAGAACCTGCGAATACACGGGGAAATCAGATCCCGGCGTTACTCAGGCCTTCAAGGATCTTTGAGATGACATTGACCAGCTCAGGATGCGAAACCTCGAAGTCCGCGATCGATGACTCGAGGCGATTTATCAGGGCCGGGTTGGTTGTTTGGTCGGCGTCCAACAAAGCTGTAATGTCTTTTGCGAGGTCTTCCAGCAAAGCCTTTTCTTCGGAGCCCAAGGTTGGGTGGTGTTCCAATTCAGAATGCAAAGTGCGCAGCAAGGTTCTCAGGTTTTCAGCCGACATTTGGACACCTCCAAGGTATTACCTGCTTTAATTCTACAACAATTCGATAATGTGGGCTATGGTGTGCCTGTCCCCAGTTCTTCAACATACACCTCTATGGCGGTGATGGGAGGTCCGAATGCGCTGATGGCCAATTCAACCGGCAGCCCTCCGGCCGGAAAAACATCGCCAGTCCATTCCCATCGACGGAAACCAGCCAATTTTCCATTTGCATCCTTGGCGATGGCAGCCACCCACACTCCGCCGCTGATCTCAGACTTCCCGCTTGCCAAGACAGCCTGTATGGTAGCAAATTTTCCATCCCAGCCAATATTTTTTATAACATCGTTTAGCGCAAGGGTATTCGAAGCGTCGGATTCCCCTTTGGCATACCCAGAGACCACAGTTGCGGTAACCGAGGCCGGTCGTTGCTGGCCAGGGATAAAAACATACGCAGGCAGGGAAGTGTTTGCCGGCAGGTGGTTTAGGACCAAAACACCATCGTGGCTTGATACCTGATCGCCTGATGGGCCAAAGAAATCGAACCTCACCAGAATATCGGACTGCGCACTGGTTGAATTGTTTTTTACCATAGCAACACACAAAACACCATCGGGTTGGGCATGGCAGGCTGGCTCTGAAACCGAAAGGTTGGGGGATGGCGTGAGCACCACCAACCGGGCAAGCTGGCCTTCCGCAGGGATGACCAATTGCTGCCCTACCGATAATGAAGAAGGAAGCACTTGCGGATTGGCAAGCGCCAGGGCTTCCATGGTGATGCCGAATTTTTTGGCGATGCCGGTGAGGGTGTCGTTTTGGGCAACGTTGTATACTTGGGGGGTAGGTGTAGGTTGAGCGGTGTTGGTGGCCAGCGCTACTTGCGTTGCTGTTGGCGGTGGCGTTTTGGTTGAATATTTGATCAAGTCCTGAGCCTGGCCCGTTGTGTTAGAAGTGCAACCAAACAGCGCCTGTTGCATCAGAATGAATAACAAAATCACCGCCAGGCGTGTAACCCTGCTACGGTTTATCCAAGTTCGATTCATATGAGGAAAAATGAAATCCATGCGCTTTTTACCATTTCTGTTCGTAATTGTATCAGTGCTGTTGGTTGCCGGGTGCGTACCCCAAAGCCCGGCAAATGCCCCCGAGATCAGCACCAGTGAGGCCAATCTTCTTTACTCCAGAGGAGAAACTTTCTTTTTGGATGTTCGTGAACAGGAAGAGTGGGACATGGTACACATTCCCAGCACTACTTTGATCCCGTTGGGACAATTGCAAGACAGGCTGAATGAAGTTCCCAAGGATAAGAATATCGTCGTTGTTTGCCGCTCTGGCAACCGTTCTCAGGCCGGGCGAGATGTTCTGCTGGCTGCCGGATTTACAAACGTGACCAGCATGGCGGGCGGGCTGAACGAGTGGAGCAAGCAAGGGTACCCTGTAGAACCCTAACCAATGGAGGGAACCATCAAAAACGCCACTACTAAAGTGGCGTTTTTCTTTTCAGGTCATTTTCCTTCGGCGTTTGCCGCTTTGGCGATTGCCCTGCATTCAAAACAGGGGCACAAAGCACGCAAGAAATGCCAATTATAGATGCCGTAATCGTGGCCGTCTTCCCAAACGATGGTGATCCCATACGCGCCAGTTGCCTTGACGGTCTCAATACGGGTTTCCGGGTCATCCCGGTAGGCGAATTCGAAAACAGTGTTATCCGGCTCACTCTTCATATTCTCGTGGCCACCCCGGCACTGGGCACAAGGGCAGGCTGCCCGCAATAGCGAGAACGGATATTCGCTCTGGTGGCCATCGCCCCATTGGATGGCCATTTGTAAAGCCGGCCGATTCGCCTTGATGCTGATCGCTTTTTCTCGGTCCATTCTTTCCTCTAATCTTATGGCAAAAGTGTCAAATAATTGGAAGCCGCCCAACCACTGCGCTGGTCATCATTGGCCGACTCTAAAAAATACCATGTATATCCATCCAGCTGCCTTGGCCCATCGACCACCCTGAAGGCTTCGGTGTCAAAGCCCATAAAAACTTCCTTCCCGGCCAACCCGGCGGAAGATCGGAAGCGCAAGCCGATGCCTTCTGTTCCGGTTACTTGAACCATCGAGCCGATCCCGATTTGGCCGGGGACGGGGGTTGGAACCGCTGTTGGCATATAGGGGTCATTTTGTACAACCACAGGAACATAAACCAATGTAGGGTTAGGGATAATGGTTGCCAAGGCGACAGTATTTGCAGGGTCCGGTGGGGCTGGAGCAGTTGCCAACACCAGAGCAAGGGCCAACACAAGCAAGCCCAGCGCAGTTGCCAAGGCTTTCCATACCAATGCCGCAGAAAACACGCCCGATGAACCTGATCTCATGGTGATTTAAATTATAACCTTACCTGTGTTTACAAAAATAAGAGCTACATATAATAAAGTCCACACAATTGAAGTGGCTTCCTCCGTTATTATGGTAGGGTTCAAGTATTGTATATTATGAAAAATTTGTTAAAACCACTCACTTCAAATCAAAAATGGCTACCCTATGCCGTCGCACTCAGCCTTGCGGCATTGTTATTGTTGGTTTACACAACCAGGCAAAACACCACTTACCAAACCCAAAAAGTAACCCGTGGCACCATATCCGCGGATGTGCAAGCGAGTGGTGTTTTGCGCGCCAGAAGAAGCGCGAATCTGGAATGGCTGACCGGCGGTGTTATTGATAAAGTTGACACCCAGATTGGCGAACCGGTGGTTGCGGGGCAGGTGCTGGCCAACTTGCGGATGGATAGCCTGAGCAGCGTCATCCTGGTGGCCGAATCGAACCGGATTCAGGCAAAAAAAACCCTGGAAGACCTTATCGGCTCTGATACAGCGGTTGCCACAGCCTGGAACAATGTTGTGGTGGCCAAACATGATGTAGAAGACGCGCAGAATCAATATGACGCAATGGTTGGCAAACGTGCTGAACCCGCCCTTAATGAGTACCTACAAGAGGACATCGATGACGCCCAGGCGAGATTGGACCAGTTGGAGTTTTTGTGGGAAATGTTTTACGAAAAACTATCGGACAACAATGCCCGCAAAATGCAAATGATCGTCAACATCACCCAAGCACGCCAAAACGTGTCGGACCAAATTGCCCGTTACAACTGGTTTAACGGCAAAACCGACCCAGACCTGGCAGACAAAGCCTTGGCGGAATTGAATATTGCCAAAGGTCGCCTGGCAGACGCGCAACGTGCCTATGATGAGATCAAATCAGATGGTAACGAGGAAGGTATTCGAAAAGCGCAGGCGAGCCTGGATGCCGCCAACTCGACGGTATCCATGAGCCTGATCGGCTCGCCGATCGATGGCACGGTTAGCCAATTGGCAATGTCTCCCGGAGACGTGGTGTCGCCTGGAACATTGGCAGCCATTGTGGAAGACCGCAATTCGCTGGGCATGGATGTACTGATCTCCGAGGTGGATGTGGTCCATATTAAGCCAGGTATGGAAGTATCGATCATGCCCCACAGCATGGAAGGTGAAAGCTTTATGGGCCTGGTCACCAATGTGGATCGATCTGGCAGGTTGTCAGATGGAGTGGTTTCTTACAAGGTTGAGATCGGATTGGTGGACTTGGACGATCGGTTGCTCTCAGGGATGTCGGCGGATCTGATCATCAGGCTGGCAAATTATGAGAATGCCCTGCTTGTCCCTACCTCAGCAATACGCTTTGTAGAAGGCCAACGGATCGTTTTTGTGAACCGCGCAGGGCAAGCTGTTCCGGTTGCCATCCGGGTTGGCGCGCTCACTGGCGACCTGGCTCAGGTTGTTGGCGGAAACCTGGAAGAAGGCGAGCTGGTCATCCTTGATCCGCCGTCGATGGACGGCTTTGATCCCGCCCTGATTCAATAACTTTAATTTAAATGGTATCGAGGTATTTATGAAGATCAACAAAACTGGATGGATCATCATCGCGGCGCTGGCTATTGTGGGAATCGTTGCGGTCGCTTACTTTATGAGCAATGGCAACAAAAACGATAGCCAATTTCAGACCGAACCACTGAGCAGAGGCAACTTAACTGCCAGTGTGGGCGCAACCGGTACCGTACGCGCCCAACAAAGCGCGGTTTTGGCATGGCAAACAAGTGGCATTGTAGAAAAAGTGAATGTCAGGATCGGTGATGAGGTAAAAAAAGACCAGGTTTTGGCCAACCTGATCCAGGCTTCCATGACTCAGTCAGTAATTATGGCTGAGGTGGACCTGATCAACGCTGAAAATGATCTGGATACCTTGATGAATTCGACGGTTGGATTGTCTCAGGCCCAATTGGAACTGGCCACCGCCAAACAAGCGGTGGATGACGCGCAGGATAAAGTCGACAGCATCAATTATCAACGCGCATCTGATAACCTGATCTTGCAAACCAAGGCCAACATTGACCTTGCCGTAAAGGAGATAGCGCTGGCAGAGGATAACTATAAGCGTTTTGCCAAGCGGCCTGATGGCGATGTTGACAAGGCTGCGGCAATGCTCCGGTTGACCACTGCGCGGCAAAATTACGATACATTGGTTAGCAATTACAACTGGTATACCGGCAAACCCACAGAATTGGATATAGAGACCTACAACGCTGACCTGGCCTTGTCTAAGGCAAAGTTGGCCGATGCACAACGAGAAGTAGACCGCCTGATCGGCGGGATCCCAGAAAGTGATATCGCGGCGATCAACGCCCGCATCGCCGCCGCAAGGTCTACCATTAACATGGGCAAAGTGATCGCTCCGTTCAATGGCATTGTGACCCAGGTTGATTCCATCCCTGGTGATATGGTCACTCCCAACCAGTTGGCCATCCGGGTAGACGATCTCGGAAAGTTGTTGATCGATCTTCAGATCTCTGAGGTGGACATCAATAACCTGGAAATAGGCCAGGCTGTTAGCGTTAGCTTTGATGCCTTGCAAGGAAAACCATACACCGGGATCGTTAACAAGATCAGCCAGTATGGCAGCAGTACCGGTACCGGTGTCAACTTTGAAGTGACGGTAGAGTTGACCGAAGTAGACGAAACCATCAAGCCCGGCATGACTGCCGCCGTCAACATTACGGTACGAGAGATCGAAAATGCTTTATTCATTCAAAATCGCTCCGTGCGAAATTTGGAAGGCAAAAAAGTAGTTTACGTGCTTCGCGACGGTGTGGCAGAACCTGTAGAAATACGCTTGGGTTCGACTGCCGACAATTTAAGCGAGGTTTTGGGCGGGGATATTAAGGAAGGCGACCTGATCATCCTGAACCCCCCCTCCCCCGAAATGAATGGGCCGTTTGGCGGATAAGGCGAATCTATGGCAGAGGATGTGATCCAAGTTGAGAATTTATACAAAACCTACCGCATGGGTGATATTGAAGTAAACGCCTTGCGGGGTTTGACAATGGGAGTATCACGCGGCGAGGTTGTGGCGATCATGGGTCCATCCGGATCGGGTAAATCTACTCTGATGAACATTTTGGGATGCCTTGACCGGCCAACCAGCGGCACATACCACCTGGATGGCGAGTTGGTCTCTGAACTCTCTGATGACGCCTTGGCAAGCATACGAAACAAAAAGGTTGGGTTCATATTCCAAAGCTTTAATTTGCTGCCCCGGGCAACCGCGGCAAAAAATGTGGAGTTGCCACTGCGATATGCGGGCATGAGCACTGGCCGGCGTGAAAAAGCGCTTCAATCGCTCATCTCAGTCGGTTTGGAAGACCGCACAGAGCATCGGCCATTTGAGCTTTCGGGCGGTCAGCAACAACGGGTAGCTATTGCCCGCGCGCTGGTAAACGACCCCGCCATCATCATGGCGGACGAACCGACCGGCAATCTTGATTCCAAGGTTGGCCAGGAGATCATGGACTTGCTTTTAAATTTAAATCAATCTTTTGGAACCACATTGGTGATCGTCACTCACGACCCCAAAGTGGCAGCCCAATGCCAGCGCACCATCCACATCAATGATGGTGTGGTAGACAAGGATCGAACATGAGCCTTACCCAGATCATCTTGGAAGCATTGGAAAGCCTGACCGCCAACAAGTTGCGGTCTGGTTTGACCATTTTGGGGATCGTTATTGGTGTTGCCGCGGTGATCGCCATGTTGGCGGTTGGCCAGGGAGCACAAGATTCCATCACCGGTTCGATCAACGGCATTGGCACCAATGTTCTGTTCGTTTTTTCAGGAAACCAAATGGGGCCGCCAGGCCGCAACCAAAACGCCAGCCAAAATGTACAAAAATTAACCATGGCAGATTCTCAGGCATTGGCAGATACCTTCGCGGCACCTTCTATTGCCGCGGTTGCGCCAATATTGCAAAGCAATGTTGATGTTACCGCCCAGGGAACTACTACAACTACCACTATTTATGCCGTCACCCCTGACTATGCCACTGTGCGCAACATCCTCACCACCGAAGGGGAAATGATCAATAGCGATCATTACCTTGGCCATGCTTCTGTAGTAGTGTTGGGTCCAGATTTGGCAGACAAACTCTTCAACCGCAAGGAAGGCTTGGTAGGAGAGACCGTACGCATCGCCGGCCAACCGTTCAGGGTGATCGGCGTATTGGAGAGCAAAGGTGGCTCATCCTTTGGAAACGCCGACGACCAGATCGTTGTTCCGCTGACGACAGCGAAGGACCGGATCCTCAAACGAGAGAATAACCAGGTTGACCTGATCTTTGTGCAAGCCGCAAGCGCGGAACAAACCAACGCAGCATCTGAAGAGATCAAACAGATCTTGCAGACCCGCCACCGAATTGGGGTGGGAGAAGACGACGACTTTACCGTATTTACCCAGCAGGACATGTTACAAACGGCCTCTTCCATTACCGGCATCCTAACTGTGTTCCTGGGTGGCATTGCGGCGATAAGCCTGCTGGTCGGCGGGATTGGCATTATGAACATTATGTTGGTTTCAGTGGCTGAGCGTACCCGCGAAATTGGCCTGCGCAAGGCGCTTGGGGCAACCAAGAAAGCCATTCTGACCCAATTTTTGGCGGAGTCTTCCTTCCTAAGCTTGCTGGGCGGCATTTTGGGCATTATCTTCGGATGGGTGATCTCGATCATTGTTGGGCAGGTAGCCAAGGCTACCGGAAACACCTTCAACCCGGTCATCACCCTTAACGCGGTAATGCTGGCAACCATATTTTCGGCGGCGATCGGCATGTTCTTTGGCATTTATCCGGCAAACCGGGCTGCAAGCCTGCAACCAGTAGAAGCCTTGCGGAATGATTAATTTATAATGGGGTAGATGGACAAAACCCTTTTACTAAATAACCGCTATGAATTGCTTGAATCGTTAGGTTCTGGCGGCATGGCACAGGTTTACAAGGCGCACGATAAAATGCTCGAGCGCCTTGTTGCCATTAAAGTACTAAAACCAGAATACTCAACCAACCCCAGCGTACAGGTCCGTTTTCGCCAAGAGGCGAAGGCGATCGCCAATTTGTCTCACCCGAATATTGTTACCGTACACGACTTTGGGTTTGACCAGAACCAGCTTTTTTTGGTGATGGAATTTATTCCGGGTTTGAACCTGAAACAAATGCTAAAGAAAAAAGGCGCCTTTAGCGAAACCGAAGCCTTGCCCATTATGCGCCAGGTTTGCGCGGGGCTGGGGTATGCCCATCGGGCAGGGATTATCCACTGCGACATCAAACCGCACAATGTGATCGTAACCCCTGATAACAGGGTCAAGGTGATGGATTTCGGCATCGCGCGAGCGATCGCCGGCATCAACCCCAACGAGCAATCGGATGTTGTTTGGGGGTCGCCGCTGTATTTTTCGCCTGAACAGGCTACCGGCCGCGCGCCCTTGCCGGCATCCGATGTGTATTCCAGCGGCGTTGTTTTTTACGAGATGCTTACCGGCCGGCCGCCGTTTATCGCCAAAACCGCCGAATCTTTGGCACGCCTGCACCGTGACGCAACACCAGCCGACCCCAGCCAGTTTAATTCCGGCATCAGCCCCAAAATGGCTGAGATCTTGCTCAAGGTGCTCTCCAAGGAACCTTCCAACCGATACCGGACAGCAGACCAACTTGGCCAGGTATTGGCAACCGTGCAGCCCATCCTTGGCCGGGTAGAGCCGAATTATCGCGCTGCGATGCCAGTTCAAACTCCCAAACCAAGGCAATCCAAAGGCAATCGAACCGACTGGGGCACTATTGGGCTGCTTTTGCTGGCCATTTTGGCGGTAGGCGGTCTTATGCCATTATGGTTGGCTATCATTCTAAAATGGGTTAATATTCTATATCGATGAAAACTGTGATCGCTCCCTCGATTTTATCTGCCAACTTTGAACAACTTGGCAAAGACTTGCAAGCCTGTGAACAAGCCGGGGCAGATTGGATCCACGTGGATGTAATGGACGGCCATTTCGTGCCGAACATCACCTTTGGCCCGCTGATCGTAGAAGCGTGCAAACGAGCCACCAGCTTGCCACTGGATGTGCACCTGATGGTGAATGAGCCGGCCCATTTGTTGGAAGCCTTCGCAAAGGCAGGCGCGGACCGGCTTACAGTGCACGTTGAAGCATGCACACACCTGGACCGTACCTTGCAACTGATCAGATCGTTGGGTGTGAAACCCGGCATATCTCTGAACCCAGCAACGCCTGCATCGCAGTTGCGTGAGGTGATCGACCAGGCCGACCTGGTGCTGGTAATGACAGTGAACCCGGGTTTTGGCGGCCAAAGCTTCTTGCCGTATACCTTGAGAAAGATTTCCGAGATCCGAGGGATGATCTGTGATAGAAACCTGGAAACATGGTTGCAGGTGGATGGCGGTGTCTCGGAAAAAACCTTATCGAGTGTGTATTCTGCCGGAGCAGATGCCTTTGTTGCGGGCAATGCTTTGTTCAACCACCCATCTGGCCTGGCCGCCGCGATCAAAGGGTTTCGGGATATTTTGGGAGAAAAATAAAAAAGA
>SXKT01000014.1 GCA_005778035.1 Chloroflexota bacterium
GGGGTAGGGTATTCAGTACTTACCTGTGGGGGTTGCAGGGAGTATCACCTTTTGGTAGTTTGCTGATCGGTTGGTCAGTTACCCAGTTTGGAGTCCAACTCACCTCATTATCGGCAGGAGTTATTTGTGTATTCGCTATCGCTACGATCCACGCGCTAACCCCTGGATTGCGCAAGCTCGAGAGTTGATGGGTGGCTTGACGCGTTATTTTGGCAATGTTATGATGGCTGCAAGGATATTCAGATGAAAGTAAATGATGAGAAACAAAATGTGGGGGATCTGGAAGAATCTAAAACCAGTGAAGAAAAAAAAGCGCATTCTTCTTTCCCCAACATCATTCAATTAATATTGAATTTGGGCTTGAGCGAGCAGGTTGCCCGTTATGGCACCTTACTTGTTTCTGCCTTTTTGATCTTGTTGTTCGTATACCTTGCCAAAGACCGATTTTCCGTTGTTGAATCAGCTTCGGATAACAATCGTTTGATCGATTCACAGGCTACTTCGCCGGTGTCGGTATCCCAGGTGCCGGTATTGCAGTCTGGGTTGGGCGGTGTAGCCAGAGAGGCACGCCTGCATACCAATATTCCAGACCGTCCGCGCAGTGAGATCATTCAATACACGGTCGCAAAAGGTGACACGGTCATTGGGATCGCTGAAAAATTCAATCTTAAACCGCAAACCATAATGTTTGGAAATTACTACACCATCAGGGATGATCCACATAACCTCTCTATTGGCCAGGTACTAAACATATTACCAATTGATGGTTATTATTATGAATGGCAATTGGGAGATGGATTAAATGGCGTAGCCAAGGGCCTAAATGTCTCTCCAGAAGATATCATCAATTATCCGCTCAACGATTTAGATGCGGCGACAATCGGTGATTATTCCAATCCAAATATTAAACCTGGAACCTGGTTGATCGTCCCAGGTGGTACCCGTCCGTATTCATCATGGACTGCCCCAGCGGGAGTTACACGGGATGATCCGGCAACCGCTCGTGTGATGGGCGCGGGAGCTTGTGAGGCCGTAAGTGGCGGGGCTATTGGCTTGGGTTATTTTGTTTGGCCAGCCGATAAACATTTCCTTTCCGGGTTTGATTACTCACCAGAAACCAACCATCGCGGCATAGATATTGCCGGCAACACTGGCGAGCCCGTATACGCCGTAGATGCGGGGGTGATCGTTTACGCCGGTTGGAATGATTGGGGGTACGGCAATATGATCATGATCGATCATGGGAATGGCTGGCAATCGTTGTACGCGCACCTGAATAGCCTTGATGTTGGCTGCGGGCAAAGCGTGGATATGAACTGGGTCATTGGGACAATCGGAAATACCGGCAAGTCGAGTGGATCCCACTTACATTTTGAGTTGATGCACACCCAATACAGCAAGGTAAATCCGTGGAGTTACCTGCCCCCGCCCTAAAAAGTTGGCTATTTGCCTTGCCAGTCACTCTTTGTTGGGCTATAATTGCAATCTATTTCGGGCTCGTAGCTCAGTTGGTTAGAGCGCATGTATCACACACATGAGGTCGGGGGTTCGAGTCCCTCCGAGCCCACAGCCCGAATAAAAAAACCCTTGCAGAAGCAAGGGTTTTTTTAATTTTCGATTAGCCGATTATTCAGGTTGCGGATTGCTGAACAGGTTTATTCTTTTTGTTCTTCTCGATTGCGGCAGCAACCGATACTGTGATCCGATGAAAAAACAAGAACAACAAACTTGTGCCTGAGATCCAATAATAGTTTTGCGCCCATACTTCCTTGGTATCTGTGCCACTGGTGATCCCATGATAAATTGCGGCTACATAGATGGCAAAGCTAAGATAATGCACCCACCGCCATGCTTTTTGGCCGATGCGTGCTTTGATGTAGAAGGACAAGGCAACGATCAGCCACACATAAAAAGCGGTTTGACCGATACCTACATAAATAGGCCGATACTCAACTGTGGAAAATGGGATCAGGACGTTCTTTACAGTAAAGGCAATATATTCATCACCCAACAGAATGAAAGCGTGGAAGATTGAAAAGCCGATGCCCAGTAAACTAACATATTCGTGAATAGCAAAGGAAGCCGGGACGCCTGGCCAGACCCGTGCCATTTTGTTCGTCATGGTTAGCCCAAGCGCCATCGATAACCACAATAAAGATAACGCAATAAACGAACTAGCCCGGGATAAGAACCAAAATGCTTTGGGTGAATTACCGCCAAGGGAATATTCCAAGGATGGGATCATGATCGGTAACAGGATGACCGCCATGATCGTTCCGACAGAAAATGCCATCAGGAACAGGATCGCCGTTTGAAGGCCAACGGTCGATTCGTATTCAATCGCTTCTTGTTGGGGGTTATTCATAAGTTTTACTCCAAAAAATACTTTCCAATTGTTCGTTGAACACTACAGAGCCATCTGCACGGACCAGAAATGCGGGCAAATCCCGCTTTGTTGCCCATGCCACCCCATCCTGGCTTCCCAAAATGAGGGTTGTTTTTGCGCCATATTCCGCTTCAATAGGGTCATCAGAGACGATGGTTGCAGACACCAAATCACTTTGTGAGGGAATCCCTGTTCGCGGGTCTATCAGGTGGTGTTGGTCAAGCCCGTTCCGGCGCCACCGCCGGCGATAGGATCCTGATGTCGCAATGGCTCCTTGCGAAACCGCGATCGTCGCGATGGTTTCTCCATCAAAAAAAGGGCGGTCAATGGTGATCGACCAAGGCGATCCATCCTGTTGGTTGCCTGTTACATACATGTCGCCTCCCGCGCTTACCAGGGCTGGGGCGAACTGGCCAAGGTAGATTGCTGCTTTATGCGCAGCCCACCCTTTTACAATGCCGCCAAGGTCAAGGTGTAGGCCATAGGGCAGAGTTACTTGGCTGTTATCCTCGTCAATGGCAATTTCAAATGTCGTTCGAACCGATGTATTCGGTGAGCCACTGATACGAATGTCTTTGTTGCGGATCATTTCTATCGATTCAGCGTATCCAGCCTGCAGTATTTGGCCTAACATGGTTGCGTTTACAATGCCGCCAGAGGCCAGTTCCGCGCTTTGAGCAGCTTTAACTACTTCTATAAATTCCGGGGAAACCCGAACTGGGATGCCATCCGCGCGGTTTACTTTATTTAGTTCACTATTGGCCCTAAACCTGCTAAATATTTGTTCCCATTGCTCAAACAGGGGTTCAATATCCCATAAGTGATGCGCGGATTTAGGGGAGCAGTCCATCATAGCGACGACTTTGCTCCCCATCGCTTGAAATTCGTACTGGTACAGCATTTAGGATGCGCCGGTGTTGGACCCGCCACCACCGCCACCGCCGCCTCCACCTCCACCACCACCGCCGCCAGACTTCGCTTTCTTGGCGGGGCCTGTTGCAGGCGCTGCTGCAATGCTTACAACCTTGGGCGCGGGCGGGGTTCCGCCATAAATGACCTTGAGTGGTCTGAAAGCCATCACGGTAGGCAGTGCTGTCGGTACTTCAGTTTCCTCGACTACTTCAACGGGTGCAGGGGTTTCGGTTGGCCTGGCAGCTTCTTCAGCAGCCTTGGCAAGCGCTTTTTCACGTTCCGGGCCCGAAAACATGTTCCATAATCCCAGGGTGGCGGTGATCGATATGGCTGTTATCGCCATTTGTACATCTGCCCAACTTTTCTTCTTCATTTACATATCCTTCGCATAAATTCTGGTTCGCCACTTTTTCGTTCTAATCGTCATCTTCATCATCGTCATCGTCATCATCATCTTTGTTTTGGTTCTGATTGCCACCATTGCCATTGTCGGTGGCTTTGACCAATGTGGTTGGCGCAGAATCATAATAGACAACAGCGGTTGGCAAGGCACTAATAGAAACGACTTGTTTGTTGAGGCCAATAAAAACTACATCGTTGGAGCTAAACACCACTTCGTATCCTTGAACACCATCGATGGTTTTGAGTTCAACACTGTAAACATCCTGGCGTTGGATCGCCTCGGAGGCGATGAATGCTGCCAGGTCGTGGGTAAGTTCCTGTGGCAGGGGTGTGGCAACAATCTCGGTAAGTTCGGGTTCTGCTGTAGGTTCTACAACTACTTCCGCTGTAGGTGCACTTGCCTGGGCAGCCTCGACGGAGGCCGGGTTGGTAGAAATTTTGGTAACAACTCCGTACAGGGTTGCTACAACAAAGGCAGTAAGGGCCGTGCTAATAAAAAACATCAATTTAGTGCTCATTTTCGTCTCCGGATCTTGTTTGACTGGTTATAGTGATTAATTCGGAAAAGGACGAAAATAGTTACTACCCCTGAATTTTTCTCAACAAAATCACAGTTTCAAGAGCACTGATTCCAGTTGGCGGGCAATTGACTCGCGGGAGAAATGTTTTTTGAGGTATTCCGGGCCGTTCGCGCCAATCTTTTTGGCTATAAAAGGATCGCTGTAAAGCGTCAATATTCCGGTGGCGAGGGCATTCGGGTTTCCAGGTTCAACAAAGACTCCGCATTTTGCGTCCTCGACCACCTGCCGGATCACCCCATCGATCGCCAGTAAAACCGGTTTACCGGCAGCCATATAGTCGAAGACCTTGTTTGGGTAGGTTGTTTTATATTCCTCAATGGGTTTAAGGATGGCAATACACGCGTCTGCGGCGGCGAGAACGTTGGACATATCGGTTTTTGCGACGGAGGGAATAAAATGCACGTTCGTTGCACGAGTTTTCTTCGCGTAGGTAATCAGGTTTTGGCGTTCTTTTCCATCGCCCACGAACACAATTTGTATCCTTGGTTCATTGAGCAACATACATGCCGCATCGATGACCACTTGCAGATCGTTAGATATGCCATGTGCACCAGCGTACATTACGACAAATTTATCAGTGAGGGTGTGCAGTGATTTAAAAGCATCACCATTGGCCAAGGGATCGAACATTGCCGGATCTGCGCCGTTCGGAATGAGAGTCACATGTTTGGCTCCCCGGTCGATCACATGCTGAACATATGCCGGGCTATTTACGATCATCTGATCGGCATTTTTATATAAAAAACGTTCGAGCCAGCGCGAAGCAGAGATGAGCAATGAATTGGTTAAAATACCAACCGCGATGGCGAAATCTGGCCATAAATCACGAACTTCGAATAGAAATTTGGCTTTTTTGATCCTGGCTATCGCCAAGGCGGTGATTCCCTGAAAAATGGGTGGAGATGTTCCCCACACAATATCGACATCCTTGACCCTGTAACCAATGATAAAGGAAGACACCATAAAGCTAATAAAAGAGAATATTCTATGAAAGAAGGAGCGGTGAAGCGCCTGGTATGTATATGCGCGGTAAATCGTTACCCCATCAATTTGCTCATTTTTTGTTTGGGAGGAGGCACCGCTAAGGTAGCTTACAGGGCTGGCAATGACGGTTACCTTATGACCTTGAGCAACCAAAAAACGGGCGAATTCAAAGTGACGAGTACCGCCAGCCTCATTGATGGCCGCAAAAGCTTGGTGAATCAATAAAATATGCATTCGTGGACCTTATACCTGAGTATGCTCTGCCCAAAATTGGGTTGTAAATGAATATTCAGTGCCAATGCCTTCCATCGCGATACTGATGGCTGGAATTTTTTGCAAGTAGGTGGGTGAGTACCATCCGTCGATGCTTTCAGCATATAAACTTCCATCCAAATTTGTACCCGCTTTCGTGATTCGGTACTGGAAGATGGGAGTGGAGGGCTCAATACTGACGTAATATTTGGTATGCCCTGTTTGGGCGGTCAGGGTGATCCCTGAATCAATGTGCCACTCCCAGTTGAGGTCAGACAAAAGCCAATGTAAACGGAAGCGCCTTGGCGAACCTGCGGAATTGGACACCACACGATCTCGAACATAAAAATGCCCATTTGAACCGCTGATCTCGCGGTGGTGGGTGTATTTAGCCTTCGTGGTTGGATGAAAGGTTCCTGTAAGGGAGCCATCGGGGTTTGTATCCGCGGATGAAGCGGACCATTTGGTGAATAAAAACTTGCTGATTCGATCCATTTGGCTAAGGCCGTCCACAGTCACCGTGTTGTGGGCTTGGGTATCAGCCAAGGCGTTTTGCCAGGGGGAGGGGAGGTTATAAGAGAAGGTCCCCGCATCCAACGCAATCGGCTTTCCATGGGCCCACACGTCGCAGTGCAAATGATCAGCGTGCGAAGGTCGGTTTCGATAGGTTATGGCCCTGAGGGAAAGGCGCCATGCTCCGTCTGCGATGGATGATCGTTGCGAACGTACAAAAACAGGGTATTCAGCTGTGTTTGTATCCCCCATCCAAAATCGGAGGTCATCCCAATCGCCGGCTGGTATGCATGCACCAAAAAAGGTGCGCAAACTTGCCTGAACCACTGGCCGGTGATCCTCAAATGGCAGGCAAGAGAGGGGGAATAAATATGCGCCGTCGTTTGCGCCCAAGTTGGGAGCAAGCCCCGTGGTTGGGTCTGCCATGTTTGCGTACCATTGGGTAGCGGATCTGATGATCGTCAGGTCTTCATCCCCAAACCCATTGGGGTCGACCATTCGCAACCAAAGTAACAATTGCAACACCAATCTGTGGTAGTTTGTGGAATGTTGAACGTACTCGCCGTCATTTTCAAATTGATTGCGCAAACACCAATGTACACCTTGCCATCCAGTTTTATGCCAATTCCCGGCTTTTGGGTGGGCTGGCAGTGCCCTGGCGCATGTGATGAGGGCGACAGATTCTGACAGATAATGGTTATTGTTTTGCGATCGGGCGTATTCAAGAGTTTGTGAAATGCGGACAGCGTGGGTTTCGATGATCACTGGCAAGGCTTTATACCATTCCAATGTTGGAAAATTTCCAAACAGGTGCGAAGCAAACAAAATATTGATCACCCGAATGGCACACTCTTGCGCCGATTGCCAATTTTCACCATAGCCGGCCGGATTTTCCACACTGAACTCGTGAAGCTTGTGTTGGAAAAAATTAGCGTAAACTGGGTTGTGGGTAAGGGTAAATGCTTGTGCCAATTGCAACCCCCAGCCAAATCGGGCTGGTTCCCAGACCAACTTAATATCTTGGTCCTGGCTATTGCGGATTGGTCCTTTTTCAAGGTCTGCCCAATGTGTTTTGTTGTTGGGCGGCGATAGGTTGATCGGGAAACCAGCAACACCAAACTGTTCGTAATAACCCAGGCATATCTTGTCAGCGCGGTCAAGGATCTTGGTTTTCGCTGATGGCGCAAGCAAGGAAGTTATTGCATCGTGGGGGCAGTTCCCATCTGTTGGATCAATCGCATGGATATGGCTGGGCAACGAAGTGCCATAGCGCACCCAAGAATAGAGGCCAAACTTGATGGCTGTTTTGTAGGCGAGGTTGAGCAACACTTGTTCAAGGCCAAGTTCTGCCGCTGCTCCAATGACAGTACGAAGAGTATTAAGGTTCATATTTTATACTCAGGTACGGCTGGGCAAGAAAGAGGGCTGCCAAGTGCATTGCCTGGGGTAACTTACCAGAAAGAGCCATCTTCAGCATTTCGTTATATGGCACTAATAGGATCTCTAACTCTTCATCGTGGTCTAACGCAATAGAATCAATTTTTTCAACATCCTTGGCTAAAAAGCAATGGATACGGTTGGTGTGATTATCGGGATTGGGTGAAGGCGAGCCAAGGAAAGTCCATACCCCCGCTCCGTAACCAGTTTCTTCCATAAGTTCACGTTGGGCTGCCGCCAATGCCTTTTCGCCTTCATCTACCACACCACCTGGCAATTCTAAGGTGGTTGCCTGAATGCCATGACGATATTGCCGGACCAGCACAACTTCATTTTGTGGGGTAATGGCAAGTATGGTAGCCCAAGGGGAGTATTCATGGATCAGCTTGCGAATGACCCTTCCGCTTGGTAATTGGCAATCATCGATCCGCAATTGTGCGAACGGCTGCTCGGATCTGATCATTTGCCAGGGAGTGAGTTTCATGTGTTATTGATTGAAAATCTGCCTGGTTAAAAACGGCTTGATCTAAAGCCTGTTAGATCAATAATTGGTTGTGTGCCATTGACCAATTGTGATACCAGTAAACCAGTGGCTGGGCCCAGCGATAAACCCAGCATGGCATGGCCAGCGGCGATCACCAGATTCGAAACTGCAGCAGATCTTTCGATGATTGGCAAACCATCCGGGGTGGTTGGGCGCAATCCAGCCCATGTATCCAGGGTTTCCCAATTGCGGTTGATCTTTAAGTAATCGCACACAGCGGATGCAATACCATCCACCTTTTTTTGATCCACATCGGTATTCAACGAACTTAGCTCAAGGCGACCGGTTACCCGGATTTGATCACCTAGCGGGGTAATCGCAACCCGTTTTTCGCCTAGCAATAATGCTTGCGAGGGGACGCGATCCCCGGCTTTGATGGTAAGGCTGTAACCCTTGGCGGGTTGGATGGGTAAGGGAATCCCGACCTTTTTGGCCAAGATCGGGGTCCAGGATCCTGCGGCGAAAACAACTTCTTCAGGGGAAAATTCACCCTGAGATGTGACCAATTTGGTGATCTTGCCGTTCACAGTCTCCAACCCCGTCACCGCGGTGTTTTCCACCATCACCGCGCCCTGGGTGGCTACTCGTTGCTTGATCGCTGCGAGGTATTTGCCGGGATTCAAACTGGAATCTCCTGTGAAATGGACACCGCCGATCACGCTGTCATCTGACAACGGTTCGCGTTGCCGTACTTGGTCTCTGTCCAGGATCTCTGCGGGCATGTTATTTTGATGCAATAATTCAGCTTCGTGTTTTCCTCCCTCCCATGCCGATTTGGTTTTGTATAAAAAAAGCAAACCAGATTGGTTGTAGTTGCAATCCAAACCCTCCTCAGAAATGACGCGGGCAAATTCTACAGAACTGAGCAAACCAAGGTTCTTGAGCGGAATTAAAGACCGGCGTACATTTTCCTCGGTGCAAGACATGCTAAAACGTAAAAGGAAAGAAATGTAATCAGGGTCCAAACTGAAGCGCATGCTGAAAGGGCTTTTGGATGGGGTAAGCAACCATTTGATGGTTTGCCAAACCATGCCCGGCGCGGCCAATGGTACGATATGGCTGGGGACAATATGCCCGGCATTACCGCTTGAACTACCAATGCCAATATTTCCCTGGTCAATGAGGGTTACATGACGGCCAGTTTGTTGCAGGTAATATGCTGCGTTCAGGCCGATTGAGCCGCCTCCGATGACCACTACATCTGTCTTGTGTGCCATTTAGATTCCAATCTGGCGAATGCCATCCTTGAAAGGGTCACGTTGATCGATCAACAACTGCCCCTCCGCCATAACCCAAGCCTCTCCAGTGATAGTTGGGATGACCTGGTCCCCATCGAGCTCTATGCTACCCTCAAAAACGCTACCGACCACGCTTTGTTGCCGCCATACTTGGCCGGGCAACAATTTTCCCTCGGCTGCCAAACATGCCAGTTTGGCGCTGGTACCCGTTCCGCATGGAGACCTGTCGTAAGCCTTGCCAGGGCAAAGGACAAAACTTTGGCTATCGGCCTGCGGGGTGTGGGTAAACAGTTCAACATGGTCAACAACAGCGCCATCTGTACCAGTAATTTTTTTTCGGGCCAATTCCTCCCTCAATTTCCAGGAGAGGTCGGTCAATGCATCAAGATTGTGCATTCCAACTTCAAGGCCATGGTTTTGTACCAGGAAGAACCAATTACCTCCCCAGGCGACATCCCCGCTGTATTCTTGCCCATCGACCACCACTGAGACATTTTTTAAGGTTCGGTATGCGTTGATATTTCTGACTGAGACGCGGTTCGCATAATCGCCTCCTTGGTTTTGGTGCAATTCAGCCTCGACCACCCCAACAGGCGTTTCAATGCGTACTTTTCCTGGCGATAATCGGCCTTGGTACGCCAGGCTGGCTACGAGGCCAATTGTTCCAT
Organism: Chloroflexota bacterium; assembly: GCA_005778035.1. Classification (GTDB taxonomy): domain Bacteria; phylum Chloroflexota; class Anaerolineae; order Anaerolineales; family Villigracilaceae; genus UBA5195. The sequence goes on from SXKT01000014.1 coordinate 9,918, forward strand.
GCCCGCACATACCCAAGTAACCAACATTGTTGAAGAAAATTACACCATAATCACAATTTGGCAAACTCGGTTTAACTAATAATGCCCCTACCATCACATCAGATCCTCTTGGTTCGTTTAGTACCATCGAGCGGAAGTGGTCAAATTTGGTTCGGAAGACCTCCCTGCGTTCAGCCAGGCTGCCGGTTCCCAAGTCTGGAGCACCATGTTCCACAAGCCGGGTGGGTTCTCCGCCGGTATGTGAGTCAAGGTAAGGTATTTTTAACATTGCTTATAACCCGCGAACTGTGTTCATGAATAATGTTTCAAAAGCAGGTTGTTGGTCTGCATCCAGTGGTAGCAAAGGCCTGCGTGGAGCGCCCACGTTGAAACCACGAAGGGTACATCCCAGCTTAACCTTTTGGGTGTAAGAACCACTTTCCATGTTCTTTAGAACAGGCAGAACCTTTTCCATTGCCATTCTGGCGCCAACCAGGTCACCACCTGAAGCGGCATCAAGTACCGCTACATGATGTTCGGGTAAACATGAAGCAGCACCCCCGATCCAACATTCTGTTCCCCAGGCAAAATAGTCAAAAGCTTGATCATCAGACCCGCATACGATCTGGTATCGATCACCGAATTGGACCTTTATTTCCAACACACGAGAGAGGTCACTGCTGGCTTCCTTTAGCCCCAAAACATTTTTATACGGCAACAATCCCTCCAACACCTCCATGCCGACTTCAGTGCCGGCGCGCCAAGGAAAATTGTAGAGAATGACCGGAAGGTCAACTGATCGGACAACATCAATGTAGTGCGAAAGAAGCTCTTTTTGGTTGGGGCGGGAGTATGGTGGCACAGCTACCATTAGCGAATCGTAGCCCATTTTTTGGGCTGATTCGGCATACATGATCACATCTCGGGTTGCACCGCTATTAACGCCAGCCATCAAATGGGCACGCCCATTGTTGTGATCCTTAAAAAATTTGAAAACATCCAGCCTTTCCTGGTGGGTATAGGCATACACCTCCCCGGTGGTTCCCCCAGGAACAAAGCCGCTGATCCCTTTTTCTAGCAAGAAATCGATCAAACTGCCTAAAATTTTAAAGTCGATGTTTTCGTTCTTGTCAAAGGGTGTTACAACTGGGGCGTAAACTCCACGCAATTTCATCATATTAAGCTCCTCGGAAATTATTTTGATACTCCAGCAGAATGGGTGCCATTGGCGGGCTGATATCGGCTGGTAAGGCAAAAAGGGAATACCAAGCCCAGGCAGAATGTTCGTAGTTCAAACGAATTTCACTACCCTGAACGGTGGTTGCGGTATATATGACGGTGACATTGTACACTTTATCGCCATTTGGGTAGGTGTAATCAAACTCTGGCCCGGAATAAACATTGTATAATGCCAGTTTACCCAGCATCAAACCAGTCTCCTCAAAAACCTCCCGCCTCAGGGCTTCATCGATCCGCTCTCCCGGTTCGGTGGAACCTCCAGGCGGCCCCCAGCAATGGTTGTCGGTCCTATTTAATAGGAGAAGCCTGCCGTCCTCATCAGTGATGAGCGCGGCAACACCCACCATTAGGATGGGATGGTGGCCGACCAATTGCCTTAAGGACTGAATGTATTCTATGGGCTGAATTAAACCATTAAACCGATAAAAAGGTACCCGAAAATACTATAATCATTACTCGAAATCATATTTAGGATGGATGCATGCACCCACATAAATTTATCAATCGGCTTAGCGCTGATAATCAAAAAACCACACCGATCACCAGAAGTTTGCTGATGCGCATATTGCGGTATGGCATCGCATATCGATGGCATTTGCTGGGAATGTTGGCGTGCATTCTTTTGGTATCGGCCCTCAATTTGCTGACCCCTTACATATTCCGCCAAATGATCGACCAGGTACTGCCGGCCGCTGATCTGCGCCAACTTTGGGTTCTCACGGTGATCCTCTTTACGGTACCAGTGGTACGGGGAGCCGTCGCTGTTTTCCAGCGCAAGCTAAATGCCCAAGTAGGTGAGGGGGTCATCTTTCGGTTGCGGGTTCAGCTGTACGAAAAATTGCAAACGATGGGGATCAGGTTTTACACTCAAACCCACATCGGTGAGATCATGAGCCGATTAAATTCGGATGTGATCGGTGCGCAAAACGCAATTAGCAATACAATCGTTCAAATTGTCACCAACGTCGTGCAGGCAACTTCGGTCTTCCTTGTGCTGGTTAGCATGCAATGGCAACTGACTATCGCCGGCTTGTTGATCTTGCCATTTTTTATCTACCTGTCCAAAATTCTTGGCAACAAAATGGGCGAGATAGCTCGCAGATCGATGGAGCATAATGCGGGAATGAACTCGCATATGACTGAGACATTGAATATTGGAGGTGTTTTTCTTTCTAAACTGTTTGGTCGCCAAAAAGCTGAAAGCATTCGATTTACCAGCGCGGCTGAAAAGGTACGTGATATTGGGGTGGAACGAGCCATGTTTAGCACAGGTTTTATGTTGGCGGTGGGCTTGGTTGGCGCATTTGGGACTGCAATGGTGTACGGGATTGGCGGCAATTTGGTTATCGAAAAGGCACTCACAATCGGCACGATCGTGGCTTTTGGTGCTTACCTCGAGCAACTATACTCGGCGTTGCAAAACTTATCCAATGCACCGGTGGATTTTAAGGTTAGTTTGGTAAGTTTTGAACGCGTCTTTGAGTTGTTGGATCTGCCAGTTGAAATTGTGGAACCCAAGGAGGCAATTGAGCTGGAATCTGCGAACGGTGAGTTGGAATTTGTGGGCGTGGGTTTCAACTACCGATCTGATCAGTATGCGGGTTTGCAACCGGTGGCTCGTCCAGGTAGTTCCACCAGTTCTATGGAGGACAAGGTTCAGGTGTCCGTTGATGAGAAGCCTGGTGCATATTCGCAAGCTCGGGTTGATGCACTTACCGATATCTCCTTCAGGGTGATGCCAGGAAAAATGACAGCGATCGTAGGCCCATCGGGCGCGGGCAAAACTACAGTAACCTATCTCATCCCGCGGTTGTACGACCCAACTGTGGGGTCGATCCTTTTGGATGGGTTTGACCTGCGCAGCCTGAGCCTGAACAGTTTGGGTCGGCATATTGGCATGGTAACACAAGACAATTACCTGTTTCATGATACGATCCGGGCGAATATTCTGTATGGAAAGCCGAACGCCACAGATGAGGAGTTGGTAAAGGCTGCCAAAGTTGCAAATATTCACGCATTTATTTCAGGCTTGCCGCATGGGTATGATACAGTGGTCGGCGAACGGGGTTACCGCCTGAGTGGTGGAGAGAAACAACGTATCGCACTTGCAAGGGTGATCATCAAAGATCCCCGGATTTTGGTGTTGGACGAAGCAACCAGCAGTTTGGATAGCGAATCGGAAGCATTGATCCAACAGTCGATGAAACAGATCATGGCTGGCCGAACTTCGATCGTAATTGCCCACCGATTGAGTACTGTTCTGGCCGCGGATGAGATCTTGGTGATGGATCGTGGCCGAATTGTGGAACGAGGAAACCACATACAACTATTACAGTTGGATGGTTTGTATAAACAATTGTATGATACCCAATTTTCAACTGCGCAATCGCCCGATAGTTGGGCGAAATAAACAGGTTTGGATACGTTAAAATCAAGGTATGGGTATTCTTTATATTGTTGCAACCCCAATAGGTAATTTGGAAGACATTACCCTAAGGGCGTTGCGTATATTACGGGAAGTAGTATTGATCGCCGCAGAAGATACCCGCCATACACGGCATTTATTGACCCATTTCGATATTCACACTCCGGTAACCAGTTATTTTGAGCATAACAAATTGCAAAAAATCGAGCAAATTCGGGCTGCTTTAGAGCGTGGCGATGTTGCGTTGGTCTCGGATGCCGGCACTCCAACGATCAATGACCCCGGCTACGAGTTGGTACGGTTCGCGGTGGAACAAGGGATCACCGTTTGCCCGATCCCGGGACCTTCCTCGCCGATCGCTGCCTTATCCGCTGCCGGGTTGCCAGCGAGCACTTTTTTGTTCATGGGCTATCTTCCCCGAAAAGCCAAGGAGATCCAAAAATTGTTGGCCGGGCGGTGCTCTGAGCCAGCAGTGATGGTATTTTTGGAAAGCCCAAACCGGGTGCGGGATAGCCTGGCTACGATAGGTGAGATTTTTCCGGACCGAAGGGTGGTGTTGGGCAGAGAGATCACCAAAAAATTTGAGCAGTTTTTGCGAGGATCAGCAGCAGAGGTATTAAAGGAATTACCGGAAACCCCGCTTGGTGAAATGGTATTGTTGATCGAAGGAATTGAAAACCAAGCAAGGGAGCCTGTAACGATGCAAGAAGCGATTAACCAATTGGTGCCTTTGCTTGATAATGGCATTCGGTTGAAGGATGCCGTAGGACAAGTGGCGGAAAACGGAAATGTCAACAAAAAAGAACTCTACGCCGCGGCGACAAAATATTTTTCTGAAAGGTAAAGGAATTCGAAAATGAATCTTGATGACCTAAGCTTGATCTCAAAGATCGATAGCCTTCGAATGATCGATGAGATCAATAACTTGCCAAACCAACTCACCGAAGCCTGGGAAATGGCACAGAAAATGCCCTTGCCAAAGGCAACAGCGCCCACGGCTGTGGTTATCAGCGGCATGGGTGGGTCAGCGATCGGAGCGGACCTGCTGCGAAGTTATGTAACCGACGAGGTAAGAATCCCGGTCATTGTGAGCAGAGACTACTCGATCCCAGCTTTTGCCAAGGGATCATCAGTTTTATTCATTGCCTCATCCCATTCCGGGAATACAGAGGAGACACTGGAAGCAATTTCTGCCGCCAGAGAAGCGGGATGTACTTGCATGGTGGTAACCACCGGTGGCAAGTTAGCCGATTACGCCCAGGAATACAAAATCCCGGCTTGGATTTTTTCGCACAAAGGCCAACCACGTGCCGCTGTGGGTTATTCCTTTGGATTGTTACTCGCGTTGTTTTGTCGGATTGGTTTATTACCTGACCATGAAAGCATCATTCTGGAAACAACCAAAGTGATGATGGTGGAGCAGAAAAAGTTCCTGCCCGAAATTCCGGCAACCCATAACCCAGCCAAACGTTATGCCGGGCAATTGGTTGATCGCTGGGTGACCATTTTTGGGTCTGGTTTATTATCTGTAGTTGCTGCCCGATGGAAAGGCCAGATAAACGAGTTAGCCAAAGCCCCGGCAAATTTTGAGGTTTTGCCAGAAGCAGACCATAACACTCTCGCGGGCATCATCAACCCTGAAGACGTGCTGGCATCACGGTCGTTTAGCATGTTTTTAGAATGTGGGTTTGGCCACGCACGAAACACACTTCGGAGCCGAATAACACGCCAAACGTACATGCTTGAAGGTTTGAACACTGATGTGTTCACAGCGGTAGGAAGTACACGATTACAACAAATGTGGACCACTATTCACTTTGGCGATTACCTTGCCTATTACCTGGCAATTGCCTACCAAACTGATCCCACTCCGGTAGAAGCCCTTATAACCCTAAAAAAAACCTTGGCAAGCCAAAAATGAACCCAATTGTCGTTACACTCCGCTTGACTTTTCTCCCGTTTAGCCTTGCGGATGCGCCGCATATTTTGCGCTTGCTCAATGATCCCGCCTTCATACAAAATATTGGCGACAAACAAGTGAGGACTGTGGAAGATGCACGTGCTTATCTGACAGGTGGTCCGTTACAGAGTTATTCCGATAATGGATTTGGTCTGTGGAAAGTAATTGAAACGAAAAATAATGAATTTGCGGGAATGTGCGGTTTGATAAAAAGAGATAGCCTGCCCTGCGTTGATATTGGTTACGCATTTTTACCCCAATACCGCGGAGCAGGGATTGGAACAGAAGCCGCCCTCGCTTGCAAGCAAATTGCGTCTACAGTTTACGGCTTGAGTGAACTTTGCGGGATCTCAAACGCCGAAAACACAGCATCTATTTGCGTGTTGAAGAAACTTGGGATGAAGCATCAAAAGACCATTCGCTTGCCCCAGGCAACCGCTGATGTAGAACTATATTGGGTATCTTTGGCCGGCCAATGATCTCATCACCCCATAACCCGCAATTAAAACATGTTCGCGCGTTAGCCGGCCGTTCAAAGGACCGCCGAGCTGCCGGTGCATATTTGGTTGAAGGGGTTCGTTTGGTGGAGGCGTTGCTGGATAGCGGCCAAAAAATTGAAAGCATCTATTACAGCGATGACGCATCCAACCGGGCTGTCCGCCTGATCCAACGGTTGGAATTATCAGGTTATGGGTGTGAAGCGGTGCTTTCCAGCGTTTTTAAGACGATCTGCGAAACCGAGACCAGCCAGGGGATATTGGCTGTCGTAAAAATCCCCATGGCGGATTCGCGAGACATGCTCGAGGATGACCTCATCCTTGTCCCAGACCAGATTCGCGATCCTGGAAACCTCGGCACATTGTTGCGCAGTGCGGTAGCTGCCGGAGTAACTAGGGTGATCATTCCCCCAGAGACGGTTGACCCGTATGCCCCCAAGGTTGTAAGAAGCGCAATGGGTGCGCATTTTTCGTTGGAAATAACCCCGATGGAATGGGACCGTATTCAAGAAGCATTATCTGGGTATGTTGTATATTTGGCGGCTGCCGATGGCGAGATTGGCCTCTGGCAAGCAGATTTTCACTCGAAGACCGCCATCATCATTGGAGGCGAGGCAGAAGGAGCAGGAACTTTTGCCCGAACTGTCAGCAATGTCACTGTAAGCATCCCAATGAAAGGTAAAATAGAGTCACTTAACGCTGGCGTAGCTGGTTCGATCATTCTTTTTGAAGTTTTACGGCAGAGGAGCGAAAATAAATGAAGATCCGTTCCATCACATATTTCACAAACATAGGCTGGCCTATCAAGGAAGAGAAAGTCAATGAAGCCGGTTTGTTTTTGTTCGCTGCCAAAAACGAATTTGAAAAAGCCGGTTTTGAGGTGCAAACCACCCGGCTTGCGACGACGCCATTCCCAACCATTTTAGGCACAGACCTGATCGGTTTGTTGCCAAGAATGGCGCAAAAATTGGATGGAATGTTAGCCTCGCACTCGATTGATTTTGCAAGTTTGGGGCCGGCCACCTACGATGTTCCAGAATCATACGAATTGGTGTCTGACGCGATCTCTGTAACCCAAAATATCTTTTTTTCAGGGGTTATAGCGGACCACCAATCAGGGGTTCACTTGCGCCATTTGCGCTCGGCAGCAAAATTGATTTTGGATAACAGCAAAGCCAGTAAAGATGGATTTGGCAACCTGCGGTTTACTGCTCTGGCAAATGTTAAACCCGGGTCGCCATTCTTTCCGGCAGCTTACCATATGGGTGACCTGCCCACATTCGCCATTGCGGTTGAGGCTGCCGACCTTGCTGTTGACGCATTTAGCAATGCTGGAACTTTGGGAGAAGGCGGAAAGGCTTTCCAGCTCGCTGTTCAGGCTGCGGTCGCAAAACTCAATTCTGCCGCAGACCAATTAAAGTATCGTTTCAACATCCGATTCGGCGGCATAGATTTTTCCTTGGCTCCATTCCCCGGTATGCAAACCTCTATCGGGGCGGCAATCGAATCTTTCGGCATTCAGCAGATCGGAAATCATGGCAGTTTGGCCGCAGCTGGTATCCTGATGAGTTATTTGGACCAATGCGAACTACCGCGAGTAGGTTTTTCTGGTTTGATGTTTCCTGTTCTGGAGGATTCTGCCCTTGCCAAAAGCGCCACCGATGGCGTTCTGTCAATCAAAGACCTTTTGTTATACTCCACGGTTTGTGGCAGCGGTTTGGATACGATCCCATTACCTGGTGACACGTCCATAGACCAAATATATGCTTTGTTATGTGATGTGGCGGTACTATCCTTGCGCCTGAACAAACAATTAACAACCAGATTGTTGCCTGTACCCGGTAAAAAAGCGGGGGAAATGACCGACTTTGAGTTTGATTATTTTGTCAATGGCAACGTTTTGCCCATTGACGCCAAGCCTCTGCGTTCTTTATTGGCAGCCCCTGAAATCCTCAATATTAATAGCCGTTACGAATCTCAGAAATAGATCAAGTTGGAGCAAACAAATGACTGATAGCAATTTCGCTTATTTCGAAGGTAAGATCGTCGCCTTTGGCGACGCCAAGATCAGCATTGCAGCACATGGCTTAAATTACGGCACTGCGGCATTCGCTGGGATTCGCGGATACTGGGATGAAGGACTGAAGAAGATGTTCCTTTTTAGGCCAGTGGATCATTACAAACGGTTTTTATCGGCTGCAAAGATCTTGGCTATGGACCTGAATCACACCCCTGAGAGCCTGACCCAAATAACCATTGACTTGCTAAAAAAGGAACAATTCTCAACCGATGTTTATGTCCGGCCACTTTGTTACAAGGCCGATCCTGGTATCGGTGTCAGGTTGCATGATCTTCGTGACGAAGTTTCCATTTTTGCCATCCCATTTGGCCATTATGGTAAGAATGAAGATGGTGCACACGTTACCATTTCCTCATGGAGGCGGATCGATGACAACGTCATCCCCGCCCGTGGAAAGATCAGCGGTGCTTATGCCAATTCAGCTCTTATAAAAACGGATGCCATTCGGGCGGGATTTGATGAAGCGCTTGTGTTGGACCACAACGGCCATATTTCGGAAGGCACCGCTATGAATGTATTTATCGTGAGGGACGGGGAATTGATCACCCCGCCTGTTTATGAGAATATACTGGAGGGCATTACCAGAAAATCAATCATCCAGCTTGCGCGTGAAGAGTTGGGGATTAAAGTGGTGGAACGTTCAATTGACCGTACCGAGACGTTCCTGGCGGATGAGTTGTTCCTAACCGGTACTGCTGCCCAGGTTATGGTTGTGAATCGGGTTGACCATCGAACGGTTGGAACCGGAAAAATTGGGCCGATCACATCCGCCTTGCGCAGCCTGTTTGATGACGTGGCGCACGGAAAAGTGGAGAAATATCGCCACTGGAATGTAGAAGTTTAATCTGCCTTAGGGATTGACCAAAATACGGGCTGTGGATTTTTGTTGCTCTACCCATGTAGAGATCTGTTTTTTTTGCATTACAGCCAATGCATCAGGGGTCAATTCCCGATCGGTGGACCTTTCGAGGCATAGAAGGATATACCAACCCACATTACCTTTGATCAAGGCACTTGTATCACCTGGTTGTAAACCGAAAGCGGCGCTTTCGATGGTAGTGTCTGGGATGTACCCTTTTGGAAACCAACCTATGTCGCCCCGGGTAACCGGATCAATTTGGCTTGCCAATAAGTCAAAATCTACACCGGCATTTAGTTGACCAAAGTAATAATTGGCAGAATCCTCATCATACAAAAGCATCTGCTGAATGTGAACTTGCTCGGCGACTTTTGGAGTATCCATAGCGATCTTATCCCGCATCCAAGCCGCGGCGGTATTGCGTTCAATAGCCTTGATAAAACTATCAGTGTCGTAATGATTTTTTTCTAACCATAAATCGAATGATTCCTGTCCACCCAAGGCGGAAATGATGGCCTGAATCCTGGTTTGGATGTCTTCAGGACTGGGGCTATACCCCTCGGCTATTGCGCCATTTCGTAAGATCAGCAGGGTTGTCAATTCATCAGAAACGATGGTTTTGATCTCATCTTCGCTTTTACTGATCCCTTGAGAGGTCAACATGTCTTGGTAACGGGCAAGCTCCTCGCCAAATTCTGAAGGTGAAATACCTGTTCCATCAACATTTACTGCGAACGGCAATGGGGTGGAGGTTGGAGGGATTGGTGTTATTGTAGGCGTTGCGGTTGGGCCAGATTGCGCCAACGGCAGGCTGCCGCAAGAGGTTAACAAGATAACCGCAAGTAGAAGGAGTTTGTTCACGCGGATGATTATACTTGACCGTTGTGGATGGGGGAAACATACGCTGATTATTTTTTGTTCATCTCCCAAATTAACCGCAAGCCATCAAGGGTAAGCCAAGGGGAAGTATGGGTAATGACCTCGGTTTGGGTACTGATCAGGTCAGATAATCCGCCCGTCGCAATGACCTTCATATCCGGGCCAAGTTCATGCCTGAATCGTGCGACCATACCTTCAACCATGCTGACATATCCGAATAATAGTCCACTTTGCATGGCATGGATGGTGTTGCGGCCAATAATATTGGGTGGCTTTTGCAGGTCGATCTTTGGCAACTTTGCGGCAAAGGTATAAAGCGCCTCGGCAGACAAATTGATACCAGCGGTTATCGCTCCGCCAAGGTATTCATTATTGGCATTGATGGCGTTGAAGGTTGTTGCGGTTCCAAAGTCGATGACACAAGCAGGACCACCGAAAAAATGCTTTACTGCTACAGCGTCACAAATTCGGTCAGCGCCTACTGTTTTAGGGTCATCGTATAAAATCCGAATCCCCGTTTTCATTCCAGAATCGACAACTGTCGGCAGGATGCCAAGATACTCTTCGCAGGCCTGCGTAACCTTGCTGGTGAGTTGTGGCACAACTGACGAGAGCCCAATACCGATCAGATTATGCTTGGATAGCCCGGCATGTTGGATCAACCCCAACAATTGAAGGCCATACTCATCGGGCATTTTCTTGTGGTCGGTAGCAAGGCGCCAATGCCAAGCCAATTGTTCGCCAAAATATAACCCGATAGTAAGGTTTGTGTTGCCAATATCAATGACGAGCAGGGTGTTATTGCTATCCATAAGTTCCTTCTTGCTGCCTATGCGTTGTTACTTCATCAACTGGTCAGTTCGGCTTTCCCCAGTAGTATAGTAACGCGCCTCTGGGTGGTGAATAACGATTGCGGCAGTGGATTGCTCTGGCAGTAATTGGTACGCGGGGGAGAGCTGCATGCCCAACTCTGCTTCGGCTGGAAGCATATCAAACACTTTTTGGTGGTCTTCCAGCTCTGGGATGGCAGGGTATCCCCAACTATAGCGTTTCCCCTGTCCGGGGGGGATTCCGAGTTCCTTGCGGACGAAGTTGTGCATAAAGTCTGCCGCGGCTTCAGCGGTTTGTACAGCCAAGCCATGGGTAAAGTAAGCTTCGGTGTAATTGCCGTTGGTTTGCAGGGCATCAAATCGGTCGGAGGCGGTTTGGCCAACTGTAACTACCTGAAATGCAACAACATCCATTACCCCGGAGTCTACCGATGCGAAATAATCTGCGAGGGACAGGAATTGGTCACTGTTTTGTCGTGGAAAGTTGAAAGTGGTTTTAACTTTCGGGGTGCCGCTAAGGGAATCTGGTTCGTAGACCAACAACTCATTGCCGGTGGATTGGCAAGGGAAGATACCGAATACCCCTTGCGGCGCCAACCAGCCATCTTTGATCGCCTCTTTTTTCATGCTTTCCAAACGGCGGTCAAAATCGGCTTGCAGTTTAACCCATTCTTCGCCATGGGTGTTTTTTGCCCCCCAGGATAGCCTGTAAAGCTCATTAATGTTGAGGTGTTGGAAGACCGTTTGAAGCGGCATATTCTTGACGACCCTTACACCCCATTTGCTGGGAGCGGTTATGGGTTTGGGAGTAACCGTCGACCTTTGGCCGGTGGGTGACGCGCTCACTTTTGCTGCTGCCCTGCCCAATTCATCTTCAGCTTCTTGCTTGCTTGAATCCAAAAAAGCTTGTTTTTGGGTTGGGTCGATCAACCGATCCATTGTTTCCAAGCCTTCAAACGCGTCTTTGCAATAGAACACTCCGGCTTTATATGCATCGCCGTTTTCAGTAAACAATATTCGGCGGCCAAACTTGCGGTTGATGGCAGCGCCACCGATCAATACCGGGATGTTCAACCCTTGTCGATGCAGTTCATTAACGATCAGGGGCATCTGTTTGCTGGTGCTTACCAACAGTGCCGAAAGGCCGATCGCGGTGGCGCTGTTTTGCTTTGCAGCCGCAATGATCTTATCGGCCGGAACTTGTTTTCCAAGGTCTACCACGGTGTACCCGTTGTTGGCTAAGATCGTCTTGACGAGGTTTTTGCCAATATCGTGGACATCTCCATATACGGTGGCGATAACCACTGTCCCCTTGGTGATGCCTTCCACCTTATCCAAATATTTTTCGAGGTGGGACACCGATTTTTTCATAACCTCGGCCGACTGTAGAACAAATGGCAAGATCAATTCGCCCGCGCCAAACTTATCGCCGACTTCCTTCATCGCCGGCAGCAGGACCTGATTGAGCGTTCTTACCGCGGTCTCATTTTGGACTTGCCGAATATGGGAATCCGGCACGGAGAGGATGATCTCGTCGATGTCGCTTTCTACACCATCTTTATGGCGGTGCACAATGCGCCAGTGGATCCTTTGTTCAGCAGTCATCCCAATCGTGGGGTCGATCTTGTTTTGGTCAGCCGATTGTGGGCTGATGTTTTCGTAATACTCGATCAATCTTTGGAGAGCGTCCGCTCGGCGGTTGAAGATCAGGTCTTCGCAAATTGCGATCTCTTGCGGGGGAAGGTCGGCATAGGGGGTTACGTGGGCAGGGTTGATGATAGCCATATCGAGCCCGGCTTGGACGCAGTGAAACAGCATGACTGAATTGAGCGGTGGGCGTGCCTGAGGAGCCAAACCGAAGGAAAGATTGGAAACTCCAAGCGAGGTGAAGACCCCGGGAAGGTTTTGTTTAATTGCACGGATGCCGTTGATCGTTTCGATGGCCGAATTGGAAAATTCAGGATCTCCGGTGGCCAGGGTGAAGGTTAGGTCATCAAAGACCAGGTCGGCTGGACGAAGCCCGTGTTCGTTTACAGCGATATCGTAGATACGCTTTGCCACTTCCAGTTTGGCGTCGGCTGTTTTTGCCATTCCGTTTTCATCGATCGTCAATACGATCACAGCCGCGTTATGTGTTTTGGCAAGGGCAAAAATTCGGTCGGCTTTGGCGCGTCCACTTTCCAAGTGGGTGGAATTGATCAAACAACGTCCGGGTGCGGTTTTTAGCGCGGTCTCAAGAACATCGAACTCGGTTGTGTCGATGACAAGGGGAACCTCTACCCCCATGCTCAGCTTCTTTACGGTCTTGCGCATAAGCTCTACTTCATCTGCTCGTTCTGTTACCGCGCAAGAAATATCCAGCGCATGGGCACCAAAATTCACCTGATCTCGTGCTACTTCGAGGATTGAATCGTAATCCTCTTCCAAAAGGTGCCGTTTAAATTTACGGCTGCCTTGGGCATTACAACGCTCCCCGATCAACAAAGGGGCAGGTTCTTGTTGCATCATGGTCGTAGAGATAGAGGAGGAAAGCCGCGCAAGGGGGGATGATGGTCGTTGGGGGTGTGCCCTGCCGTTCAGTTTTTCGATGAGGGTTTTGAGGTGAGCGGGTGTTGTTCCACAACATCCGCCGACCACTGAGATCTTATATTTATCGACAAACTCCACCAACGCGGAAGCGAAGGGTTCCGGCTCCACAGGGTACACTGCCTGGCCATCTACATTGAGGGGCAAGCCAGCGTTAGGGATGCACGACACAGGCAGCGCGGCTTGCTCGCCAAGCTGGCGAATGGGTTCGCGCATGTGGTCTGGGCCGGTAGAGCAATTAAGGCCGATCACATCGATCGGTAGCCCTTCCAGGATAGTGAGCGCTGTGGCGATATCGGTGCCAAGCAGCATACGTCCGCTGGTATCCAAGGTCACTTGTGCCTGAACCGGCAGGTAAATTCCGCAGGATTCAAATCCGAGTTGGCAGCCCAAGATCGCGGCTTTCACCTCCAAAATATCCTGCGAGGTTTCGATGATGATAAAATCGGCGCCACCGATCGCCAGTGCGGCAGATTGCTCCTTGAACACTTCCACCAGCTCATCAAACCCAATATTGGATAATTCCGGGTCGTCCGCCGAGGGAAGTTTTCCGCTGGGGCCAATAGAACCCGCGACAAAGCGAGCCTGGCCTGTGGTTTGGGTGTACTCATCTGCCAATCGGCGGGCGAGGCCGGCCGCAGCCATGTTGATCTCATTGACCTGGTCTTGCAAGTTATATTCTTTTAGGGTCAGGCGATTGGAACGAAACGTATCCGTTTCAATCACATCCACGCCTACATCAAGGAATGAGCGGTGTACTTTTTCGACCGCTTGGGGATAGGAGATGACCAGATGATCATTGCAACCATTTAGCGCTTCCCCGCCAAAATTTTCAGCAGTAAGCTGCTGTAATTGCAGGCTTGTTCCCATCGCGCCATCAAAGACGATCACTTTTTGCTCGATCTGGTCGAGGTATTTTCGGTTGGTATATTTTCTATTCGTCATCGCTCATCCTTATCAACTTGCATCATCGTACATGCATTGCTGCAGTGTGATCCAAGCCCATTTTCTTATATCTTCGCAATAATGTTCGCTGTTGTCAACCCGAATTTGCCCAATGGTCATATGCCACTGGGTAGTTGGAGAGGGGGCATCAACATTTTCTGTGGTGATTTTCCAAGTACGGTTCTGGTTTGATACAAATGGTCGGAACTGTTGCCGTGCTTGTTGAGGTGATAAACCATCAACAATAAACCTTTTTAGCATTTTTTGCATTTCCAGCCTTCCATTTTTGGTGAGAAACGTAGGATGCTGGATGGAGTAAGTTAAGACCGTAAGATGATGCACCTGCCAAAAATCAGGATCGGACACTTCTTTACCCAGGAAGTGGTGGTACAGTTCGGCGCAAGGAACAAAGTTTTCCAATACTCGCTTGCAATCCTTACAAACATTGGCAGGCTCGACCGGGTTGACCACTTGATCTGACCTAATAAGGTTGGTTCAATAAGGCATCCAAGGCTGTTTTTGACGAACTCTCCACGACCTCATGTTGAGATCGACCGTGGGCGTCCATGGTTACTACTACGGGGAAGTCTTTTACCTCGATCACCCACATTGCTTCAGGCACACCAAAGTCATATTTGTATACACCCAAAACTTTAACTACAGATTGGGCAATGAAACTTGCGGCGCCACCGATGGCGTGGAAGTAAACACCTGGGGTATTTTTACAGCCTTCCAAAGTTTTCTTCCCCATCCCGCCTTTACCGATCACGCCTTTAATGTTGAAATGCTGCATAACATCGGCTTGGTATGGTTCTTCCCTGATCGAGGTAGTGGGTCCAGCGGCTACAAATTTATAGTCTTTGGTGTCTAACCCTGAGACAACCGGACCGCAATGGTAGATGACTGACCCGTTAAGCAAGGATTTCAGCGACTCATACGTTTGCTGGTCCTCCCCGGTAGCAGGGCGGGTTTTTTTAATGAATGTTTCCATCATCCACTTATGCGCTGCGTCACGGCCTGTCACCATTACACCACTGAGCAGAACCGGGTCTCCAACTTTGAGGCCAAGTATTGTTTCATCTGAGATCGGTAGTTGAATATTTTTCATGAGATCTCCATTGGTTAGGAATACTGTGCTTTGTTGCCAGACAATACCATTTTGCGCCGGCGATAAGCCCAGCACATATAAGAGACGGATACATAGAAGGAAGCAGGTAATCGGTGCAAACCGACGATCTTTGTATCGATCACGGTTGTCTTGCCGCCAAATCCCATCGGGCCAATCCCAAGTGTATTGGCTTCATTGGTCAATCTCTCCTCCAGCAATGCCAATTGAGGGTCTGAATTGCGGGTGCCAAGTTTGTCGTACAACACTTCTTTGGATTTGATATAGGAAGTTCCGCGGTCACCGCCGATGGCCACACCCAAAATGCCGGGCGCACAGCCTTGGCCTTGGGCTTTGTGCACAGCATCCAAGACCGCCTTTCGTACGCCTGCCAGGTCTCTGCCAGCGCCAAGGCGGCTATCGGGCAGGGAGTATTGCGCGCCTACATTTTCGCATCCTCCACCTTTTAGCATCAACTCGATGGTAAGGGTCTCTCCCTCCACCTCTTCAAAATGGATGGATGGGAATTCCTCTCCGCCCAAATTGTTGCCGCTATTTTTGTCGTAAACCGCGTCTACGGCGTTGGGTCGCATATAGTTTAATTTGGTGGCCTCCGCCATCGCGTTTCGGATCTGCATCCGAAGTTTCAGGGTGCTCCATCCTTCCGGATAATGCACGTAAAAGATAGGTGTGCCAGTATCTTGGCAGATAGGGGTAGATTGAGATCGGGAAAGTTCAACATTGCGGAGGATCGTATCGAAGGCACCTTTGGCAGCCGTGCCCGATTCTTCTTTTTCGCGCGCTTCACGGATCTTTTCTTCAACATCCGGCGGCAAACTTGTTGAGGTTAGGCGGATCAACTCCAGAACTTCTGCGGTTATGTCACGCTGCATACTTCCTCCGAAGGGGGTTATTTGAACTTGCTAATCATACTACCATTGATCTTGGGCAGCCAAAGCGGTCCAAAGTTGGTTTCCTGGTTATGGCAGGCGGTGGGCAGTAAGCATCATAACTGGACGGTCTACGGCGCCAAACTTGAATTTGTAATCCTCAGATCCTCGTAAAAAATCAAATTCGGCCCGTTGGTTCTGGCAAGCCCAGTCGATGAGATAGCCCAAGAGGACCCATCCAACCGACAGGTCGTTAAAATTTCGGTTGTATCCCGAGTTATAAACCCACAGTTTATTTTGATGGTCAAACATCAGGTAACTGGCGGCAATCTCCCCATCCGCCTCCAAAAAAGCGAATTTGAGGTAGCCACCTTTGAATGCAGTATGGATGATGACATCCATTTGGACTCGCATTGAACCTGATAAGAAAGACTCTTTTGATGGATCTCCAGCCATTAGTGAAAAGAAGGAATTGATCGCGTTTGGCAACTTTTCAGCATCGTCAACAAAGTACCATCGAACCGAACGGCCACTTTCTTCTGCACGCCGAATCTTCCGCTTGATCTCGTGGCGTTGTTTTTTATCTATGCCGGCAAGGTATGATTCAAAATCGGGCGAGAGATGGATGGTTGGGCTGGGCTGGTATTGTTCTACGGTGTGAGACCAATTTGCTTTCCCCAATTCTTGTACAAGGGCAGGGATCGTTGGAGAACCGCTTGGCAGATTATATAACCTGATGACGTCAAACCTAAGTCCACTGGAAAGCAGGTGGTTCAGCACAGCCTCTACAAATTCAGCATGGTTTTCCGGATGTACGATCACATCCAAAAGGTCGCAGATCTCAACAGCACCGAGGTTATATAACGCGCGTGACCCATCGGGGAGCTGGGTAATAAACAATGGCGCAATGCCGATCAGGTCATTCTCCTGATGTGCGGTAATGATCGCCAATTGGCTATCTGCGTTCCATTCGCCGCCGCCTTTATGTTCCCACCAGGCAGCAACAAAATCAAACTTTAAAAAAGGGGAATCAGTGACAGAACCGGTGAGGAGTTCATCCCATTGTGATGAATAAGGAGCAAGGGTTTCGAAGCGATCGTGCGTTACAAGGTTAAAGGTAGCCATAATTTTCCTTCGGAAATTTTACCAGTATAATCTTAACGGATTATATGAAGGCGCCTGACCAGAGAGTGATCAACTTCCAAACGGAAAACGGCCAAGAGGTGGAGCCTGAGGCGATCGTTTTCCAACTGGAACCACCCGCGGATGCGTTTCGCGGGCGGGCTGATGCATTTTTAACCGCATACTTGATGCTTAATGGCAATTCGGCTGACCCTGCCAACTCTGTTGAGCACATTAAAAACCTGCTGGTAACTGGTTTTTATAATTTTGCCGGGCCACTTACCAGTGCGCTAAAAAATGCGGTAGAACAAATTAATACCATGCTGATGGATGCAAACTTGCGTACAACGAGCAAGGGGCAATATCGTTTTGGGTGTATTGTCTTGGTCTGCCACCATCAAAACAAATTGACGATAGTCCAATCGGGGCCGGTACGCGCTTATCTGATAGGTAGCCCGATCAAAGAATATTATGACCCCAACCTTGCAGGCAAGGGTCTGGGTATTTCTCCAACGCCCAAAATGTATTTTTCCCAAACCCCGGTCACCATCGGAGATTCTCTGTTGGTCAGCTTGGAACAGCCGGAGAGTTGGCATTCTGTGCTAATGAACATGTCGGCTGGAAAAACACCTGAGGAAATTAAACAAAGCCTGGTTGGAGCAGCCAGGCAAAGTGCTGCTGGTATGTTGTTACACTACCCAACTACAGTATTCCAACCCTCCCCTGTGGAAACAAATCATTCCGACGGGGCAACGGTGTTGGATCGTTCAGTTCGGCAGAACGAGGGTGGGCGCAATTCTCCAAAGCAGCCCCCACTGATCTCTGATGGGAGCAGAAGGCAGGCCCGCAGGAGCAGGCATGCCCAATCCGCACCAAATTTTACCGGTTTGGTTCTTTGGCTGCTGAATGGAATTCGGGCAATTAGGCAGGCAACCACAAAACTTGCCATCACAATTGAAAGCAACCTTTTTCATATATTACCGGAAGATGATTTGCATCCTTCCATTCAAAGCGGTTCACAGAGAGCCGGCCTAATTACAGCTATTCTGTTGCCTGTCTCGGTGTTGATCCTTGCCCAGTTGGTCTACTCCAATATTGGGTTCGATGCCCGATATAGCGAGTATTTGGAGCTTGCCCGCTCAAATGTGATCGCCGCCGGTGCAAGTTCTGATATCAATGTAAAAAAAACTGAGATGTCCTCAGCGATCAACTGGATCAATAAGGCCGAGAAAAGCGCAGGACAACTGGATCCTGAAGCGGATTCGTTGCGTCGGTTGGTTATGACGGAGCTTGACGGATTCGATAAGATCATCCGCCTCTCATATGTTCCTATATTGTCACAACCTCTCAACCTGCCCACCGCGATCAACCGGATGCGAGCCAGCAAAACGGATCTGTTCTTGTTGGATTCTGTGGACAATAAGATCTTGCGGTTTGTAAATAATGGGCAGAGGTTTGACCAGGACAACGGATTCACCTGTGAGGGTGGAACCGTATCCGATGGCCAGGGAGGTACCATTGAAATGGGTCGCTTGATCGATATGGTGCCTGTTTCCAGGGCGCTGCAAAATCCGGCTGTGGTGATCGCGATTGATGAGAATGCCCACCTGCTTTATTGTTCGCCATCTGGCAGGCCGGTGGGTGCGGCATTGAAAATCCCAGACCTGGGGATCAAGCAGGTCGGCGGGTTGGCAATTTATGAGCGGATGTTATTTATCCTCGACCCTATTGGCAACGCTATTTGGTACTATTTCTCCGATGACGAATGGCAATTTTCGGATGCTCCCTCGTTCCCCTTTGGCGCGGAGATCCCTGGCGGAATGGAAAATGCCACTGGGTTAGCGGTAGGCAGTGACAGCCTGACAATATTGTTCTCAGATGGCCATCTATCAATTTGCGCATTTAGCGGCGCTACCGGAACTGCGACCAATTGCCAGGAAAGAACTGCTCTACCAGCGGTAGCCTCTGATGGTGCAGATAGCGGTGAAATGAAATTAGCCGTTTACACCGCGGTCCAGATCACCGAACAACCAAATATGGCTTTGTTATTGTTGGACTCCTCAAACAGAGAGGTGACCATGTTCAGCCCCCGCTCATTTGATCTGCAATCCCGCTTTAAAAGCCTGGCAGGTGCATCGGATCCATTTCCGAAGACGGCAGTCATTCGTTTGATGGCGATAAGCCCAAATAAGGCCATCTTCCTGTTGGTGGGAGACCAGATTTATACAGCGACCTTGCAATAAAAAAAACCGCCTAACAGGCGGTTTTTTGAAAGTCAGGCTGTTTCCAGCTTTAGGCCCTTGGCATGCACAGGGTAAGGCATATTTTTTGCGCTTCTTACCGCCTGTTCATGCGCTTTTAGCCCGTCAATTCGCCTTTGAACATGCGGGGCAAAGTATCCTTTGTAACGCGTCTGCAGTTCAGGCAATTGCCAATCGCTGCCAGTAACGCTCCTTCTGCAATTGGGGGTGCCACAATTGCAGCTAAACTCATCGTATGCAACCGTATCGCACATAGCGTAATCGAAGCAAACTTCTTCACCGACTGCGATATCGCGCATGGCTACCAGGCCGATTTGGCCAAGCAGACCGGCATTTGGGGTGCAACTGTGGTTCACATAATCCCCAGAGCCAATCGGCCTGGGTACCAGGAACAGGTTTTCTTCCACCTGGATGCATAAACTGCGTTCGATATCGGGCAGGTTCTTAAAAGTTTCCCACTCATACACAACGCCGCCAAAGACGGCCAAGACCTCTCCCTTTTTGAGGGGGAGAGTGGCAAAGATGCCATTACCGCCAGATTTTTTGGCGGAGGCATGGATCTTAGGGGATAGGTACGAACTCGGCTGATTGGACATTCATAAAAATTCCTTCTGATTAAACATAATAGCGTCCCCCCCGATTTAGAAAAAACCAAGGAAAACGCAAGCGATATATATAATACATCAATATGGTGTAGTGTAAAGGGGTGGGAGAAACAGATTAATAATGGTTTGTTATGATTTTTTCCAAGTCTGATAGATAGCAAGATTCCCTTTCGTTCCATCCGAAAAATACGAGTTCACGACCCTGAAACCCGCAGATTTGGCATGGTCGTTCAGTTCTTGTTGGCTGTAATGATGGGCATATCTGATCCCTTTTCCACCTGATCGCCAGTCTAGCAAATGGTCACCTTCTTCTACTTCTTTGGTTGGAATGCCCACATCTTCCCATGGAAGGATACGGGCGGTAAGCTTGGGGCTATTGAGGAATTGCCACACAGAAAACACAAAAATGCCGTTATCCGCCAATCGGGCACGAATATTGGCAAAAAAAAGGTTGCGTTGATCTTTGCCAGCGATATGGTGCAGTACGGCAAAGGAGGTGATAACATCGTGGATTGCGTCGCCACCCTGAAATTGCCAAGCGGGTTTGGTGAGATCAACCTGTTGAAATGTGTACCTGTTGGTAGGCAAGTTTGCTTGCGCATGGCGAAGCAAAGGTTGGCTAAGATCTATGCCAGAAAAATGGCCAGAGAATCCAGCCGATTCCAAGGCGTGGGCAAATGACCCATTCCCACATCCAACATCCAAAATGGATGCCGCGTTTATAAAAGCTGGAATTTGAGCGGCAACACCGGGTTGTACCCGTCCGCGTGTTTTTGAAAATTCATCTCCGAGATCGTCATAAAAAATTTGGTTGATCTTGTTGATCTGTTGCAACACAGCAAGGCGCATTATTTATTGCGGTAGTTGAAAAACGCGTAGCCAGCCAGCAACAAAGCGGCACCAACCAAGCCACCACCGAGGAGCCCGTAGATATTCCAACTTCCACCTTCCGGTTGAGTATCGGTTAGGGATGTCTCGGCCCTGATCTGGGCGCCAAAATCGACATAGATCTGCTCTCCAACCTTAACATCGAGCGTAAAGTTTTGTTGTGTGGTTGGGTTATACCCCTCTGGCGCGGCAACGGAAATATTGTAGGTACCAGAGAGCACTGCTTCGAAACAGACCGGGTCTGCCGCGGTGGTTGTTGTGGCTGTCTTTGAATATTGGCCGGATGTACCAGTCACACTGATGGCACCGTTCTCTATTACGGTTTCGGTGTCTTGCTTTAAGGCGTCGCCATTTAGGTCGTTATATAAAAGCACGCAGATCTTTCCGCTACCGATTTCAGGGGTTGGGGTTGGCAATGGTATCGCCGTGGCTAACGAAGGGTCGGGAGTAGCGGTAGCGGCTTCCCCGGTATCTACAATTCCAATCAAGATCTCCTGGCCAACCTGCAAGGTGCAATTCTCATCCAGCCTGTTGAGTGATTTGAGCTGGCTTACCGGGATACCTGTGAAATTTTGGATAGTGGAACAATTCCAACCTTCTTGCACCACGATGATGATGCGACCGTCTTCCTGGGGTGTGGGAGTAACAAAGCCTTGCGTCGCGTTAGATGCCCTGACAGTGCCGGGAAGGATCGGTAGCAATAACAGGCCGCAAACTGTAAAGAATAGAATTATTTGCTTTTTCATGATTCACCAAAAAACCTTCTATTGGTTGCCCGCGTTGGCGGCAACCAATAATTCGCGAGCGGAAGTGATCGTGCCTTCCGATAGCTCACCAAACATTGAGGCGATCTCTGTCAATCGCTCATCCTGGGCCAATTGGCGCACGATCGTGGTCGTGCGCCCATCCTTTTGCACTTTTTCTACTTTGTAGTGTTGGTTGCCAAAGGCTGCCAATTGTGGCAAGTGGGTAACACAAAACACCTGGTGTGAAAGCCCCAAATTGAAGAGTTTTTCTCCGACCACATTGCCAACCCTGCCACCAATGCCCTGGTCGATCTCATCGAATACCAACGTAGGGATATTGTCTTCAGTAGCGAGGGTATTTTTTAATGCCAACATAAGGCGAGAAGTTTCTCCACCAGAAGCGATCTTTACCAGCGGTTTGAAACCTTCCCCCAGGTTGGGGGCGATCATAAATTCGACGCGGTCAAATCCATTTTTATCAAAGGCAGGTTGGTTTGGGCCGGCTTCCTCATCCGAGAGAGGCTGAATTTCCACCTGGAATTTTGCGGATGCCATTTTTAGGTCATCCAGTTCTTGCTCTACCCTGGAACCCAAAAGCTTGGCGGCGGCAATGCGTTGGTTTGTCAGGTTTTGCCCAAGGTCGGTTAGTCGATTCAATTGGTGTTCTTTTTGTTCTTCCAAAAGTTGGATCTGTTCATCGCCATAGGTGATGGTATCCAACTCGGCGACGGCCTTTTGTTCGTATTCTGTAATGCTTTCGATACTGCCGCCATATTTGCGGCTGAGTTGGTTTAACAGGTCCAGCCGGTTATCCAGTGCCTCAAGCCGGTTGGGGTTAAATTCTATGGCTTCCCCGTACAACCGCAGGTCGTGGGCGAGTTCACCGAGTGTTTCGAATGCGGTTTCAGCCCGGTCCAGCAAATCCTGCTGGCTGGGGTCCAGCCGGGCAAGGGTATGCATGGTGGTGGTAAGGTTGCCAAGTTGGTCGGTGATAGATGGGTTTTCGTAGCTACCTTCGTCCAGTAATTGGGTACTTTGCTGTACAGCCAAGGAGAGCGCTTCGGCGTTGGCGAGCCTGTCGCGTTCGGTTTTCAGTTGTTCGTCTTCACCGGGCTTGAATGCGGCTTTTTTGATCTCATCGATCTGGTAGCGTAACATATCTTGCCGCTGGCTGGCGTTAGATTGGATCTGCCGTATTCGGGCAAGTTCTCGATTGGTTTTTGAGTATTCAGCAAATAAGGATTGGTAATCCGCTTTGATCGCTGACAAATCGGCGAACCTGTCCAGCAATTCTACATGGGTCTTAACATTGAAGATCGATAAATGTTCGGTTTGTCCGTGAATATCTACCAATAATTCTGCCAGCGATTTTAAGACCTGTGCGCCTGCCGCGCGGCCGTTGACGCGTGTGGTCGTGCGGCCCTCTTTGCGGATCTCGCGGCTGATCACCAGCGAGCCATCTTCCTCCAGAAGTTCCTCCTGGGAAAGCAGAGTCTGGATGGGATCCTTGTTGCGTCCATTGAGGACAAATTCACCTTCAATGGTTGCCCTTTCCGCACCAGTTCTGATCATTGTTGGTTCTGTTTTGCCGCCCAATAACACATCCAATGCGTCCAGGATGATCGATTTGCCTGCGCCTGTTTCGCCGGTGAAGACCACCAAACGTGGCTCAAGAGACAGTTCGAGCGCATCTATGATGGCAAAGTTATGGATTCGTAACAGGGTCAGCATTGTTTCACCGGAATAATTGGATGCCTGATAGCCGGGTGTATAAAGTGGGGACAGCCAAAACCAGGTAGGCTATAAGGTACAGAATTGCGCCGAAATTTAGTAAAGCAAACGGCAATGCTCCGATTACAGCACCTATGGCAATGATACGGAACAAGGCCGCGGAGCGGTGACGGCGGGTGACTGCGCGGCAACTTTCGGCCATCATGGCGCCTGCTGTGGGGGCGCCTGCCAATATGGCGAACCAGGCAAAAAAACCAAAGCTACCTACGATCCCAACCAACAGGCTGGCCAGCGCCGAGAGTATGGCAGCGGTAACAAATCCTGTCACAAAATCTATTGGCTCAGCCGTGTCGAAGGCTTTTTGGTGTTTCTTGACGCATTGCGGGCATTGGTATCCGGTAGGGGTTTTTATAGCGCATTTTACACAAATGGGTTCATTGCAACGTTTACAACGCAACATGGTGGATGCACTTGGGTGGTTGAAACAATACAGTTCGGCAGGTTCGGTAGTCATCGGGGCAGGTTGTTGAAAGTGTTTTGGCTCATGTGGGCGGTAAGGTTGCGGTAAAAATAACCGGGGTCTCCAAAGCGCAGGAACATTGCATTAAAAGGGCAACGGCGAACAAAGACAATATCATCCTCAGCCAGGTTGTGGGGCATTTGGCCATCGATGCTCATTACCGTGTTATCACTAAGCACCCGCATGGATACGGAAGCACCCTCTGATAATACGATCGCCCTGTCTACCGAAAGGTGAGGGGCGATAGGAATCAGCAAAATGTTGCGCAACTCTGGCGGAAGGATGGGACCCCCTGAGGCAAGCGCGTATGCGGTTGAGCCTGTTGCTGTCGATGCTATCAAACCGTCACAAACGTAGCGGGTAAGATATTGGCCATCAACTGTTGCTTCTACATGGATGGGCCGCAGGATATGGCTGCGGCTTACTACGGCATCGTTTAGGGCATACCAACTGCCCAGCACCTCACCTGAGCGGGATAACTCAGCCGAAAGCATCATCCTGTGTTCTATCCAGCCATTTCCTTCAAGCAGCTGGTTGACCATTGCTTCCCATCCGCCCTCAAAGACCTGCATTAAAAAGCCTAATCTGCCTTTGTTCAGGCCAAGGACCGGGATGTTGTGTGGAGCGCACAGGTGGCTGGCGCGCAGCATGGTGCCATCACCGCCAACCGCGATCACAAGGTCGAATTCTCCACTGTGCACCTGCTTGCGCAATTTTTCATCGTTTAATGAACCATGCTTGGACTGAATGCCTTTTGCGGAGATAAAATCGGCAATTGTTTTCGATTCCGAGAGGGCATCGGGGAGTTTTGGGTGGCCAAGGACCGCTACTTTGCTTGGTATGAAGGATTGTTCCATTGCTACATTATAAATCCATTGACCTGTTTTTTTTGCTAACCCCAGCCAAGCAGGCGAGCAACGGTGGCGGTAATAAATGTAACCCCAATGGCAGAGCCAAGCGTGATGACCACGCTCCAAACAGCCCATTTGACCGATTTGGTTTCGTGGTAAATGGTTAGGATAGTGGTGCCACAGGGGTTGTGAAGCAACGCAAATAACATCAGGTTTATGGCTGTGAGCATGGTCCAACCGTTTTGGTTCATTAATAGTGACCTGATACCCTCATTGCTACCAGGACCATCCACCATGCTGCCGGCACCCAAATACATCATCATCATTGTGGGAACGACAATCTCGTTGGCGGGAATTGCGATAATGTATGCAAGCAAGATCACGCCATCCAACCCCAGCGCGTACCCAAACGGCTGCAAAAAGTTGGCAGTATGGGTGGCAAGGCTGGTACCCGCAACATTGATGTTTGCCAGCAACCAAATGGCAGCGCCGGCAGGTGCAGCTGTTTGCAAGGCCCTGCCCAGCACGAAGATGGTACGGTCAACCAGTGAGGTATAAAGGATGCGCATAACATTTGGGCGGCGGTAAGGCGGTAATTCGAGGGTAAACGCGGATGCCTGACCTTTGAGGATGGTTTGGGACAGCCCCCACGAGACCACCAAGGTAAAGATCACACCGATCAGAACCACTCCCACTACCGAGGTGGCGGCGATGATTGAGGTCCACACTGGTGAAAAGGAAGCCGCCACAAAAACAGTGGATAGCATAATGAGGGTGGGGAAACGCCCATTGCAAGGGACAAAGTTGTTGGTAAGGATGGCGATCAACCTTTCCCTCGGAGAGTCGATGATGCGGGTTGAAATTATGCCTGCCGCGTTGCAACCAAAACCCATGGCCATGGTCAGGGATTGTTTCCCATGCGCGCCGGCTTTTTTGTAGAGCCAATCCAAATTAAAGGCCACGCGCGGCAGGTAACCCAGGTCTTCCAACAAGGTAAACGATGGAAAAAAGATGGCCATAGGGGGGAGCATTACCGCGACGATCCAAGCCATTGCCCTGTAAATGCCATCCCAAAGGAAACCGGTGATATACCACGGAATGCCAACCTGAGTAAAGAGTTGCGAACCCCAGGCGCCGATGGGGAAGAGGATATTCGAGATCCAGGCTGATACCACGTTGGCGCCGCTTACAGTTATCCAGATGATCAAGGCGAGGAGGGAGAGCATGATCGGCAAACCGAAAATCGGTGATGTGACGATTTGGTCAACTCGTTGGTCGAAGTCCACACTCTTTTGGCTGGTGGATCGTACAGAGCGTTTGGCGATCTGTTCAGCTTCGCTGTAAATAGATTGAACTATGTCATCACGAAACGCAGGGCTGAGGGAGTTGCGTAATTGTTCTGCCTTAATAAGTACATTGGCAGGGTCAAAATTGTCGGCCATTATTGTCTCCCATCCACCGAAATTTGTTTGCTAAAGGAATCCACTTTTTGGTTTTGTTCACGCATGATCTGTGCCAACTGATTGGTTTTCAGCGCCTCTTGTACCTTTGGATCACCATCCAACAAGCGGATGGCGATCCACCTTGGGTTGGGCACACCAGGGGCAGTTTGCTCGATGAGGGGGATCAGGCTTTCAACAGCTTGTTGGAATTCGGGCGTACCATGGATGTGGATCGGTTTGGTCAGCGTTCGGCCTTCGATCACATCCGCGACGGTGGTCAGCAAGGTGCTAATGCCTTCGCCAGTGCGGGCGGTAATTGGCACAACCGGAACACCCAAGTCACGAGAAAGGCTGCGAGTATCTACTTCGATTCCCTTGCGTTTGGCCTCGTCCATTAGGTTTACTGCAACCACAACCTTTTCGGTGATCTCCATGACCTGAATGGTAAGGTTCAGATTTCGTTCCAGCGCTGTCGCGTCTGTTACAACGATGGTACAGTCGGGATGGCCAAACAAAATAAAATTGCGGGCAACTTCCTCATCCTGTGAGGCGGAAAGGAGAGAATAGGTTCCGGGCAGGTCAACCAGTTTGTATTTTATGCCGTTGAACTGGTACCCACCTTCGGCGCGGGAGACGGTTTTACCTGGCCAGTTGCCGGTATGTTGGTTAAGCCCTGTAAGCGAGTTGAATACGGTAGATTTTCCGGTATTGGGGTTACCGGCGAGAGCGATGATCCGATCGAAATCTCCCGTTTTGATGCCCATTTGTTCCAACTGAGAAAAAGCCGGGCAATTCTCACAGTTGTCGAGAGGATTTTTTGGGTTTGGTTTGTTCATATAGTTTCCTGTAGCGTTACTTTTATTTGTTCAGCCTGGTTTTTACGTAAGGCGATCAGAGTACCGCGGATGCGGTAGGCACGGGGTTCGCCAAAAAAATTCTCCAATTCGGGGTAGATCTCAGCTCCCGGTGTAAGGCCCAGATCCAAAAATCGGCGCCGAGTAAACCCTTGGACAGTTTCATCCAAAGAAACGATCTTTGCCACTTGCCTTGGTTTTAATTGTGCCAGTGTTGGGTGGGTAGCGGCTATTTCGGCGTCTTCACTAACTGGCGCTACCTGAATATTGGCGGCAATAATTGGCGCGAGGCGATATTCGTTAATCCCGTCGCCAATCACAACCGAATCTTTGGTGCGGTCCAAAATGCGCACATGCATGCCCAGCCGCAAGCCGGTTGCCACAATCTGCTGATAGGCAATTTGGGGCTCGTCCTCGATCTCAATGATGCGGGCGGTTTTTGCTTGGGGCCATTCCGTAGCTGGCATTTTTTCGGTTTCTACGATCTTGCCACTGATGTTCGGGATGGGGTCTCCGTGGGGATCCCGAACCGGGAAGCCCATTTCGGCTTCCATTCGGTTCAACTGATCACTGGTTGTGTTGTGTTCAAGCCGGTGGGCTTCCCGATGAATTCGGTGTAGCGGCATTTTGGCTTCGTCCGCAAGATATTTTTCCCATAGGCGGTGGGCGCGAATGACCCTCAACCCCAATTGTTCACCTGCCGGGGTCAAAGTAAGCTGCAAACCTTTCATGGCCAGCAACCCCTGCGATTCCATTTGGCCAACCAATTGCGATGCCTTGGTGTGGGAAAGATGGAGCTTTCCGGCCAGGGATTCTATGGATGGGTTGTTGCCGAGATATTGCCGTTCGATCAGGAATTTGAGGGCGTCTTCGGTTAATTCCTTTTGTAGCCGTTGCCGCATGGCGCTGAAAGTTGCCAACAGGCCATACCGTGGCACCAATATCGCGATCAGAAGAACTGTTGCGAGGAGAACGAGGGAAATATTCATCAGGAGTCCATTTTCTTGACATAGATCTTGGAAGTTATTGGCAAGCCGACTACATGAGACGCATTGCCATCATTTACGGTGACCATCAAATTTCCATCAAACGGGGAATGATTGAGAACAGTTACTTTACTGCCCGGCGTAAAGCCGATGGAAGACAAATAGCGCAACAAGCCGGGGTCTGAATCGGGTACTTGCAAAATTGTGGCATACTGACCAGTGGTAAGGCTTGCCAAGGTATGTTCGTAAAATGGCGGCATGGCAAGGGCAGATGTCGGGATCGGTTCTCCGTGCGGCGAATGACTGGGTTCTCCCAGCATTGAGGCAATGCGAGCCTCAAATTCATCGCTTACGATGTGCTCCATGCGGCAGGCTTCCTCGTGAACCATATCCCAGCTGTAGCCCAAAACCTTGACCAAAAAGGTTTCAATCAATCGGTGGCGACGAATGACCTTGAGAGCCATTTTTCCACCGGCAGGCGTAAGCCTTACCCCCTGGTATTTTTGGTGATCTACCAAGGGGGGCTCCAATTTTGCCATCTTGTTGATCATTTCGGAAACGGTACCAGGACGCAGGTCCAGGCGTTCCGCGAGGGTATTGGTGTTGGCAGGCTGGCCGTTTTGGGTTAAATTATAGATATGTTTCAGGTAGTCCTGAATGGTTTGGTTGGGGATTAACTGGTCCATAAAAATAATATTTAGGTTATCCTAAATTAATTATAAGATAATCCAAAAAAAGGTCAAGTACCAATAATAAACTTGGAGGCCCAATGATCGAGATTGAACGCGGTTTTATGTTGAATTTGCTTGCCGAGCTGCTGAATGAACATTCTCCCACCGGTTATACCGAAAAAGCGCTTGGTTTATTGCGTCGACAGATGCTAATTTTTCCTTTCCTTGAATTTTCAACGACCCGCAAGGGCGCCTTGCTGGCGACATGGAAAGTAGATGGCAGCAGCCGGCCCAAAGCGGTAACGGCGCATATGGACACCCTTGGAGCGATGGTGAAGGAGATCCGGGCGAATGGGCGGCTTTCGATCAGCAAGATCGGCGGATTGCAGTTGAACGCTGTGGAGGCAGAAGGGTGTTGGGTTGTTGCCTCATCCGGCAGGCTTATTCGGGGTAGTTTGCTCTTTGAAGATGCCTCCTCTCATGTGCATGGCGCCAAGGTTAGTGAAACCGTGCGAAGTGAAAAGAACATGGAAGTTCGGCTTGATGAGATGGTATTTACGGCGGATGAAACCAAGGCTCTGGGTGTCTCTGTAGGCGATTTTATCTGTTTTGATCCCCGCGTGGAGATCACCAATGGATTTGTACGCTCCAGATTTTTGGATGACAAGGCGTGCGTGGCCAGTGTTGTCGCGGCGATAAAAGCACTTGCTGACGCAGGCAAGGAACCGGCGCAGACCACTACATTTCATTTCAGCAATTATGAAGAGGTAGGTCATGGCGCGTCGGCAGGGATACCATCGGATGTGGTTGAACTGCTTACTGTAGATATGGCGGCGGTCGGCGCTGGACAAGAGTCGGATGAGTTGAATGTAACCCTTTGCGTAAAAGACAGTGGTGGACCGTACCATTATGGGCTGAACAACAAACTAAAGGATTTGGCAAAAGCAAATGGCATACCGTACAAGACGGATATTTACCCTTATTACGGGTCTGATGGAGAAGCCTTTTGGCGTGCAGGTGGTGATGTCGCTGTCTCATTGATCGGTCCTGGCGTGGATGCCTCGCATGGTTACGAGCGCACCCACTCCAATGCTTTGGTGAACACCGCCGCATGGGTGGCTGCTTTTTTGATGGACGCATAGTATGAAGATCGACGCGATCTTGGGAAATGCCACGTTGGCTGATGTGCCCAACATCGCCAGGGCAGCCGAGAAAGCCGGGTTTGATGGCCTTTGGAGCCAGGAAACCGACCATGATCCATTTTTGCCGCATACGCTGATCGCAGAACACACCAAGAGGCTCCAAAGTGGGACCTCGATCGCAGTGGCATTTAGCCGCTCGCCCATGAATCTGGCTTATAGCGCCTGGGATCTGGCTCGGTTTTCAGGTGGGCGGTTTGTTTTGGGCCTTGGCACACAGGTAAAGGCGCATATCGAACGTCGTTTTGGGAT
The DNA here is from genome assembly GCA_005778035.1 of Chloroflexota bacterium. Taxonomy (GTDB): domain Bacteria; phylum Chloroflexota; class Anaerolineae; order Anaerolineales; family Villigracilaceae; genus UBA5195. The sequence continues at coordinate 40,320 of SXKT01000014.1, forward strand.
GCCGTGGCCGCGGCAGCCGATACGGCAGTTTAGAGAGATGGTGCAGGCCATCAGGGCGGTTTGGCAATGCTGGCAAGGCGGAGAAAGGCTTGCCTTCCGTGGGGAATACTATCGGCTGGGATTGATGACGCCATTTTTCACCCCGGCACCTTTGGTGGGGGCGCTTCCGCGCATTTACCTTAGCGGGGTAGGGCATTCTATGGCCCAATTGGCAGGCGAGGTTGGGGATGGTTTCTTCATCCACCCGTTCCATACCGCGGAGTCCTTGCGGCAGATCACACTTCCTGCTATTTGTACCGGGCAGGCCAGATCGGTTTTGGATGGCAACCATTTTGAAAGAGCGGCAACCGTATTTGTGGCAACCAGCCAGAAAAAATTGGAACAAGTACGCAAACAAATTTCTTTTTATGCATCTACTCCCAGTTATTCATCGGTGATGGCATTGCATGGTTACCAGGAAAATGCCCAAAGGTTGGCCAAGCTTGCCGGTCGTGGCAAATGGGAGGAAATGCCGGATTTGATCCCGGATGCTTTTTTGGAGCATGTGTGTGTTTATGGGGAAGATGAAACAAGTTTGGCAAACAACATCCTTGCCCGATATGGCGGATTGGTAGAGCGGGTGTCTTTGTATTTGCCAATGACCGGCAGCACGGCTGATACCTTCAATTGGAATGTATTCGTGCAAACGATCAAAGGTCAGGCTGGTCCACCGGCCGAGCACGTTTGATCAGCGGCAAGGCCGGTGAGAGTAACAAACCGGCAAAGGCGATGGCAACCTTGATCGAGAGCAACGAGATGGCCGCGGCTATCGGGCCGCTGCCCACCTGGCCGATGGCATCTACCTGGCCGGACATTGACAAGATGGTGGCACGAACATTGGGTGGCAATTTGGAGTTGATCCATGCATTATAAAAAGGGCCGATGATATTGCGGCTGGCAGAGACTGCCATAAACAGCAATGCGGACAAGCTTAACCACGGTGAAAATGCAAAAAGGAGGATCGAAATCGCCAGGATGCTGGTAGCCGTGAAAAGAGTGGATGTTACCGCTGAAGGGTTATTAACATTTGCCCGTCTTTCAACCACGGATGTAACCAAAATGGAGCCAAGGATGGCGATAGCACGCAAAATGCCGATAAATCCAACAGCGCTTAATCCGGTAAGGACAGATATATCAAACGTAGTGAGCAAATGTTTTACCCATAACCGGTCCCAACCTTCTGAGTACAAGCCATATACGAAGCCAACGCTGAGAATGGTCAATAATTTTGGATTGATCTTGATGGTGTTCAACCCCTCGCGAAAGATGGCGAGTGCGTGCTGCCAGGTGTTGCGGTCTTCAGGCTTGGTGGAGGAAAATCCGTTTTCCGGCATCAACCAGACCAGGCTGAGAGAGAAAAGCATCAACAATACACTTCCACTGACCAGCGGGATAACAGCGTTGCTGTAACCAATAGCGGTGGCAATGGCCAATCCAACCAGACCGCCCATTTGGTCAAATTTGTTGCTATTCAACACCACCTGGTTAGCTTCTTGCTCTCCGATCTCATCTGAGATCCAGGCAATGGTTGCGCCACTCGTAAACGTGAACCCCAAACCAGCCACCACTTGGGCCAACAAAATGGGCAAAAACGCTGGCAGCAGACCTTCGATCAAAAAGCCGGTGCCGATCAGGAAAAGGCCCAAAATAATGGATAGTTTTCGGGAACGGGTATCTGCCAATACGCCGGTGGGAACCTCGAACAATAAGATTGAGACTTCGAGGGCGGTACCGATCAAAACCAGCTGATACCCTGCCAAATTGGCAATGGTTGCCTCATAAATTGAAGTAACCATAAAAATCATCGAAAAGAGCATCGACGAGGTGAATGACAGGATGTAATAGACCAGCCTTGCATCGGCTGGCTTGATCATTCCGTGCCGCATGAATTGTGGATCTGGTCCAAGGTGGTGTGGGAATCCTTGAACAGAATTCCCTTCATGCCCAGGTTATTGGCAGCGTCGATGTTTTTTTGGACATCATCCACAAAGATACTTTCTTTGGGCAGAACCCCTAACTTTTCCATGGCAAATTGGTAAATTCGAGGATCTGGTTTGGCAAAACCGGCTTCAGCCGAGATAACCATATGGTCGAAGGCGTCATCGAACTTTTCGCGCAGAATCCAGGGTCGCAAGCCACTCCATGCATTGCTGATGAGGCCGGTTTTATACGTTCCACGGCTTTGGCGTAAGAAATTTACCAATTCCATATCCAATACATCCCCCGCAAAAAAAGTATCGCGCAGTCGGGGCATATGAGAAGCGTCCAACCCTAAGCGCCGGGTGACATCCATCCAATGCTCATCCTCGCTAATGCGGCCGATCGAAGCCAATTTTGAGGACTGGCTTTCAAAAACGAAGCTATCGATCTGGTCGTAGGTCATTCCAAATTCTTGGCCGAGCTTCTCGCGGATCGAACGGTTTTGGGTGCGCAGTAACACCCCGCCGAGGTCAAAAAAAAGCGCTTTGATCATGGTTGCTCCTGTGTTTTGGACGATGCGAAGTTAAGTATCCGCTGGTTCAATGCCATCTCTTAATTGTTTTTCGAAGATCACATATTCGTTTGCCATCGTCATACCTGCTTTTTTATACAGGCGGGTCGCGCCGGTGGGGTTGGCAGCATCCACCGACAGGCCCGCATTGCTGAGCCCTCTTTGCCTGAACAAATTAAAGGAGGATTGCAACAATGCCAATCCAAGCCCGCGTTTCCTCCAGGCGCGCCGAACTCCCAGGGTGCCCACCCAACCGATCCCGTGTTTTTCACGGTTGAGGGCATAACCAGCAATTTCGTTTCCATCCCAGGCAACCAGCCACATTGTTGGATCGAAAGATTTAAAACCGCGCACATTGTTTACCCAGTATTCGTAAGGGCGGGTTGTATGGCCCCAATGGTCCTTGAACGCATCGTGATGGGCCAAATACAATTGGTGATCTTGTGAGTCAACATCAAAGGGACGTAACTCGAGCCCTTCAGGAATAGGAGCAGAATGATCGGGGATCGTGCCAAGGTCGATCTCCATTCGCCAATGGTAGCGCACCAATGAGAATCCAGCAGCTTGGTGTATGTCTGTCGCGTTGGTCTCGTTGCTGCCAACCCCGTTTCGGATGTAGACCCGCATGCCTTCTTTGGCAAGTGGCAGCTCTTGTTGCGCACGGGCAACCAGTGCTGCAAGCATGGCGGAGCCAATACCCAAATTGTAATAACCAGGGTAAACATACCCATCACCGCCGAGTACGCAATGCTCGTGGCGGTTTATAAACTCCTCTGTACCAACGATCTTGCCTGAAGGATCGGTTACCACCCAGCAATCTCGGCTAAGGTCAAAGCCGGCGGTTTTCCATTCGGTGGCAAGGTCATCCTTTGATACAGCCATTTCGGCGTCACCAAATTCAACACATGCGGCATAGATCAAATTCCGAACACCTTCCAAGTCTTCCCAGGTTGCATTTCGCAACGTAAAGCCGTCTGGCAGACCATTATTCATGTTTTTTTCTCCATTCATCAGCCAAAATCCCCATCCAAACCATATCCCAACGTTGTCCATCGCGCCGTAACGCGCCTTTGGATACAGCCTCGGTTATGAAGCCGGCTTTTTCGTACGAGCGAATGGCCCGGGTATTGTAGCCAAAAACATTTAGGGTAACCCTGTGCAAGCCCAATTCCATAAATGCGTAACGCAAGATCACACGCATCGCATCGGTGCCATAGCCTTTCCCCCAATGGTCGGGATCGCCGATTCCAATGCCAACGAAGGCATCTCCGTGGGTGCGCATGTTTCCCTCAAGGCCGACAGTGCCGATCAATTTACCGGCATCCAAGGTTTGGATGTTGAATTCAAACTCCAGCCAATCATTGAGGTGTTTTTCCATCCATTGCTGGTTGGCTTTGGCACTGTGCAGTTTGGCGGGGCCGGAATCCAACAAGCGCAGATATTCACTGTTTTGCCGCCATTTTGCCCAGTTCTTGCTGTCTCGTTCCGGGTCCAATTCTACAAGGCGCACTTGGTTTCCGGTGAGTATGTTCGTATCTAACATGGCGCTACCTGGCCTTTCCGAAAAGGTGAAGGTCCCAGCGGACCATGTCTCTGTAGATCGCTTCTCGTAATTGCCCTTCGGGCAAAAAGCCATTTTTAACGACCAATGCAATGGCGGCAACATTATATTCGGGGACCTTACACGATAACCGCTCAAGGTTAAGTTCATCGAACGCAAAGCGAGTGGCCATGGATAAAATCTCTGTGCCAAAGCCACAGCGGTGGTTGGCAGGATCGCCAATTCCCAATAGGACAGCGGCTGAACGGTTGGACCAGGAAATTGAATTGATCTGGCAAAAGCCGATCAGGCTGTTATCGATGGCAAGCCGGACCTGAAAATGAAACAGGTCCTTGTCTTCCTCGCATGCTTTTTCAATCTCTTCATATTGTTTTTTGACCTGCACGGATGCTTGTGGTTTCATCGGTTGGATGTATTGCATTCGCATAAATTCCGGGTTGTGGGTCCAGCTGGCTTCTACCACCGAATCTGCTTCGTGGTCAAAACCAGTAAAAAGGACCTTGTTTCCTCTATATAATTCAGTATCGATCGACATAACACCCTTGGTTCCAAATGCCAATTGGATTTGATAAAATGATGGTGCGGTTAGGGTAGTGTATCACCGCCAAAAAAGAGGGTCAAGAAGGTACATGCCTTACGGAGGGATGTGTGAGAAAAATTATTGGGATCAATATTGGCAAGAAGGAAACGATCCAGGTGGGGAAACATATGGAAGCCACCGGGATCAGGAAAAAATCGATTACAAGGGCAATGATAGGCCGCCTGGGTGTTGCGGGCGACCATATAGAAAGCGAAAAACACCACGGCGGGCCAGACCAGGCTGTGTACGTGTATAGCCTGGATGATTACAAGAAATTTGAACAAGCTTGGGCGTTGAACATTTCACCCGGGATGTTTGGCGAGAACCTGACGGTTACCGGCCTTACCAGCAACGAACTCGCGATAGGCGACCGCTTGGTATTCAAAAACGTGGTGTTAGAGGTAACATCACCGCGCATTCCGTGCGCGACCTTTGCCGCCCACATGTTGGATGGAGCGTTTGTAGCCAAGTTTATTGAGATCGGACAGCCTGGTGTATATTGCCGGGTGTTGGCCGAAGGTGTTCTAGAAGAAGGCGAAAGTTTTAAACTGGAAGCTTGCCAAAATCCAGTCGTCACCATCCGGGAGCTGTTTGAAAACTACTACAATAAAGCGCCGATCGCTGCCGATTTGTTGAGAATGCTCCAGGCGCCGCTTGCGATACGTGCGCGAAAAGATGTAGAGAAAAAACTGGCCCGTTTGGCGGATTAATTGTTAACTTATTTCTTATAGCGGCCGCTTTTCCTTTTTTGGTAGAATCATCAATGAGGTTCCGGTTTTTCCCGGGATCAGGAGAATTAATTAATTATGTCTGGAATGGAACGTTTTACACAACGAGCCAGAAAAGTTCTTAGCCTTGCCTACCTTGAAGCGGAGAAATTAAAACATTCATCCATTGGCACTGAGCACTTGTTGCTTGGCTTGTTACTGGAGGATGGTGGGATCGCCGGCAGGGTACTGCGGGAACTTGGTATTGATCCAGAGCGTGTACGCGAGTTGGTCATCCGTAATAGCGCGGATCTTCGCATGGAAGCACCTGAAAAGTTGGAATTATCTGCCGAAACGCAGCAGGTTTTGGAGTATGCTGTGGAAGAAGCGCGTCGGTTGGGGAACCACTACATTGGGACCGAACACCTTTTGTTGGCGATCATTCGTCCAGAGAGTTCCGCCCTGGATATTTTGCGGCGATTAGGGTTAACACCCGACGAAGTACGCCGACAAACACGGGCATTACTGCAAGATTCAAGCCCGCGCTCAGAGCAAGGCTCGCCTGATGTTGTCGGCGGACCGTCCAAGGAAAACGCCAAAAAGGAAGACAAACCTGGCAAAACCCCCATGGTAGACCAGTTGGCCACCGACCTGACGGACAAAGCTGAGCAAGGCAGGCTGGACCCTGTGATCGGGCGCCAGATGGAGATCGAGCGCGTCATTCAGATCCTTGCCCGCCGTACCAAGAATAACCCCGCCCTTATCGGCGAACCAGGCGTTGGCAAGACCGCCATCATTGAGGGATTGGCCCAGCGCATTATTGAAGGGGATGTACCCGCACCGCTGATGAACAAGCGGGTATTGCAACTGGATGTAGGTTCCTTGGTGGCTGGCACAATGTATAGGGGCCAGTTCGAAGAACGGTTGAAACGCGTTATCGACGAGCTCAAGGCTTCCGGGTCGATCTTGTTCATAGACGAGGTCCACATGTTGGTTGGCGCGGGTTCAGCCGGATCATCCGTGGACGCGGCCAATATTCTTAAGCCGGCCCTTTCGCGTGGCGAATTGCAAGTGATCGGCGCGACCACCTTGGATGAATATCGCAAGCACATAGAAAGCGACGCCGCGTTAGAGCGACGTTTTCAGCCGGTTCAGGTGGATGAGCCAAGCGAGGAAGAAACGATCCAGATCTTGCGTGGAATTCGGCCGGCGTATGAAGAACACCATAAGTTAACCATTTCCGACGAGGCCATTGAGGCGGCAACCCAGCTGAGCGCCCGTTATGTCACCGAACGCTTTTTACCCGACAAAGCAATCGATTTGATCGATGAGTCTTCATCGCGGGTGAGGATGTATAAATCCAGCGGCGCCAAAGAAGCCAAACAACTGTATGGCCAGCTTAAGCAATTGCGACAAAGCCGTTCTTTGGCCGTGGAAGATGGCAACCTGGAAGAAGCAGAAACCTTGTTGCAAAAACTTCATGGTATTGAAGATAAATTGGAAAAAATGCGCACCGGATGGGATCGAGCAAATAGCCCGGTAGTTAGTGCCGAAGATATTGCTGAAGTTGTATCGATGTGGACAGGTGTTCCATTGATGCAGATCGCCCAGGAAGAATCGCAGCGCCTGTTAAATATGGAACAGGAATTACGAACCGCGATCATTGGCCAGGATGAAGCCATTGAGTCCATTTCTCGCGCGGTGCGCCGAGCAAGGGCAGGGCTAAAAGATCCAAGGCGCCCAATAGGATCCTTCATCTTTTTGGGTCCCACTGGCGTTGGTAAAACCGAATTGACCAAGGCGCTGGCCAAATTTATGTTTGGCAGCGAAGATGCCGCAATCCAATTGGATATGTCTGAATTTATGGAACGCCACCATGCAGCCCGTTTGGTGGGTGCCCCTCCCGGATATGTTGGTTATGAAGATGCAGGCCAATTGACCGAAGCCATCCGAAGGCGGCCATACTCAATTGTAGTATTTGATGAGGTTGAAAAAGCCCATCCTGAAGTCCATAATATGTTGCTGCAGATCATGGAAGAAGGCCACCTTTCGGACGCAAAAGGCCGCAAGGTTGACTTTAGAAACGCCATCATTGTGATGACCTCCAATGTTGGTGCCGATATGATCAAAAAACAGGCTTCGTTGGGTTTTGCCTTAAAGCACGATGAAAAAACTGAAGAACGGTTGGGCTACGAGGAAATGCGTAAAAAGCTGACCGATACGCTCAAACGCGCGTTTCGGCCGGAGTTCATCAACCGCCTTGATTCGGTGATCGTATTCCACTCGCTCAGCAAGGATGACATCAACAAGATCGTAACATTGGAGTTGGAAAAAGTTTCCTCACGTTTGAAGGACCATCAGATCACCCTGATGCCAACCGAAGCTGCATTGCAATCTTTGGCTGAACAAGGTTTTGACCCTGATATGGGTGCCCGGCCATTGCGCCGAGTGATCCAGTTTACGGTGGAAGACCAATTATCAGATGGCTTGTTATCTGGTACTTTTTCAGACGGGGATACTATTCAGGTAGACCTTGATGAGGATGGCAAGATCGTGATGAAGAAAATGGATGAAACACACAGGCAGCCTGAATTTTTGAAAGAATAAGTAAAAAGAACTGCCGGCAAGGCAGTTCTTTTTTTTGAGAGGACCTTATGGAATTAGAATTTGCAACTTTGGCAGGCGGATGTTTTTGGTGCCTGGAGGCTGTATTCAACCAGGTGCGGGGTGTTCACAAGGTTGTTTCGGGGTATACCGGTGGCCATGTGCCCAACCCTACTTATCAACAAGTCTGTTCAGAAAGTACTGGTCATGCAGAAGCGATTCAGATCACCTACGATCCAGCCGTCATTGATTACAATGGCATATTAAGCGTCTTTTTTGGCATCCACGACCCAACCACCAAGGATCGGCAAGGCAATGATATTGGGCACTCCTATCGTTCGGCAATTTTTGCGCATTCGCAAGGCCAGTTTTCGCAAGCCAAAGCAAAGATAGAAGAATTGGAGGGCCAAAATTCTTGGCCCAACCCAATTGTGACCGAAGTAAACAGATTGACTGATTTCTACCCTGCCGAGGATTATCATCATGATTATTACGTCAGAAATCCGGCCAATCCGTATTGCCAGGTGGTCATTTCTCCCAAAGTTCAAAAATTCATGCGCCATTTTCCTGCTCTGTTAAAATGAGTGACGATGGAATTACCTAATTCGCTCATCCCAAACGGCCCTCCTGTGGCGAACCGTCCAGTCAATTTTCAGGTCCGCGATATCCCAGTTTATGGAGATGCCATCCTTGCGCCTATGGATGGTTTTTCGGATTGGCCTTTCAGATCTTTGTGCAACCGTTTGGGTAGTGCCATGAGTTACACTGAATTTGTTCGGGCTGAAAACATAATAATGGCCTATAAACAAATGTGGCCGCGTTTGCGGTTTGATGAGGCTGAACGCCCGATGGTCTTTCAAATTTATGGCGATGACCCTGATGAGATCGTAAAGGCTGCCATGATGGTTCAGGATAAAAAACCAGACATTGTTGATATCAATATGGGTTGCCCGTCAAAAAAGGTTGCCCATGGTGGCGCAGGTGTGGGGCTAATGCTTACACCGCTAAAGATCGCTAGGATCTTTAGCCGGCTATCCAAACAATTGCCTGTGCCTGTTACCGGCAAAATTCGGCTGGGTTGGGAAAATTGCAAATCCTACAAACTGATAGCCCGCATTGTTGAAGAAAATGGCGGTTCACTGATCGCCATCCATGGACGTACAAAAGAACAAGGCTACGGAGGTGAGGCGGATTGGGACGCGATCGCCGAAATTCGGCAAGCCGTAAAGATACCCGTGGTCGGAAATGGTGACGTCCGTTCTGTTGCCGATATTCAGCGGCTGAAAAGTTATACGGGTTGCAACGCGGTTATGATCGGACGCGCGGCCATAGGCAACCCGTGGATCTTTGCGGGTTTGGACAGGCACGAAGTGACCAATGATATGGCATTGGCAATGGTTACCGAACACTTGCAACGCCATCTGGATTTTTACGGGGATTCCAAGGGAATGTTATTGTTTAGAAAACACGCGATGCAATATCTAAAATTGCATTGGTTCCCGAGGGATACCAGAATTCGGGTCATCACTGAGACCAACCCGGTTGTATTCCTTGGGTTGATACAGGATATCTTTGCCCAATACCCGGCTGGGTTACCGGTCGCTACGTCGGTTTAAAGAATTTAGCCACCGCGTAAAAACGCGGTAATCACTTTGCGGTAGCTAAACTCTTGTTGTTTAATCCACTTCGGAAGTGTACGGGTTGCTCAATTCAGCCAAGCGGTCTTCAAGCGCTTTTCTGCGTTGGGCTACCGCGGCGCGAATCTCGCCAACGAATCCGGATGAGCCATCGCGGAGTTTGCCACGCAAATTCTCACCTGACTCGGGCGCAAATAGAATAGCTATCAGCGCGCCTGCCATGCCACCAACAATGATGCCAAGTATAAAATTAAAAAACTTCTTCATATTTCCTCCGCCATAGTTGTGATTATTTAAATTATACAATTAGGCTGGCGTTCCAAGGTGTTTAATCCCAATTTAATTACCTTCGTGTATCATTCACTTGTTAGGACTCTACCACTCGGAGGGTACCCATTGCATGGAAAACTCACAATATCGAAAAAAAGTCACAGCTAATGGTTTGGCCGAAAAAAAACTTGCCGGCCAAAAGATCACCATGCTCACAGCGTACGACCATCCAACCGCAAAACTGTTGGATGACGTTGGTGTGGATGTGATCTTGGTTGGTGATTCGCTTGGGATGGTGGTTCTTGGGTACGAAAGCACATTGCCGGTAACCATGCAAGATATGCTGCACCATTGCAAGGCAGTCTCGCGTGGGGCAAGGAACAGTTTGTTGGTTGGGGATATGCCCTTTCTCTCTTACCAGGTCTCCATACCAGAGGCAGTGCAGAATGCTGGCAGGTTGATGGCAGAAGGTGGCATGGGCGCGGTCAAATTGGAAGGCGGGCGGGAACGGCTCGAAACGATCAAGGCGATCGTTGCGGCAGGGATACCGGTGATGGGCCACATTGGGCTCACCCCGCAATCAGTGCATAAGTTTGGCGGTTATAAACCGCGCGGAAAGTCAGCCACTGAAGCAGCCAGGATCGTGGAAGATGCCCTTTTGTTGCAGGAAGGGGGCTGTTTTGCCTTGGTATTGGAATCGATTCCCACAGAAGTGGCGGAGTTAATTAGCCACCGTTTGGACATCCCTGTGATCGGCATTGGGGCGGGCTTATCTTGTGATGGCCAAGTTTTAGTGATCCATGATGCGCTGGGCTTAACGGACACATATCAGCCCAAATTCACAAAGCGTTTTGTCGATTCATCAGCCCTGCTTCGTCAAGGGGTTCGTAATTACCTGGACGATGTACAAAATGGGCTTTTTCCATCTGAAAACCATACTGTGCATATGAACCCGGCAGAATTTGATGAGTTTAGGAAAATGGTCGGGTGAAAAATTTTCAGGCAGGCGGTGAGATCCTGATCGTTGGAAGTGGATCTATGGCGTGCTTGTTCGCATATAAATTGGCTATGGCTGGCAGCCATATTAGCATGTATGGGGCGTGGAGAGAGGGAATTGATGCTTTACAAAAACGCGGGGTGACTTTGGTGGCTGGTGACGGAACCGCGCAGAGCATCCCGCTTGTTCGAGCCACCGGCAACCCGACTCAACTTGGACGTTATGACCTGGTTCTCTTTCTAAACAAAACCTACCAATTGAAAGAATCACTGGATGCGCTCGGCCATTGGTGGAACCGGAATAAATACCCTGGCACAGTATTTGTTACTTTGCAAAATGGCTTGGGGAATTGCGAAAGGATCTTAGAAAGATTTGGTGCCAACCAATGTTTTGCCGGCACAACCACCTACGCAGCCAGTTTGGTAAAACCTGGCTGCGTAAAACAAACCGGAGATGGCCTGGTAGACTTGCCAAAGGCACTAATGGCAGTACCGGCCAACCAATGGTTGAAAACCGCTGGCTTTAATACTGTGGGGCATATTGAGATAAAGGAACTACTTTGGCGAAAGTTGGTCATCAATAGCGTGATCAATCCGCTTACCGCGATCTATCGCATTCCCAATGGGGAGTTACTTCATTCGCAAGGTATCCGCGAATTGATAATCAAGGTGGTGGACGAGGTTATCCTCGTAGCCCAATCTGATGGAATCTGCCTGGACCGGGATGAAATGTTAAATGCCGTAGAAAAGGTTTGCAATCAAACCGCTCAAAATATTTCCTCAATGCGCAAGGATTTGGAAAGAGGTAACAGAACGGAGATCGAGGCTATCAATGGTGCGGTGGTAACAAAAGCTCAATTGGCAGGAATACCAGTACCCGTGAACCAATGGTTGCTGACACAAATTAAAGAAAAAGCGGGCTAAACCAATATGGGTTAGCCCGCTTTTTCTGATTTACCGGGTTGCTGTTAGCTCCAACCCCGCAATTGCATTGCCTTTACGACTCGGTCGATAGCGACCATATAGGCGGCGTCGCGCATATAAACGCCTTCTTTTTGGCTCATATCCAAAACAGCATGGAAGGCACTGGTCATTTTGGTGTCAAGGCGCTCCAAAACTTCCTTCTTTGTCCAATAGTAGTTCATATCGTTTTGAACGGATTCGAAGTAGGAAGTGGTAACGCCACCGGCGTTGCATAAGAAATCCGGAATGTCGAAGATACCGTTTTTCTTGAAGTATTCATCGGCTTCTGGTGTACAAGGGCCGTTCGCGCCTTCGGCGACGATCTTGACTCTGGAAGAGATCTTTTGGACCGTGTCCGCGTTGACGTGGCCTTCAATGGCGGCTGGGATCAGAACATCGCATTCCTTCTCGATCCATTTCTCACCATCTTCGATCACATAGCCAGCGTCTTTGGCTTTCTTCTGGTCAATTGTGCCATATTGGTCGGTGATGGTAAGCAAGAAACGTGGGTCGATACCATCTTTATGGCTGTAAGTGTAACTGGTTTTGTCGTTGCGGTCCCAACAAGAAACACAAGCTACTTTTCCGCCCAGCATTTCAATGAAACCGATGGCAGCGTATTGAGCGACATTGCCAAAACCTTCGATAGCGGCAACACACTTGGTTGGGTCCAGCTTGAGGTGGGCCATGGCTTCGCGGACGGTGTAGATCACACCATAACCGGTGGCCTCGGTGCGGCCTTCGGAACCACCACCACCGAGTGGCTTGCCAGTGAATACGCCTGGGGTGTATTCACCAACCAGCTTGGAGTATTCGTCCATCATCCAACCCATCATTTGGGGGGTAGTGCCAACATCTGGGGCGGGCACATCTTGCCTGGGACCAATATTCTTCCACATATTTTGTACCCAACCACGGCACAAGCGTTCTTTTTCAGGGGTGGTAAGCGAGGAGGGATCAACAATAATGCCACCTTTACCACCACCCAATGGGATGTCGGCAACGGCACATTTCCAAGTCATCCAGGTAGCCAAAGCCCTTACTGTGTCAAAGGTCTCGTTGGGGTGGAACCGAATACCACCTTTGTTTGGGCCACGTGAGTCGTTATGCTGCACACGATAGCCTTGGAAAACTCGGATGGTCCCATCGTCCATGCGAATGGGGATACGAAAACTATATTCACGCATCGGCCATCGCAGGATCTCAGCGATCTGCGGGTCGAGATTGAGCAGTTTTGCTACACCATCGAACTGTTTTTGTGCCATTTCGAACGCGTTTATTTGTCCTGCCATACTATCTCCTATTCCAGTTAATTTATAAGCGGGCTACCGGAACTGGAGCCCGCTTATCGAAAGATGAATTGCATGCACGTGATTCATGGATGAGCCTCTTTTTGGACGCGCACGTTAAGGATACAAAAAGTGATGTCCAAAGTCAATATGACTCTCATCACTTGTGAGTAGGTAATTTGTCAGACATTTGGGTGATGTTGAAGGTTACCATTATGTTAAAATTAATCCCGTGGATATTATAACTTCTTCCTTTGATTCGAAAGCAGGCACCTGGGATGACGATCCTCAAAAAATTTTGAGGGCAAAAAAGGTCGCCAACTTGATCAGGCCGTTACTTCCAAAAGGGGATGTCTTAAAGGGGATGGAATATGGTTGTGGAACTGGTCTGTTAAGTTTTGAACTGGCAAATGATATTGGTAGCGTTTGCTTGGCTGATACCTCCGTGGGGATGTTGGACGTGCTGCAAGAGAAGATCAGCGCGACTGGTATAAGCAATTTTTCGGCTGTGCTTTTAGACTTAACCAATACTTTGGGTGAGTCTTCCCGTCAATTGGATGTGATCTATTCGCTAATGACCTTGCATCACATTGCAGACACCGCTGCCATATTGGGGCAATTCTTTTATCACCTTCGCCCGGGTGGAAAGCTTTTATTGGCGGACCTTGATCAAGAGGATGGGAGCTTCCATCCTGAAGGCACAACCGGGATCCATAATGGTTTTGAGCGTGGGGAATTGACCCGAGCCGCGAAATCGGCAGGATTTGACGCGATCAATTTTTATGACGCTTTTGTGATTGCAAAAAACAATAGAAATTACCCTGTTTTTCTGTTTGAAGCGACGAAAGTAGTGCAATAGTAGCCATTTTTGAACCACTTGGAAAGGAAAATGTGATGGAAGAATCTTATGATGTTGTTGTGGTCGGCGCCGGCCCTGGTGGGTATGTTGCCGCGATCAGATCTGCCCAGCTCGGGTTAAAAACCGCGATCATTGAAAAGCAATGGTTAGGTGGTGTGTGCCTAAATGTAGGTTGCATCCCATCAAAATCACTCTTGAAAAATGCCGATGTTGCCCATACCTTACGGGAACGCGGCAAAGAGTTGGGATTCAGCTTTGATAACCTTGTGCTTGATTATGCGGTGGCGGTAAAACGTAGCCGCCAGGTTTCTGACCGCCTGGTTAAAGGTGTGGGTTTCCTGATGAAGAAAAACAATGTTGCTGTTCTTAATGGCACCGCCAAATTGGCAGGAAAGCAAACGATCACGGTAACGGCAAGCGATGGAACCTCCCAGCAGATCTCGGCTAAAAACATCATTCTCGCAACCGGAGCATCCTCGATCGTCCCAAACGCCTGGCAATTTGACGGCCAAAAAGTGCTTACATACAAAGAAGCGATCTTGCAAGAGAAACAACCGGCGTCCGTTGTTGTGATCGGTTCCGGCGCTATTGGCAGTGAGTTTTCAACGGTTTGGAATTCTTACGGCACCGAAGTGACCATTGTAGAGATGTTGCCGCGCGTTGTGCCACTGGAAGATGAAGAAGTGAGCCAGGAACTTGAAAAGTCATTTAAAAAACGCGGCATTAAAACCCTTACAGGACACAAAGTAGAATCGGTTGAAACAACCGATGTGGGGGTTAAGGTAACCGTTTCGGCGGATGGAGTTGAAAAAGTATTGGAAGCCGAGCAAGCATTGGTGGCGATTGGATTTCGGCCCAACTCATCTGGCATCGGATTGGAAGATGTGGGTGTAAAAACCAATGAACGCGGGTTTGTTGAAATTTCCGCAACAATGGCGACCAATATTGAGGGAATCTATGCAATTGGAGACCTTACCGGAAAACTCATGTTGGCCCATGTGGCTTCTGCCCAAGCGATCATCGCCGCAGAAACTATCGCCGGTTTGCCTACCCACCCGCTGAAATACGAGAACATGCCACGCGCTACCTACTGCCAGCCACAAGTGGCGTCTTTTGGCCTTACCGAAAAGCAAGCCCAGGATACTGGTGTGGCGGTCAAGATCGCCAAATTCCCGTTTCAGGCCAATGGCAAAGCCTTGGGGTTGGGCGAATACGCTGGATGGGTTAAGTTTGTGGTGAATTCGGATACGGGTGTTCTCGTCGGCGCTCATCTTATCGGGCCCGAAGTTACAGAGTTGTTGCCCGAATTGACACTGGCAGAACGGCATGGCATCAGTGTGGAAGATATTGCGCACAATGTCCATGCCCATCCGACCATTTCAGAAGCATTGATGGAAGTTGCGCATGCCGCCTATGGTGCTCCAATCCATATGTAGGATTTTGAGGACCAAATAAAAGTGATAAAAAGCCGCGTTGCATAACGCGGCTTTTTGTTGCAATCATAAACTGTCCCTTAAAGCAGCCAGCACCGAGGGAGGACTCGGTGCTGGCATTCGCCAAAGGAGGAGACAACAATGAGCGTTTGACCGCTCTGATGACCTAAATATAACCCATTGTGCAAAATATCACAAGCGCGATTGTCATAAAACTGATCAGACAAAAATCACTTTGGATTAATCCTCATCTTGCTGGCGTTCGTAAGCCCGGCTGAGAGTGGGTCCAGAGCGACCCTCAGAGCCGGTCAATTGGTTAGAAAGAGTTGATAGTGCTTTTTCCAAATGCTCTCCGCGTATGCTAAATGTGATGTCTCCGCGGGTTTTTTCGATGATGCTGCGGGCAATATCGGTTTGGCGGCGTAAACCATTGGTGATGGCGTCCGGGTAATCCATGGTTACCAAAATGGCATAAATATCGTCCATCTGGGTTAGCAGGCGTTCAGCTTCTGTTGAATAACCGTTTCGCAAAATATCGAGGCATCTGCGGCGCAATTCTCCAATCACCTCGGCCAGGCCGTTGAGGTAGGTATTGGTTTCAACGCCGAGTGCCGAAGGCTCGGGTAACTCTGCACCTTTGATGAGTGCGCAAGTGGCATTTGCTTCGACATACTCCTTGAGGGCATCCTGCGTGTAGCCTGCGAAATACAAGTCGGGGAAGTTTGCGACAGCGTTTTTGAGGGCACTGGCGAGTTGGTCGGCTTCACCCAACTGGACGCGCATGCCTTCTTCATCATCACGGTGGACAGCCCGAATGGCTTGTGAACAACAGCGGGTGAGGGAGCGCGCTTGCGAGAGAGCCTGGTCGCGGGCGGCAGTTTTTGCATCAAATTGTTCTCTTATCTTTTCAGCGATCTGCTCAAGCATCTCCATCGGGATTGTCTCCTGGTACGGTATCGGGGCCTTTTTCATCGGCGGGTGAAGTTACGTTCTTGAACAATTTATCGGCAAGGGTCGTGTTGGGAATTTTAATCTCGCCATAAATTTCCTCATATTTTGAGATCTGCTCCTGAAGCGCACGCAGCAAGCGTTGGGCACTGAGTGGAGCCATGATCACTCTTTGGGTTGCAATTACTGCTGGTTCGTTTGGCAGCGCGTATGCAAAATCCAACACGATCTCAGTCGCGGATTGGGTAATGCGGGCGATGTTGGAATAATTCTGGGTAATGGTAGGCGGAGTAATAAATTTTCGGTTAGGTTTATTCATAGGTTTATAAAACCCCGATGTTGGCATCGGGGTTGATTCGTTTGGTTTAGAAGGGGATCTCGTCTTCGTCAGATGGCGCGCCAACAAAGCCCTGGGTAGATTCAAAGTTACGCCCACCTCCTGAGAGATCACCACCTGATTCGTTGGGGCTGGAGAGGAATCTTACAGTTGATGCGCTTACTTCGAAGGAGGCTCTGGTTTGGTTGGTTTGGGTGGTGTACACCCGTGGCCCGCCAGTAGCAGGGTCTGCGGTGAGTCGGCCTTCTACCAGCACTTTGTTGCCTTTTTTGAGGTATTGGTTACAGGTTTCGGCGCTTTTTCCCCAGGTTGTGACACGGAACCAAACAGTTTCTTTGATCTGTTCTCCGTTGTTGCCGGTATAGCTGCGGCTTGTTGCAACGTTGAACGATGTGACCGCCTGGCCGCTGGGGGTGTAGCGCATTTCAGGGTCACGGCCGAGGTTTCCTACAATGATCAGGTTTTGGTACATAACATATCTCCTTGGATTATCAGGTACCGTCGCGCCTGCGACGGGGCAATTGGTTGTAGGTTTATTTTACCCAGTTTTTTTGGTTTAGGCAATATTACTGAACATATTTTCTAATCATATTTGTCGCGACCACCTCGGCAATATCAAGGACTGGCAACGGCTCCGGGTCCTCCTTGGAGGCATCTGTAAGCATTGCCAGGCAGAATGGGCAACCTACACCAATAGAATTGGCTTGGGAATCCTTTAGAAGTTGGTAACGACGTTGGTTGTTTTTTACCTCACCCCCTTCTTCCTTCCAGAATTGGCCACCACCAGCACCACAACAAATCGTTTCTTGCTGGTTATCGACTGCCTCCAGAAGTGTATTTTGGGATTGTTTGATGATCGACCGAGGTTCTGAGCTGATCTGGTTGTGTCGGCTGAGATAACAGGGATCGTGGAATACCATAGGCACCGTTGTTTTAGTGGAATCCAATTGGATGGCGCCGTTGCCAATGAGTTCATTAATTACTTGGCTGTGATGGACAACCTGAAAATTTGCCCCCATTTGTTTGTATTCATTTTTAAGTGTGTTTAGGCAATGAGGGCAGGCAGTAACAATACGTTGCGCATCTACCGCGTTTAGAGTGGCGATATTTTCCTCAGCAAGCTGGAAGAAAATATCTTCACGGCCAGCCCGGCGGGCAGAATCTCCTGTGCACCGTTCGGCATTACCTAAAATGGCAAATTCTGTTCTGGCCTCTTGCAGGATTTGGGCAAAGGCTTGGGCGGTTTTTTGCGCACGGGGGTCAGTAGCGGCTGCGCAGCCAACCCACCAAAGCAACTTGGGTTTTTGACCGGCATGCGCGATAGGGATATTTAGTCCGTCTGCCCATTTGGTTCGGTTGGCTGTGGGGGTGTTCCACGGATTGGAATTGCGTTCCATTCCCTTGAAAGCTGACTCCAATTGTCGAGGAAAGCTACTTTCCATCATCGCTAAATGTCGTCGATAAGACAGGATGTCGACCAATGGCTCATTCCCAACCGGGCATACCTCAACGCAAGCCCCGCAGGTGGTACAAGCCCAAACCGCTTCCGGGCTGATCAAATCGGCAATCTTCACCTGGCCTGGGTGCCGGGTATTTAATGCATAACGCTTGTTTACTTCATAAATCGCGGGGGAGAGTGGTTTGCCTGTTTGGTAGGGAGGGCATACATCTTGGCATCGAAAACACATGATGCAGGCGTATGCATCAGCAATACGTTGTTTGGGTAATTGATCCAATGTTTCGGTTCCAAAGGTTTCCACTGATTCGTCGTTTAGATCCAGTGATGGCAAGTCAATTAATCCTTGCCGTTTTTGCCTCATGAGTTGATTGAGCGGGGCAAAAAACAGGTGGATATGTTTTGAGATGGCAAAGTATGGCAGGAAAGCCAAAATGGCACCCATTGAGATCCAAAACGAAAAGTGCTCGATGGTCTGGATATGCCGGCTTGGTAGTGTTTGAAGTAGGCCCGCAAGGGCATTGGCGATGGGTTCGTTAGAAGTGGACGAAGGCTCTTTGGTGGCCAAAAATGCGGCTTCTCCGATCAAACGGGCAAGGTTGTGCGCAAAAATGAATGTGGCTACGATGGCAGAATCTTGTCGAATACGCGTGATCACCGCATCTGCCCCAAGGACGTGGCTTCTGGATGTGAATGTGATTGGTTGGAATAAAAAGCGGCGCAATGAAAGCGCGACTATGCCTGCCAAGATCAATACATTAAAAAGATCTATTAGGAATAGGATGGGGTATGAAAGAATGCCGATGTGATCGAAAAACCTGAAGCCGAAGAGGGCATACAAAAGGTCGTTTGCATTTGCAATAAGGAAGAACATAAACCCCCATGCAACCAGACCATGGAGGATGGATGTGGCTGGACGGACCTTGAAAGTTGGGCGCAAAGTGATGAAATTGTAGATCGTGCCGATCAGATTTTCTTGAATCTGATCAAGGCTTATTTGCCCCTGGCCAGCTCGTATATTGCGGGTGATATTGCCGATGGCCAAAGTTGAGGCTACCAACGAAAGGATCGAAGCCAAAACAAACAACACACCTTCAAGGGTCGATAACATGGCTTGCTCCACGGGTTCAAAGTTGGGATAAATTGTCTAACATGTTGTGGGTCAGCGACACGCGGTTTTCCAAGATGAAATCCCACAGCCGGTTGGTGGCCATCGTGTTTGATTTGCTGATATGGCGAGCCAGGTAGATCGGTTGGCGAATATCCACCCCTGCCAGGGTTGCTTCCTTGACCTTGCCAAGCGCAAGGCTGCGGGATGCCATCATTTCAGAAATGAATGTGATACCAATGCCATTTTCTACCGCCATTAATACCGCTTCCGCGTCTTCCAATTGGGATACGATATTAAAACGGCTGGCATCAATTCCGTATTCCTTGAGAGATTCGTAGAGTACCTCGTTTGTGGCTGTTGTCTTTGTTCGCCGAATGAAAGGTTGGCTATATAACTCATCATGGCTGATCTGGTCCCTTTTTGTCCATGGATGGTGTTCAGGTACGATCAGGATGACCTTGTCCTCGATGATCAAAAAGGATTCGATATCTTTGTGGTCAATTTCTTTGCCTACAATGCCCAAATCTATGTTTTGCTGAAGCAATCCATCCAGAACGATCGGACGTGATTTGGAAGTTACGACGGATTTTACTTTGGGGTGGATCTTTTGAAAGGCAGCCAACAAATTGGGTAAAAAATAATTACCTGAGGTGGTAGCAGAGGCAATTTTGACGTTGCCGACCAGCTCGTTTTTTGAGTTCAGGATCACATCTTCACACACTCTGGCAGAACGCAACAATTCTCGCGCAGATGGTAGAATGTTGATTGCTTCCTGAGTTAATTGGATGGACCTCCCTAAACGAAGGAACAACTCAACTCCGTAATTTCGCTCGAGAGACTGAATATTTTGGCTAACAGCGGATTGTGACAAATGCAGGCGAGCGGCTGCTTTGCTAAAACTCATTTCCTCGGCGGCGGTTACAAATACCAAAATTTCAGCGAGATTGATCATAGGAGCCTTTGTTGGAATATAATATACGCTTATAATATCATAAATCTAATATCGCGTTAGCTTATACCATTTTTTTTACGGAGTATATTGTGACAGCTGAATTTGCACGAACCTCACAGACGAAAATGAACCGAAAGCCAGCACGCGGGGCGTACGATGAAGAGACCATCCATGCGATTTTGGATGATGCCATATTTTGCCAGGTCGCTTTCATTGTTGATGGACGCCCGTTTGTAATTCCGAGTAATTTTGGCCGCATTGACAATACGATCTACCTGCATGGGGCAAAAGCCAGCCGATTGATGAAGGCGATCGCTTCTGGAGAAGCGATTTGCATTGGTGTTACGCATTTGGATGGTTTGGTGCTTGCACGTTCACTATTCTCTCACTCGGTTAATTACCGATCAGCAGTTTTGTTTGGCCATGGCCGCCTGGTTACGGAATTGGCTGAACAAATGGAGGCGCTAAAAGCAGTGACAGACCAACTCTTGCCCGGCAGGTGGGATGAAGCGCGCAAACCAAGCCAAAAGGAGATCGACTCTACCGCGATAGTGGCTTTTGAGATTGAAGAAGCATCAGCAAAAAGCAGGCAGGGTGGGGTCTTGGATGAACCCGAAGATATGGAGCTGCCAGTATGGGCTGGCGTGGTGGAGATGGCTCAAATTCCGATGAAAATACTGCCAGAAAGCGGGTTACCGGAAAGTGTTGAAATTGCGCCATCCGTCGCCAAATGGTTTGGGAATGCAGTGGGTCACTGAATTGGTTCTGCGTCGCGGCTAACATCCGCTACATAATCGGTTGAACCGGGGCAAAAAGTATCCAAATTGGCGCTGATCCTGTCCCATGAAAGGATTGGATCGGCTGAAAGGTCGTATGCGTTGGTAACCGCGTCACCGAGGCAACCACTGCCCGCGTTGTAGTTCACCAAGGTTAGTTTCCACATCGTTTCGTAATCCAACAAGTTGCCGGGTTTTTCGTCGGTAATGTTTTCCACGATCTTGCCGGCTTGTTCGCAATTGGCAAGCAAGGTATGCGCAAATATCCCCACGCTAAAATCTGCCTTGGTCAAGTCCAAGCCGAGAGGACAGTCGGCACATCGGGCGTCTACGCTGCTTATGAGTGCGCCTTGCAGAAGTTGTTGTTGATAGGCAGGCAGTTTGGCATAGCCATTGGCGGCACAAATGTCGGCATCTAACACCAGGGGGCAAAAAGTAGCATAAAAAGCCGGATTCCATAATAATGCGGTATCAGCGCCACCCTCTGTCATTTGCCCCAAACCCACATCGCCACCATTTCTGAATACTCCCGGCCAAAATTGGCTCTCACGGCTGAACAAATTTTTTAACAGCTGGGCGGGCACATCCTTTTCTCGCGCCACGTTAAGGATCACTTTATCAAAACGGTTTTGCCATTCCAGCACATCAGCCTTGGCTGCGTCCATGCCGCAACCGCTGACTGAACCATCCTCCGCAAAACCATTGTTATCGCACCCGGAAGCATCGCTTACGCCTTGCCGGATCAGGTTTGCGGCCAAATATTCGTACGGGATCTTGGATTGGAGTTGTCTGCCGCTCTTGGGAGTACGAAGCCACTGTGGGATCCCTTCAACCGGCCGAAAGGTCTCCCATACGGCTGCGCAAGAAGCGATTTCCGGGCCATCCCACTGGGTGGAAAATACATCTACTTGCCAACGGTCTATCAAATGTTTATCGTCGGGGTTTTTGCTCACCCTGACTACAGCCTCAAAAACTGGTGAACTGTCGCCGTAGGTGGAATCGGCCCAGAAAGTGAGCCGGATACCTTCATCACCCGTTTTGGATAATTTGAAAATGCATTGATCGCCATCGCAATCAAATCGGTCGTCGCCTGCGAAACCGCTAATGCGGATGATTCTTTCGTTTGGCAAGGATTCAATACCACGCAACACCAGCGTAGGTTGCTCTGTGCACCAACCGTTTTCATCCTCTTTGCAATTTTCGAGGTGGATCAATACGGTGGGTGGGGGCAATTTGATGACCAACTCTTTTGCGATCGGCTGTTGGGAAATTTCGATAAAGTAATAACCGGGGCAATCCTTGGGGTCTTTTTCGGTGCATGCCTGGCGTGAAGAACGCCACTTTTTGAATACTTCTTCTGAACATGCAGATTGTACATCTTCAAGAGTTGGCAAGCCTTCGTGGTCGGCAAAAAATGAACAGACTATTTCGTCTTTTGCCCAACTTGCCATCCACCATTCGTGCCGCAGCGCATCTACCTGGATAGCCTGAAAACGATTTGGACCATTAACGGTTGGAATGGCATTGCCGGCTAGGGCGATCGATGGCCAAATGGAAAAAGCCAAAATGGCGATAAGAGCTATTTTGGCGAGCCTGTGAAAATTTGGCGTTTTAATCGCTATGCTCATCAATAAAAAAATCCGCCATATCAGTATAGCGGATTTTTGGCACAACAATTGGGTTATTTTCCCGATAATTTGTCGAGTTCGGCAAGCTCGGTTGAAAGGTTTTTCCACCGGCTATAGATGCTCCACACGTAACCAAGCATGGTCACCGTAAAGACAATAAAACCGCCGATCATATAAGAATTTGTGTCAGGTGTCATATCCATATTAGCTTTCCTTATAATTCCAGTTTCATTTTGGCCTGTTCAACTTGCTCGGCAAGTTGGCCCAATCGAAGGCGATGCCAATACATGTTGGCAAAAATAATGGAGAAGGCAACGATGCAGTACAACATGACGAATACCATTGAGTCGGTCATGCCCATCTTTTCGCTGCCGCCACTGCCAATGACCACTGGGTGGATCGTACGAAACATTCGGATGGATACAAGCGTAAGGGGAATGCTGAGGCCGCCCAATATGGTGTAGACGGCTCCGAAACGGGCACGTTGTTCGGGATCTTCAATCCCTTGCCGTAACATTAGGTAGGCCAAATAGATCAATTCCAGGATCGCGGCGGTGGTCAGACGTGGTTCCCAAGTCCACCAGGTTCCCCATGCCGGGCGTGCCCAAATGGAGCCAAGCACAATGGTGATAAAGAAGAACACCAGGCTGATCTCCACTGCGGCCAAACCATAGGCATCCCACTTCAGGTCTTTTTTTGCCAAATAGATGACGGCGAACAGGGCAGCCAGTAAAAAGCCGAGCATGCCAACCCAAGCGGTAGCCACGTGAAAGTAAAAAACCCTCTGGACATTGCCCATCACTTTTTCAGTTGGGGCATAAAAAAGGGAAAGGTAATACCCGCCTATCAATAATACTAAAGAGATGATGTTCAAGGCTTTTAAAACCTTAGGTTGTGGTGACATTTGATTACTCCTCGAATTATTCTTCTACGACCTGGTCAAAAACCATAAATGACACGGCCAAGAATATAACGTTATATACCAACAGAACATTAATCCAAGGTGAGATTTCGGACCATTGCAAATTTAGTAGATAACCGTTGGATGCCTTGACCGCAGCAACCAGGATTGGGATGACCAATGGAAAAAGCAATATCGGCAGCAAGACATCTCTGGTTCGGGTTTGCACACTCATCGCTGAGATCAATGTGCCGACGGAGATATACCCTACCGACCCCAAAATAGTGACCCCCAGGAATCCGGGGATCAACAAATTGACGTTGTACATAATGGCGTACACAGGGATCACGATCGCTTCGACGATGAACATGAAAGCCAGATTGCTGAGAGCCTTGCCAAAGAAGATCACGGACCGGTCCACTGGCGCAAGCAGCAGACCATCCAGGCAACCACGGTCTTTTTCGATAGCCATGGATCTGTTGAGGCCAAGGGTGCCCGCAAAAGAAAAAGTGACCCACAACGCGCCGGCAGTAATGGCATTGCGGTTCTTAATGTCCAATTCCAAAGTGAAATAGTAGATAAGGATCACCAGCAATGAAAATACCAACATGGCCGAGAGTAATTCGCGGCTGCGCAATTCCGCAGACAGGTCTTTTCGGGTGATGGCCATAATGCTTTTAAAATAGTCTGCTTTTGGTTTTTGTTCTCTGCTCATGTTAGCCTGCCAATACCCTTTTGTAATATGCGAGCAGATTTTCGGTTCCCATATCTTGTTTCTTGATCGAGTTTTCGATCTTGCCGTTATTGAGCACGTCGAATCGGGTGCCGAGGTCCTCTGCCCGTGCCAGGTCATGGCTGGTCATCACAACGGTACGGCCGGCCGCGGCAACGCTTTTAAGTACGCCATCCAGCATTTCAGAAGCGTCTTGGTCCAGGCCTGTGTAAGGTTCATCGAATAAGATCACATCTGGGTCGTGCAAAACTGAACGCGCGATGGAGAGTCGCTGCTGCATTCCTCGAGAAAAAGTCCTGACCAGATCTCTGCGGCGGGCAGAAAGGCCGACCAACCCCAACACCTCGTGGATACGGGAATCGCGGCCATGGATGTTGTATAACCGGCCAAAAAAGTCCAAGTTTTCTTCCGCGGTCAGGTCTCCGTAGAGCAAGGGATTATGGCTAACCACACCCAAACGCATTCGAACTTCCGCTGCTTCGGATGGTAATTTAAAGCCTGCTACCAATACACTTCCCAAAGTAGGGCGAGAAAGGGAAGCCAGGATGCGCAAAAAAGTGGTTTTGCCGGCCCCGTTGGGGCCAAGCAAAACCACAAATTCTCCCGGTATCGCCGAAAAGTTCACCCCGGCGAGCACGTTTTTCAATCCAAATCGCTTGATCAGGCTCTTGACTTCGATCATTTTTTTATTTTTTTACCAACTTAAGCTTGTCGGTCAATTCTTTTCTGCGGGCTTTATAAATGGATTCTTCCAGGTTTCCTGATTTGAACTGGTCGTCGAGAGCCAAAATGCTATCCATGATCTCGTCTTCAACCTCATCTGCCTCATCTTCAATGCCATCATCCTCTTCATCCGATTTCCGTCGGCCAAAGAAGTACATCCATACCCCTACCAGGATCAGAACGAAGCCTAAAGCGCCCAACCCAATAATGATACCTGTGTTGGAACTGGTCGCAGCGACTGTGCTGTCTTTTGGAGTACCAGTGATGGTAAGTGAAATGTTTTTGTTTGCTGAATTGAGCGATACGGCGTAACTAAGATATTTGGCGCCATTCCCCATATCAGTTAGCCCGTTTGGAGTAACGTTACTACCATTGATGGTAATCCCTTCAGGAGAAAGGATGGTTACCTGGCTGGCTGTAAAGGGAATCTCCTGGGTAATTTTGACAGAGCGGCTGCCAAACAAGTTGGCTTTGGATAAGGGCAGATCAACGGCGAATACGATCTGATGCGCTTGTTCTCCAGGCAAAACCGCGGTAGTATCGGCGAAACCCTTTTGGGTTTTAAGGTAACGATCGCCGATCGCGCCGGATTCAAATTGAAGATTGGTATACCCGTCTGGCAATGGTACATCAATGACGATACCACCTTCCTCAGCACCAACGATCGATTTTGTTCCTGCGTTACTGAAGATAAGGAATTCGACAACCTGAACAACATCGGGTTTGGTGTAATCCAGTAGCAAGTGTATTTGGTCTGCTTTAAGGTCCGTTTGGTCGGATGTGGTTTCAAAAACGGTCAGGGGCAGCTCCAAGACAGTTGCGCCAGGTTCGATGAACCCGGGATCTGAGTTGTAGGTCGTGCCTGAGAAATCAACGGAAGTATAAAAAGCCTGGCTCTCATCAAAAGAAACATCCTCAAATGAGTAGGAACCATCCGGGGCGATCTCAGTTTCAAGAGTAACAACTTCGCTAAATTGTTGGGATTCGGTGTTATGTGTGAAACCGTGCAGGGTTATGGTAAGGCCGCCAGGAACCTGATCACTGGAACCGTTGATAACCTTGCCCTGAATGGACCCAATCGCTGCAGTAGTAGCAGTTGGCTCAACGGGAGCTGGTTCAGTGGTTGTTGCCAATGGGTCGATGGTTGCTTCGGTGCTAGGCTCAGCTGGTGTGGCCATTGGATCGATCGTTGCGTCAGTGGATGGGGTAACTTCCGCATCCGAAGTTTGGTTTTCCGGAGAGGCTGTCGCTTCCATATTGCCGGTTTCAGCCGTGGGGGCTACCGGAGTGTTTGTTGGTTCAATGGATTCAGCCTGGGTAGTTTCTGCCGGGATCTGAACGGTGAAGGTACGCAAGTAGGCAGCGATCGCATATACATCCTCGGTAGAGATGGTCTCTCCGAAGCCTGGCATACGACCGACACCGTTAACGGTGAAATTGGCGATATCATCCTGGCTGACCTTGGACATTAAGGCTTGGTCATTGAAGTCGGAGGTCGGGATCAGGTTGCCGGTGGTTCCATGGCATTGGGCACAGTTAGCCTCATAGGGGATTTTGCCCGCCGCTGCTTCTTTGGCATTTATGCCTCCCAACGACAATGAATATGCCACCACATCCCAGCGATCTTGGTCGCTGAGGCTGTCTTTGAAGGGGGGCATGAAAGAATTGATGTTTCCTTCAGTGACCATGGTAAACCAATTTACCAGCGCAGCTTTGCGTCCTAATTCCAAGGATCCAATTGCGGCAGGTTGCTTTTGTAATTGGGCAGCCATCGGGCCATCGCCCAAGCCGCTCTCTCCATGGCATGGGGCGCATTTTTCGGCGAAAATGGCTTTGCCGTTGGTGAGGTTCGGAGCCGCCGGGGGGTACAATGGGCTATCGGTAGGGCCAGGTGTCGGCGAAACATAATTGGGCGGAGGAGTGATATCCTCAGCAAGCGAAAAACCGCAAGCAGTGAGAGCGAATGCCAGCATGCTGAGCAGGACCAAAATTCTAAACTTCATGTTCGATTCCTTGGTATTTATTTTTGGGTTTTGCCACAAGATGGGCAAAACTTGTCAGATTTAAGGATAGGTTTACCACAGTTCGGGCAAAAGCCGGCCGATTTTTCTTTTCGGGCGGCCCTGCGCGCAGCGATCAGCTCCTCGATATCCTCATCATCCACCATTGGTTTTGGGGTAGAAGTTGTGGATAAGCCGTCTGTGCGTTTTTTTGACACCTCAAATTCCAGGCTGGTTACGATATCCTGATCACTTTGGCCTGAGCTTTGAAGGGTATCGAGGTCCTTGATCACCAAAGCGGCTTTCTTGACCAGGATCGATCGCATGCCAGGGTAATCTTCGGCTGGAATTTTGCCCAAAGTGTGGTCAAAATCCAGTTCCTGGATCGCTTCAATCAACCTTTCGCGGTTTGCCAACAAGGCTGAGCGGTCGTGGTCACTGTTCTGTATGCCAGGATTTTTACGAAATTGAATAAAAGGGCGTGCAACAAATAACCCGATCAAAATACTGGCTGCGACGGTAAGTAAAATTGCTCCAAGATCCATATGCTCCTCTATTGTCCTAACATACCATCGAGGATCGTATGAATATCATCCTCAGAGGCAAATGGGCCGATTTGTATATAGTGTAAAACGCCCTGTTTGTCTATAAAATAAGTTTCGGGCACGCCCTTGATACGAAACATTTGGGAGATGCGGGTGCCAAGATCTGGGCCGTTTGGAAAAGTAATGTTGAATTTTTCGAGGTACTTGCGGGCTTCGGGTTCTGTATCAACGTAATCTGCGCCGATAAAAACAACCTCGCCTGAATCCTTGTAGGCATTCCATGCAGATTCAAGAGCCGCGGCTTCATCCTCGCAGGGTATACACCAGGATGCCCAAAAGTTGATCACCACGATCTTGCCTTGCAAGTCTGAGAGTTGAACCTCGTTTTTGCCTTCATAGGTATAACCATCAAAAAAAACAAGCGAAAAGTCGGGGATCTTGTCTCCTATTTGTACTGTACCTTGCTGTGTTCGTTTTAAACCCATGGCGACAAGCGCCAGCAATCCTAACAGGAGGACCCAAATAACAGCCTGGACAGCTGCCGGCATCCCTTTTCTTTCGGAGCCGGTTGGTTCGGCGGATGGCTGTTGCATCGTTAGGCCTCCCTTTTGTTAATTTCGTCTTCGATCAGGTTTGCGTATTTGTCTTCAGCGCTCTCGGCGGCTTTGTCATTTTCGATGGAAATTTTTGATCGTTCGGCATTTTGGCGCATTGAAAGGAAAGCCTTGCCCAAAAACGCAGCTCCAGCAAGCATTAGTGCCGGTGGCAAAATGTACATAAGCAAATTTAAGCCTTGCATAGGAGGTTCGGCCAAGACTCGGGCGCCATATTGCTCAACAAAATAAGTCTTGATCTGCTGCTCGGTCCAACCTTCAGTTAGTTTTAGCCTGATCAATTCACGCCAATCTTTGCAGGCTTCGGTTGGGCAAACATCCAGGGGGGTGTTCTCGCAAACAGGGCAAAACATCTGCCTCGCGATCGCGTTCACATCGTTATCTGTGGGGGTGTTATCCTGAGCAAAGGCAGAACCCGGGTTTGTAAAAGCTATGATCACGAGAGCGGCAAGAATGAACCCATACAACCATTTTTTTTCAGTCTTCATCAGATATGCCTTAGTCTGCCGCGGCAAGGGCGGCGTTGGAGGACACTTTACGGGGTTCAGGATCTTTTTCTGGCCAGGCGGCTACCATCGATCCGAGGATCATCATGATCGATCCCCACCACAGCCAATTGACCAACGGATTGTGATAGACCTTGAATGTAGCGCCTTCGGTCGTGATCGGTTGCCAATCTACCAAAATGATGTAGAGGTCATCCTGAATGGTTGACCGTACACCAGGGATGGTCATCGGTTGTTGCGATTCATAGAAATAATCACGGCGGGGATGTAGTTCCCCCACAAATTGGCCATTCTTTTCCACCGAAATGGTGGCGCGGGCCAAATTTCGGTTGTCGTTGGAATCGAAAATTGCCAGATCGTTATAGGTGATCTTGTATTCACCCAGTGTTAGGCTTTCACCTTGGGCCAAGGTGCCCTGGGTCTCAGTTTGGAACATTTCCAAACCTATGATCCCGACCGCCATCAGAATGATCGACAAATGGATCAGGTATCCACCATAGCGGCGGCGATTTTTGCCGAACAACCGCCACAACGAGAGGACCAGATTCTCTTTTTGGGCTCGGCTACGGGCATACGCGGCTCGCCAAAATTCGTACAAGGTGATGAACGAAGTAAACAACACCGCAAAGAAGCCAATAATGGCATAAATATTGGTGACTTTACCCACAAATATTATTGCCAATAATCCGATTACGGCAGCGGTTGCTGGTTTCCAAGCCGCTTTGCCCAAGGTCTTTATGGTGGAGTGACCCCAAGCTGAAAGCGGGGCGATACCCATCAGCACTACCAATGCGGCAAACAGAGGTCCTGTGGCCCGTTCATAAAATGGTGGACCAACAGTTACTTTTTGTCCGGTAAATAACTCGGAAATGAGTGGGAACAAGACACCCCAGAAACAGACTATGTAAATGCTGATGAAAAGGAGATTATTGAGCAGGAATAGCGCCTCGCGAGATAACATGGAGGTCAATTCAGCTTCACTGCGCAAGTCCTTCCAGCGGTAAATGAGCAAGGCAGTAGATACGACCAAAGTAACGCCGATGAATATAAAAAACGATGGACCGATGGCACTTTGGGCAAACGCATGTACCGAAGAAAGCACACCAGAACGGGTAAGGAAGGTTCCGAAGATGACCATCGCGTAGGTCAATATGATCAAGATCATATTCCATTCTTTGAACATTCCCCGTTTTTCCTGGATCATTACGGAGTGTAAAAAGGCTGTTCCTACCAACCAGGGCATAAAAGCGGCGATCTCAACCGGATCCCAACCCCAATATCCACCCCAACCAAGAACGTCGTAAGCCCAACGTCCGCCCAGGATCAGGCCGATCGACAGGAAAAGCCAAGCGACGATCGTCCACCTGCGGGTAATGCGGGTCCAACGGTCATCGGTACGGCCGGTTATGAGGGCAGCAATGGCAAAGGCAAACGGGATGACAAAGCTAACAAAGCCGAGGTACAGCATAGGCGGGTGAATGATCATGCCCGGATGCCGGAGCAAGGGATTAAGGCCTTTGCCATCTGGCGGAGAGAATGGCACTGAACCGGCTGGCTGGAACATGGCGGTAACAACATCACCGTTGAAGGTTTGCCAAAATTTTTCGAATGGATTTTCGAAGAAGATCACCAAGCCTACGAAGAAGGCAAGGGTGACGCTTGAAACGACCACAACCCAGGGCAAAAACTCCCGGTCGCGGTCCCATTTACGAAAAGTGACCGCAGTGGCAAACGAAGACATCAGCCAGGACCAAAAGACCAATGAACCCGATTGCCCACCCCAAAGTGAGGTGATCTTGAGGTACAACGGCATCGATCGGCTGGTAACCTCGTAGATAAAGGACACATGGTATTGGTCGGTGACCAGCAAGTAAACCAAAATTCCCGATGTGATGGTGATCAACGGGAATGTGAGTTGCATTGCCAATCGCGAGCTTTCTACCCAGGTGTATTTGTTGGTCTGGTATCCATAAATCGCGGCGAACACCGCATAGATTGACAAGATAAAACTGAGCAGGAATATTCCGTAACCAAAATCTGCTATCATTTTTTTCTCCAAAGAATTAGAAACGAAAGAGTACCAGCCCTTGCCGGTACTCTTTCAAAGCCTGATATAAAGGTCGTTAGCCTTCAGCTTGTTCGGGTACCGCTTCTTCGTACTTGGTTGGGCACTTTAGCAATAACTCATCTGCGTAAAATACACCATCGGCCCCCATATGGCCGGTCATAATGGCTTGTGCTTCGTTACGCATCAGGTCTGGCTTTACTCCCACATAAACAACCTTGAGGGTGTTGTTTGCGGGGTTGATCACTGCCTGATGTAAGACAACAGCAAGGCCGCCATTTTTTTCGATCTCGTTATTATCTCCGGTAACATGGGCAACCGTAAAGGATAATTTAAGCTCATTTGAATCGTATTCAATGCTATCGCCGATTACCGCGCCAGAAACGCGGATATTTTTATCGACCATCGCGGCTTGTTGGTCAAGCAACTCATCTACGGTAAGAAAGTATTGCGCGCTTGCCTGAGTTGATGAAAATATCAAATATACAACAGCGGCAAGGATAAATAGACCGCCGAGTAAAAATTTGAATTTAGGGTTGGGCATGGTTCCTCCGATTTATTTTGATCCAAATTTATTCTACACAGCCAGATTAAGGGAATATGAGAAAGTATTCCGCTAAATTACGACAAAGATCATATTAATTCTGTGATTAAAAAAAGTGGCTGGTATTTTTACATACCAGCCACGGATGTGGAAATTGATTTTGGGTATTAGTGGTGGGCTTGGTGGGCCTTGAATGGCAGGAACCGGGCGGCCAAACTGAAGGCTGTCCACCAGTAACAGATAACAAAGGTCCCCACCGCAAACTCAACCCAGGTGGGCGTATAGGAATTAAGTCGGACGATCGGCGTGAACGGATCGTAGGTGGTTGAGGCGATGAGGCCGGAGAAATTGTAATTCCAACGGGTGATGATCGTAGAGACAACCGGTAAAACTGCGATCGCCATCAGCATTTTGAAGCTTTTTACTTTTTCAGCCATCAATAATACAATGCCGGCGATGGCAGGAAATAACGCCTGGCCGAGCCAAAATGAGAGTGAGTAAGGCGCAACGTTATTGAGCAATTCAGTTTGCAGGGAGATCTGTTCATTGAAACTGTAATAATTGCTGACTGCCCAGTCCCATAGTTTTAGGTAGGTCAACAGCAATGTTACCGCGCCAGCCAACCTGGCAACGTTGTAGAGGACTTTATCTTCAACAGTTCCTGGCCGCATAACCCTGAAAACGAACACACCCAGAATGAATAGCAATGCGGTTCCGCCGCTCATGGCAGAGAACACAAATTGGGTAGGCGCGCTTTGGTTGAACCAAATCCCACGGCCATACAACACCGAATAGGTTGCCCCCAGCGACGCTTGGTGCAGCAGGGAGAGTGTCATGCCTAATACTGCCAAGATCGGGCCGATCTTGTGCACGTAGTGCATTACGGTTTTCGCAATAGGAGCAATTTTTTCCAGGAATGGGAACTCCTCCCAAAGCGGGTGTTTTTCAAAGATCGGCGCTTCAAGGATGATCGGCAGCAATTCGATGACCAGAACAGTAAGGTAGAGTACCACACACATGGTCACTTCCCACAACAGAGAGTGGGGTTGCCAAAACACGACCGGATGCCAAAATCGCAATGGTTGGCCCAGGTCCATCAACAGTACCAAGCCGGCGGTCGAGTAACCAAGGAATCCGAGCAGCACTGCCAACTTGCCGATAGCCTCATAGCGCTTCATTTGCAGAATGTAAACAATCGCCCCAAATACAAAGGCGCTACCACCCAGTGCGATGGAGCTGAGATCGATTGAGATCCAAAGACCCCACGGAACACGGTTTGAGAGGCCGGTCACTTGCAATCCATCCCTAAACAGGAAGAAAATTCCCACCATGCCGAAGATCAGGCCGATCCCTAACAGGCTGAGCCAATAGGGGAAGGGGTCTACCATGCGGCGGCCGATGCGTAATTTTGGAATGATGATCGAATTGTCCATGGTTTATCCTTCGGTGAATGGGTTGTGGTTTTGGTCTTCCGGAGGAACGTAGTAGACATTGGGCGCAGTGCTCAATTCAGTATCGCGCAGGCGCAACACTGTCTTCGATTCGCTAAGGACCTGGGAAACAGGGCTGTGCGGGTCGCGAAGATTGCCAAATGCCCTTGCTCCGGTGGGGCAAGCCACCACACAAGCAGGGGTGGCCAGTGCATCTACTCCGGGCACCATGCCGCGTTGCAAGCCCGAATCGATACGATGCACGCAGAAGGTGCATTTTTCTACTACGCCACGCGGCCGGTTAGGTACTTCCTGCAAACCGAAATCGGGTGAGCGCGGGCTTAATTCCACCGGCTGCCGCCAATTGAATACGCGCGCGTCGTAAGGGCAAGCTACCTGGCAGTATCTGCAGCCTACACACAGGTCATAATCCATCATTACAATGCCGTCATCGCGTTTGTATGTAGCGGCAACCATGCAAACATGAACACAAGGTGCTTCATCGCACTGCATACACGGGCGAGAGAGGAAATACTCCGCGCCGTTCTTGAGGGTTTCGGTTGTGACAACACAGTACTCCATATCCTCAGCCAGGTTATTTACCGCCTGGCAAGCATATGTGCAGTAGCTACAGCCAATGCATTTATTGATGTCGATCGACATGCCCCATTTGGGACCGGTTCCAGTATCTTCACCACCGCCGGAATTTTTCCTTCCGGCCTGGGTGGTTACAACAGCTGCCTGAGTAACTACGGTCGCGCCGGCGATGGCCCCTAGTAATTTTAGGAAATCTCGGCGTACCCCAGGTTGTTCCGCTTGTTCGTTTGTGATGTTGTTTTCGTCAGTCATATGGTTGCTCCGAGTCTGGTTTGCGTGGGTCGCATTCCTGATCGTACTAGTTTGGCCGCTTTGGTTGGCCAGGTTCCTTACCGAACAATACCCAAGTAGTAATGGCGCCGATAACGATACCGGCAAAGATCAAGGTCCAGGATGGCAATGATATTCCGCCAGTTTTCACTTCCGAGTGTTCCGCTTCGGTCTCGCTGGCTGTGTTTTCGGGTTTAACCATGGGGGTAGTAATCGCTTGAACTTTTGCGCCGCTGGACAGGATACGGTTGGCCGCGTGAATATCCTCGTGGCAGCCGCCGCAGGTCTCCGGGCCGATCTTGAGGGTGTGGCTGCGTTCTTCGCCCATGTGGCAGTTGATGCAGTTTAACCCAGCTGCGTGATGGGTGGAGGATTCTGCTTCTTTCATTTCGTTCTTGTGGCAGTTATCGCACACGATCTTGGAACCGCTGGCCAAAATTGAGGATTGGCTGTGGGGTTCATGGCACGTGATGCATTTCATGCCTACTTCACCGTGCTTGCTGGCTTCTACCTGGCCAGCCACGTTTGTGCCGGCTACATTGGTGTGGCATACAACACAGGTGATCGATTCATCTTCGACGGTGTATTTTAAGGTTGGGTGTTGGCCAGTACCAGGGCTAAGCTTGTGGCAGACCAAACAGGTAATATTGTTGGCGCCATGGTTGCTTTGAGACCAGGGAGTATATGCGGTTGAGTGGCATTCCAAACATCCTTCTACATCCTGGCTGGGGCCGGCAGCCTGGGCAGTGCCCGATGCAGGGAGAAGCATGAAAGCGACCGCCACGATGGCGATCAGTGCGAGGGTGAGTGTGATCTTCTTGGTCATTGTTCATTCTCCAAAACGAAAATAGCCGAAATGATACCGGATTCGTACTGTCATATTAATGGATAAGCTTAAAAACAGGTTAGTGAATGCTGTCACAAATCACCTGTACAAATGTCACTCTCATCAATTCTTAATCTTTTCTTTAAGATATACTAGCTTAATTCAACCGATCGGGGCAATTTTTTGCCGCGATCGTGCATTTATTGATTCTTGATGACGAACGGAGAAGACCTATGGATATGTCTATCATCGCGGTGCTGGAGTGGATCTTTGTTCGGTTGATGATTCCCATCCTTGCTTTAATTGGCATTGCTTACTTGTTACGCAAATCGGGCTTGGCTGTGATCGAAAATCCAAAGGATCCGAACGAGGACAATGAAGATGCAGAAAATTCACCCGCAGGAGAGCAAGGTGATGGGAAGTAGGGGCGTGTATCCGCATCGGCGGCCATTTGTTTCGTCTGGCGGGTTTTTCTTCCTTTTAATACTGGTACTGATCATGGGTTTTTTTGCGGGTGCCCCAACTCCCGCATTTGCGTCCTCGGTATTGCCTTCCGCGCGGTCCTTTGGGGTTGTCCCCCAAAACCCAGTGGAAACGGATGCAGAGTGTTTGAAGTGCCATAAAAACCAGGCAATGTCGACAACATGGGGGATTTTGGAAAGCGACAAGGTCAGTTTGTATGTGGATCCCACGGCATACAACAATACTGTTCACCTTGAAGCAGGGCTGGCTTGTATCGGCTGCCATGTTGGTTATAAACCTGAAAGCGGGCATGGAAACAACTTTAACAGCAGGCGGGAAGCTACCCTGACAATGAGCGATGCCTGTGGCCGTTGCCATGGAGAACGCCAGGAGGAAGTGATGGACGGTGTGCATGCCGAACAAATTGCCGCCGGAAACATCGCTGCCGCGGTTTGTTCCGATTGTCATTCACCCCATACCATTACACGGATCAAGGACAAGGATAATGGCCTGGTCTCGGCTGCAACCCATTTCTCAATTGCCAAAAATTGCGAAAAATGCCACAGCGCCATTTACGAGAAATACAGCCAAAGTGTGCATGGGCAAGCGAATATTGAGCAAAACAACCCCGATGTACCTACCTGTACCAATTGCCATGGCGCCCACAACATTGAAGATCCTCGCACTATGGCTTATCGGTTGCGGTCTCCTCAAATTTGCGCCAAGTGCCATACCAATTTAGATGTAATGGCGAAGTATGGATTATCTACCGAGGTGATGAACACCTATGTTTCAGATTTCCATGGCACCACCGTCACCATTTTTGAAAAAGTATCGCCGGATGCCGAAAGCAATAAACCAGTTTGTTACGATTGCCATGGCATTCATGATATTTCACGAACCGATGACCCTACCAAAGGTTTGGAGATAAAACAAAACTTGTTGAAGACCTGCCAAAAATGCCATCCGGATGCAACGGCCAATTTTCCCGATTCCTGGACATCGCATTATATTCCTGATGCTGAAAAATATCCCTCGGTGTATTACATCAACCTGTTCTATCAATTCTTTATTCCCGCTGTTTTAGGCCCAATGGGTATTTTGGTCCTGCTAGATTTTGGCCGTTCGATGTTGGACAAGTTTTCCAGCCCCAAACGGAAGACCACCTCCCCCAAGGTAAACCCTATGCCAAAAAAGAAGGAGGAGGACAACGATGGCGAAACCAAATAAAAACACCAAACTTGTTCCGGTCAAGTTGTACAACCGCTTCAATGTGGTTCAACGATTGCAACACTTTGTATTTTTAGTAAGTTTTACATTGTTGGGTTTAACCGGTTTGCCACAAAAATATCCATTGTCACCGATCTCTGTTTGGTTGTTCGCGATGCTGGGCGGGATCGAAACCGCGCGGCTGATCCACCATATTTCGGCGACAATCATGATCGGTGTAAGCGGTATCCATATCATTGAGGTGGGATACCGGTTATGGGTCGACAGGATCCACATCTCCATGATCCCGTGGGTCAATGACCTGCAGCATGTCATTCACGATATTCAGTATTATTTTGGTTATAAAAAACACAAGGCCTATTATGGGCGCTACTCCTATGCCGAAAAGATGGAATACCTGGCCCTGATTTGGGGTACGTTGGTAATGGCGGCAACTGGTTTGATGATGTGGAACCCAATCACCACGCTGCGGTTTTTACCAGGCGAGGTGATACCTGCCGCGAAGGCAGCCCACGGTGGAGAAGCCGTATTGGCAGTAGCGGCGATCATTATTTGGCACTTCTACCATGTGCACATCAAAACCTTTAATAAAAGCATGTTCACCGGCAAACTGAACCAGCACGAGATGCAACATGAACACCCCGCTGAGCTGGCCTTGATCGAGAGTGGCGAACAACAGCCACCTGAGGTGCGTTTGCGCACAAAGGTGATCAGGCAGATCGTTTTTGTGCCGTTTGCGATTTTTGTTTTTGTGGCAACCGCTGCCAGTGTTTATTACATTGTGTGGTTCGAGAACACCGCCGTAGCAGGACTGCCGGAAGGCGAAACTGCCCCGGCTTTTTCGCCACTGCCGACGCCAACATTGGTGGTTTTTGAACCAACACCCATGCCCCGACCCGCGAGCCTAACGTGGGCAGGCTGGGTTGGCCCAATGCTAAACGAGAAATGTTCAGCTTGCCATGGCGCCGATGGGGTGGGTGGTTATGAAGTGTTGAGCAAGGAAAGCAGTATAAGGGGCGGAAATGCTGGCCCCGGATTTGTGGCTGGCAATCCGGCTGGAAGCTCGGTCTTCGCGGTACAGGCTGAGGGTGACCACCCTGGTCAACTTACCAAGGACGAGATCAAATACCTGACCGATTGGGTGAACGCGGGAATGCCCTAGCCCGCCCAATTCGTATGCCCGGCAAAACGAAAGCGCCAGTTCACTGTGTGAACTGGCGCTTTTTTCTTAACAGGGAGTTTGGGTTAGCTGAACCGCAGTTTTGCGCCGCAAGTACGGCAGAATTTGTCGCCCGGTACACTTCGATTACCGCATTCAGGACAGTGGACGGGGTTGCCCGGGGTTGCTGCCGCAGATGAACGGCTGGTGTGCCTGCGCCGGCCCTCTGAGCCAATGGAGCGTGATGCCTTGCCGGATGTGAAATAAAGGTAAGTAGCGACACCTAAAAATACCACACCCAAACCGCCCAACAACCAGGGCAAAATATCTGTAAAGGTGTTTTGGCTTTCGGTAGTGGGTTGGTCTGGTTGCTGAACCTGTAAAAAGGCAGTACTGGGTTCGTCGGTTTGCCTGTCGTACGAGAACTTGTAGGCCACCCTTTGGCCGGTTTGCAGATCAAACTGGGTAGCGTTGGCGGTTTCAAAACCCATCGAATCTATGGTGGGGGCGCCAAGCGAAGGTGTTGCGCTGAAATTGGTGGATTGCAGTGGTTGTCGGACCTCAATAAGGAAGGTGCCAACGGATCCCTCGCCGTTCCATTGGTACGTATAGTTACGTTGGCTGCCCGATTTTTTCAGGGTGTCATAAAATTCAATCTGAATAAATCGAGATTTTGCGGTGAGGCTGATAGTGGAGAATGACTCACCGGTTTGGAACTGGGAATCGACACCTGAATCGGATACGGTCTCGAAAGAATCACCGACTGCGATGGTCCATAAACGGGTTACAGTGGATGGGATCTTGAGTTCGACCTGGGCAGGCAGGCTAACCTTGGGGGAGAGCGCCAATTTGTAAATCACCAAAGCATCCTGGTTATCAAATTCCGGCCAAATCGAAACAGCAACCGAATCAAATTCCAGGCTTTGTTGGGCGGCGGCGGGCATTGTGCCAAAGGCCAAAACGGCCAACAGGAGGAACAATATAATTTTTCGCATCTTCGTTTTCACCTCAATATACTAAACTGTTCTTTATTATAATGAAAATATCACCAAATATTGCCCAATGAAATTGCGGGCGGACAAGCACCTTAGGATCATCCAATGAAATTTTTTCTCTTGGACCGTGAAAACTTGTTTCGTGATGGTTTAAGGAGCCTGCTGGTTTCCTCAGATCATGACGTTGCATGCTATCAGCCGGATGGTGCCATGGTGGCGCAGATGGTAGCTTACCGACCCGATGTCATCCTGTTGGAGCCAATTTTTGTGGGCGATGATACGATTGACTTGGTGGGCGCCATCAAGCAGGCAATTCCCACGGCAAAAGTGGTCATCATGACTTCTGACGAGGAGCATCTGATTTTACCGCAGGCAATACAGGCGGGGGTAGATGGCTATATGACCAAACATATCGAATCTGCCAGCTTTTTTGAACTGATCGCACACCCGGAAGCGGGTGAGCCGGCCATATCGCCGACGATCGCCCCCCGGTTGTTTACTTTACTGCGGAATCAATCGGAAGCGGATAAAAAAAAGAAGTTATCTGCCCCCGAAATAAGAGTGCTCGAGAAGGTGCGCAGGGGCGCTTCCAACCAGGTGATCGCGCGGGAGCTGGGGGTCAGCCAAAACACGGTCAAATTTCATCTGAAACAGATCAACCAAAAGCTGGGCAGCATGAACCGCACGGAAGCGGTCATGTTGGCCATCCAGGAAAAGATCATTCCGATGCACAGCACTTAAGCTACCCATAAGGGTAGTAAATTAACAATTAATACCACCCTTTATGCTGTGAAATAACTGCCATTTGACCTATTGTTTAATCTAATCTTAATAAATATACTAGTTCCAAACTTCACAATCACGCAATGTCTATGAAATATTTGATTTTTTCTGATCACTCGATACTGATGGATGGCATATTGGCAAATATGAACAATGGCCATTTGGATGTGGTTGCTGTTGCCGGTAACCCCGAGGCTGATCTGTTGGGTCAGATCAAAGTTCATGCGCCGGATGTGGTTTTTTTGGAAAAGAAAAAATTGGATAGCCCCTTTCATTGTTCGCTGAACCTGTTGTTTTCGGCCTATCCGGACCTGGTTTTGGTGGAGGTTGATGAGTTGACAGGTGGTTTACAGATCATTGGCAGTAAAACAATGATGCCCAAGGGATTATCGGAAACTCTGGCTTTTCTCGGATCTGTGATGACTCCTGGCCAGCCGCAAACAGCCGTGCGATCGGATATGGAATAAAACCATGAAGAAAAATGTTGCCCTCATCATTCTGATCTGCTTTTTGGCGCTGGGCGTGTTTGGCCAGCAAACCAGCGTTGTATTCGCGGCCAGTGCCGGCCAAGACCCAGCCCCCACCGCCACGCCTGATACCAGCAACCCGCACCGAGCGGGTGAATGCCTTGGTTGCCACGGCCTGCCCGGAATGAAGGGCCGAACCGCCAACGATGAGATCGTTTCCTTGTACATTCAGCCCGCTGAGCATGAGGTCAACTTCCATACCCAGGCGGGGGTTGGCTGCAAGTTCTGCCACTTGGACCAGGGTGAGTATCCGCACGCGTCCTCATCCTTTGCCACCTGCTCGGTTTGCCACGGCATGAACGGTGAAAAGGTGGATAAAACCGCCGAGTTGATCTTTACCTTGCCGTACCAAGACCCGCGCGAATTTACTTTGTCTTTTAATGATGCCTGTAGCCAGTGCCACCAAGAGAAGTATGATCAGGTGGCCGAAAGTGTTCACACCAGGCTGGCAGAAGCTGGCAACAAATATGCCCCCATGTGTGTAGATTGCCATGGCGCGCATGCCATTTCAGAGGCAAATCGTCAAACCCAATCTGCCATTTGTAAAAAATGCCACGAGGGCGAATACAACCAATACAAAGACAGCGTTCACGGTGCGGCGCTGGAGGATGAAGCCAACCCCGATGTTCCCACCTGTGGCGGCTGCCATGGTTCTCATGCTGTAAAGGGTCCTTCCAATACCGATTTTAGGCAGATCGCCGCAACCGAGATCTGTGGAAAGTGCCACAGCGACCCAGCTGTGATGGAAAAATACGGCATATCGACGGATGTGATGGGTACTTACCTGGAGGATGTGCATGGCAAGACCAACATCATGGGGCGCGTCAACCGGCTGGATGAGGTAAAGGCTACCTGTTACGATTGCCACGGCGTGCATAATATCCTTAGCCCGTCCAATCCTTATTCCAGTGTTTACCCCAGCAATTTGCAGGCCACGTGCGCCCAGTGCCACCAAAACGCCGGCATCCAATTTCCGGCTGCCTGGCTAAGCCACAAAAAACCAGAACTGGCTACCATGCCGCTGTTATACGCGGTCAATAACTATTCTTTGGCGGTGGTGGTGATCGTCCTCCTGCTGGCAGGGCTGTGGGTGATCTTGGACCTGCGCCGCGCCAATGCCGTGCAGGTATACAAAAATGAACAGGGGCAGGAATGAGCGACAACAAAGTGACCCAAACCAATACCGCCCCGCGCGCCAAACTGCGTTTGGGTTTTCTTATTAACCGCAGGGTTACCCTTGCCGATGTGAAAGAAGCCCAGGCTGTGGTCGCCCAGATCGAAAATGGCGCCGATGTTATTCAACGGTTCAACGCCCTGCAATTGGTTCAGCATGCGGTGCTGGCCATAAGTGTGATCGTTTTGGCCGTCTCTGGTTTGGCCCAAACTTTTTCAGACCACCCATTGGCGTTCCAATTCATCCAACTTGTGGGCGGCATCGATACGCTGCAAGTGGCCCACCGCGTTTTTATCGCCGTTTTGATGTTGTTGGCGGCCTCGCACGTTTTTTACGTGCTCGAAGCCACCTCGGTCAAACTGCGCTTCCCTTCCATGTTGTTCACCATGGCCGACCTGAAGGGTATGGCGGGCATGGTGAAGTTGTTTTTTGACCCCAATGCCGAATTGCCCCAATTTGACCGCTACAAACCGGATGAAAAATTTGTTTACTGGTTGACGGTTTTCTCTGTGGTGGTTAGCACCCTCACCGGTTTGGTAATGTTATTCCCGGTGCAGGTCACCACCCTTCTGCCTGGGTCCATCATTCCGTTCGCCATTTCCATTCATCGATGGCAGGCCATTTTGCTGGCGGTTACTTTGCTTACCCTGCACACCTACCAGCTGGTGAGGAAAAACAACTCGGTCAATATGCTAAAGGGTAGCATCAAGGTAGATGACCTGATGGTAGAACACCCGTTGGAATATGAATGGCTGGTGAGGATCGCCCAAATCGATGAGACCCGCCACTTCCCGATCCACTTTGCTGGCACCAAGGAAACAACAAAGAAACAGGAACCACAACCAGAAACAGAGGGAAAAACCGCGCAAGATGTAACAGATTCTTTGACAAATGTCACTGATGAATCACAAAATCAGACAGAAACAGTCTCGAATGTTAAAGAAGAGGATAAAATAAAATTTAACCAAAAATTAATCTTGGAGGATCAAGCCGAGGTTGTGGATCTGACCGAAGCGAGCCCGAATGCGGGCGGATCTGAAAAAGATGAAATGCCGAAAGAATTGCCGGAGCAACCTGAATGAAATCATTGAAGAACCTGCTACGCTGGCCCAAGCCATTCACTGTCAACCTTGCCAACCCTAACCATCGTTTTAGGTTAGTGGTGGGTTTTGCCGTATTGGTTGTGATCGGTTTGGGGCTGGTGATCGGCGGCGTTCAGGGTTATTTGTGGACGGAGAGCATCCCCTTCTGTGGAACGATCTGCCATTCGATGTATCCGCAAATGACCCGTTTCCAGCAATCGCCGCACAGCAATGTGGCTTGTGTGCATTGCCACGTGGGTGAAGGTTTTATGCCGTTCGTCCAATCCAAGATCGATGGCACCCGCCAGCTGATCGGCACCATCACCAACGACTATAGCCGGCCGATCCTTAGCCCGGTGCACAACTTGCGCCCCGCCCGAGAAACCTGCGAGCACTGCCATACACCTGCATCCTTCAAGGACAACATCACCAAAACCAAGATGCACTACCTGAATGATGAGGCCAACACCCCCAGCCAGACCACCCTCATCCTCAAGATGGGCGGCCTTAATTCCATGACCGGCGAAAGCAAGGGCATTCACTGGCACATCCAGAGCGAGGTGTACTACATCCCAATGGATCGCCAGCGCCAAAGCATTGGCTGGATCGGCGTGAAGCAAGAAGATGGCAGCATGAAGGAATATTTTGCCAGCGACCTGGTAGGGATGGGCCAAAAGAATTTTGTGGAAGAAGCCAAAGAAGCAGGCGAGTTGCGCCGGTTGGATTGCATTGACTGCCACAAC
>SXKT01000015.1 GCA_005778035.1 Chloroflexota bacterium
GAAGACTTTATCCATGACCGGATGAACACCCTGGCAAGGGTAGCCGACCACTTTTTAGCCCGCGTTGAAACGATAACTTTGACCTCGTCACAGATCGCGGAGACGCTCGAAGTGAGCATCAACCCGAAACGCTCTCCAACTTTCCGCTCTGGACGCACCGGCGAATGGAAAAAATACTTCAAGGACAGCCACAAGCGTGCCTTTAAAGATGTAGCGGGTGATTTACTGATCAAACTGGGATACGAAAAAAATAACGACTGGTAACTTGCCCATGCAATGCTCCATCGTTATCCGCACTTTTAACGAAGCCAGATATCTACGGTTTTTGCTGGATGGCATCCAGAAACAACATATTGCGGCGGACATAGAAACGATCGTTGTAGATTCCGGCTCCACCGATGGCACAGTGGATATTGCCACCCAGTACGGCGCCAAGGTCATCAACATCCTCCCATCTGAGTTCTCCTTTGGCCGCTCGCTTAATCGCGGTATCCAAGCCGCCAGCCACGAATACATCCTCATCGCCAGCGCGCATGTTTTTCCGGTTTACCCCAATTGGATCGAACGATTGGTTGCCCCGCTCGGCAACCCAAGGACAGCCCTTAGCTATGGCAAACAACGCGGCACAGATTCGAGGTTCATTAGCGCTGGCATCCCCAATAGCACCAAATTCTCAGAACGGGAAATATTCCTGCGCTGGTTTCCGGAGACAGCAAACCATACTCAGGAACAACCTTTTTGCAACAATGCCAATGCGGCCATCAGGCGATCGTTGTGGCTAAAGCAGCCATATGATGAAACCTTGACCGGGCTTGAGGACCTTGCCTGGGCAAAATGGGCGCTTGAGCAGGGGTACACGCTTGCGTACGTGCCAGAGGCTGAAGTGATCCACATTCACAACGAAACACCATTCGGTGTGAGGAACCGCTATAAACGCGAGGCGATGGCGTTTAAAAACATATATCCTGAGGCACACTTCAACATCTACGACTTTTTGCGCATGTTCCTCAGCAATACCGCCAATGATATTGGTCACGCTACCCGCCAAGGCATTTTATTGGCCAATATCGGATCTATTCTTTGGTTCCGCTTTAACCAATTTTGGGGTACCTATTTGGGTTACCGTGAAGCAGTAGTGTGGAATTGGCAATTGCGGCAAACCTACTACTACCCCCGTGGCACAACCCCTGAATCTGCTACCGTTCATGATGT
This sequence comes from Chloroflexota bacterium, assembly GCA_005778035.1. GTDB lineage: Bacteria > Chloroflexota > Anaerolineae > Anaerolineales > Villigracilaceae > UBA5195. Next base: position 1,213 of record SXKT01000015.1, read on the forward strand.
TGAACCGATCCGGTACGACCCGCAAGGTTAAAACGGGATGACCGGAAAAAGTGCCTGAACTTGTTTATAATAAATTTTAAGATTTCGCGAGTACGCGAGGAAAATTGACCATGACTACCATTACCGCCCTTGTTCCAATGCGGCATCACAGCCAACGTGTTCCCGGTAAAAATTACCGCCCATTGGACGGAAAGCCCTTGTTCGAATACATCATCGATACCTTGGGGGCAATACCAGAGGTCAGCCAGATCCTGGTCGATACCGATTCTGAACCGATCCTTGACCAGATGCGCAAAAAATACCCCAAGGTGCTTGTCATCGAAAGGCCTGCCCATTTGCGAGCAGACACAATACCCATGAATGAGATCCTGGCTTACGATACCTCCTTGGCCGATACTGATTTCTTTTTGCAAACCCATAGCACCAACCCGTTGTTAAAAGCGACCACCTTGCGACAAGCCATCCAGCGGTTTTTGGGGAGTTATCCTGAATACGATTCGATGTTCTCAGTGACCCGTTTGCAAACCCGATTATGGGATAACCTAACCCGCGCGATCAACCATAATCCAGCCATTTTGCTGCAAACCCAGGACCTGCCCCCCGTGTTTGAGGAGAATTCCTGTTTTTATATGTTTACCCGTGCCAAATTATTGGAAAAACGCAACCGGCTCGGAGACCGACCGATGATGGTAGAGATCTCCCGATTGGAAGCGGTAGACATCGATGAAGAGAGCGATTTTACGATCGCGGAAATTTTGATGCAAAACCGAAGGAAGAATTTGGCATGAAGAAGGTTTTATTTACCGCGCCGTATATGATCCCGTTTGTAGATAGGTTCCGTCCTGTCCTTGGCCGGTATGGCATTGAATTGATCGAACCACCGGTAGAAGAAAGGATGGAAGAGGCTGACTTACTACGCTATGCCGGGCAATTCGACGGCACGATCTGCGGGGATGACCGCTACACCGTGCGCGTGCTTGAGGCCTGCTCGCCGCGGCTGAAGGTGATCTCAAAATGGGGTACGGGGATCGATTCGATCGACGCGGATGCATGCCAAAAGTTGGGCATCACCATTGGCCGAACCCTCAATGCTTTCACCACCCCTGTATCCGATTCTGTTTTAGCCTATATATTGGCATTTAGCCGCAAACAACCCTGGATGGACCGTGCGATGAAGAGCGGCGAGTGGAAAAAGATCGGCGGAAAAACCCTGAGTGAACAAACCCTTGGTGTGATCGGGGTGGGCAATATAGGCAAAGCGGTTACACGGCGCGCGCGGGCATTTGGAATGCGTGTATTGGGCACGGATATCGTGGATATTGATCACGTATTCATCTCTGAAACAGGCATTGAGATGGTACCGTTGGAGGACTTGATCAGCCGGTCGGATTTTATTTCGGTCAATTGCGACCTCAATCCCACTTCGCATCACTTGATCGATCAAACCCGCTTGTCGCATGCCAAACCAAACACCGTTATCATAAATACCGCCCGCGGACCGATCATTGATGAACCTGCGCTGATCCGAGCGCTGCAAAGCGGCACAATCGCCGGCGCAGCATTGGATGTGTTTGAAGTGGAACCGCTGCCAATGGATAGCCCGCTAATGGGCATGGATAATGTTATGCTGGCGCCACATAACACCAACAGCAGCCCCACCGCATGGGAACGGGTACATTGGAACACCATCCGCAACTTGTTGGATGGGCTGGGTATTGGTTATAAATTGGAGGACCTGCACGATGGCAATTGACAGCAAGATCGTTCTTATCACTGGCGCAGGTGGTGGAATTGGCCGCGCGACAGTGGAACTGTTCGCCAAAAATGGCTGGCACATCATCGGGGTAGACCGCAACCCGTACGGGGATGATTTTCCAAAAAACGGTTCTTTCATCCAGGCAGATGTTTCGCATCCAGAATCACTCGAAAAATTATTCAAAGATGTATCCGCAAAAACGGATCATTTGGACGCTTTGGTAAATAACGCGGCAGTACAGGTTGCCAAACCACTGGTAGAAACCAGCATCGCCGAATGGGATGAAGTTTTGGCATCCAATTTGCGCTCGGCGTTCATTTTCGCCAAACTTGCTTACCCGTTGTTCAAAAATAACCAGGATGGCGCGATCGTAAACGTGTCCTCGGTTCACGCCATTCAAACCAGCGCCAACATTGCCGCATATGCTGCCAGCAAAGGGGGCCTGCTTGCACTTACCCGCGCTATGGCCATCGAATTTGCCCCCGACAACATCCGCGTCAACGCCATCCTTCCCGGCGCGGTAGATACCCCCATGTTGCGGGCGGGCTTTAACCGCGGGCATTTGGGCCAAGGAGATATCCAATCCCGATTGGACAACCTGGCCAAAAAAACCGTCAATGGGCGTATTGGCCAACCATCAGAGATCGCCTCGGCGATCTATTTCCTGGCCGATAATGCACAGTCCTCTTTTATGACAGGGCAGGCAATGGTTGTGGATGGTGGGGCGACCGCCCGACTTAGCACCGAATGACCATGACCCACCTCCTTAAGAAATCTTCCCTTTGGCCTTTGGTTCGCAACACCTATATTGGGCTGCGCGACCTGCCCCAATTGCCAGCCGCCTACCTGCACCCCTGGCGCCGAAGTTCGATCGCCAGGATTGCCGCCCTTAAAGACCAATACCGTGGACGCCGTGCGTTCATCATTGGCAATGGCCCAAGTTTGCGAAATACCGACCTAAGCAAACTAAAAAACGAGGTCACCTTCGGGATGAACCGCATCTATTTGATGTTCCCGGAACTCGGTTTTAA
>SXKT01000016.1 GCA_005778035.1 Chloroflexota bacterium
AATTGGCGATCAGCACCTTGGGGGCGTCTTTATGAGACTTAAATACCACCACCGGTTTTCCCGATTGCACCAACAAGGTTTCGTCGGCTTCAAGATTTTTCAACGATTCCAAGATCGCGTCGAAAGAAGCCCAATCGCGCGCGGCTTTGCCCCTGCCGCCATACACAACCAGATCGGCAGGTTTTTCTGCTACTTCGGGGTCGAGGTTGTTTTGGATCATCCGATAGGCAGCCTCGCTGAGCCAATTCTTGCATGTCAATTGTGTTCCCCGCGGGGATTTTACGACCCTGGAAGTACTCATTTCTGCCTCCGACTGGAATTTTGAGTGGACTAAATTATTATACGCCCAATAAAAAACCGGCATCGTTTCCGAGCCGGTTCAGGTTTTGGATAGGCAGGTAACGATTATGCTTTTGTAAAGGCGGCGAAATTTGTGTTCCGTAAGCGCATTACTAGCTCCTCCTGCGCCTCGCACCAAACATCCTTGATCGGGCAATCGGTGGAAAGTGAGCAGTTCCCTTCCGGGGTTGAACATTCGTTCAAGGCAATCGGGCCATCGATCGATTCCACCACCTCTAAAAGGGTGATCTCGGCAGGATCCTTGGCCAACATGACACCGCCTTTGGCGCCACGGGAAGTATGCAACAAGCCCGATATGGATAGCTGTGAAATGATCTTTGCGAGGAAGGAAGATGGGATATGCTGTTCCTTGGCAATATTGATCGTAGAAGCTCTTTCGTCGGGTTTTAGCTTGGCAATATACAACATTGCCCTAATGGCGTAATCTGCTTGGCGGGTGATTTGCATGGCACTTCCTTGATCAATCGGTGATTAAATTAGACATAACTTATCAAATTTATGTTATTTTAATACAACCTTGGTTTCTGGCAAGTGGAAATCATCTTAATAATAATATGACAATTTTTTCCGAATTAGCTTACTGAATGATTTGCAGGTTTCCCATGCCCATGGTTACTTTGATCATAACCAAAGGTCCGCTGCCTTTTTGGCTAAAATCGTTTCCACGCTGTTCCCAACTATCAGGGATATTAATATTCGTAAGCCCGCTTTCGGCCGTCAGGTTCACATTGAGCCCTTGCGGGATGGCCAGGGTGATGTTGCTCAACCCACTATGGATATTGATCTCGGCGTTGGTCTCCCAATCGCCGGCCAGGTCAATGGTGTAATTTCCTGCACCACTCTCAAAGACAAATTTTTGGGTGTTGGCGTTGCCTAAATTCAAAATGTTGATGTTGGAAGCGCCTGTTTTGTACGAAAAAACCCCCATCTCGGTTGCATTGGGAGTAGAGAAATCTACCGTGCTTTCACATGCTCCATCGGCAATTGCGAGATTAACCAACCGGGTATTCCCAAAATCATAACGGCCATTGTACGCGCCAGCGTTGATCTGAAGATCGAGCGCTTGGCTGCCGATATTAAGCACCCACTGATTGATGATCGGCCCGGTAGATTGGGCGGGCGGGTGCCATTCACGGCCTTGGCTAAGTGTCACCGATCCGTCCCTGATCTCAACCGTTGGTTTAAGGATCGGCAAGTTGTAGGTAGCGGTTCCTTCCAGCAAATCAGCCGCTCCGCCATCAACGGTTAATTCGCCAGCCCCAAAATGGATCCTTAGCGCATCTACTTCTGCCTGGCTGGCAACTTTGATGGTTTGGGTTTCTGGCGCGACTGGTGTGGTTGACACTTCAAAATTTGTTGGAAATTGGCAAGAGCTTGCGATCAACAAGAGAACGATTGGAATGATCACTTTTATGTACATAACATCCTCCGATAGGCCATCAATTCTCGAAAGCCCACTTAATTATGTACATAGAACGGTCTTACTGGCAAGCGCGAATGTCATACAAATAACGGCCTTCGGTAACGAACCCGTTATCCAGCTCCTCGAGGGTTTCAACCGCCACAACACAATCGATCACAATGGAACTTGCATGCTTCTGTAAATATTTTTGGTCCACATACAAATAACCATAGCCGGCTTTCTGTAGGGCGTAAGGGTCTGGCTGTTTAAAAAACATGTTCCACTCGGGCAGGGTTTCGCCCATGGTAATGGAGCTGCGAATTGGCCTGCCAAGGACTGTGGCGGCGCGGGGATAAACTGGGTCGAATACCATTGCGCCTTGTTCAAGCTTGTTCCACTGTTGTTTGAACATTTGGCTATCAAGGTGGCTGAGGTAGATCGCATTGGTAGGTTGGCTCATTGCGGAGAGTTGTAACCCAAACAACGAGATTCCGCTAAAAACGGCAGCAAAAACGATTGCCAAAGCAACGCCTTTCATTTGGTCACTTTTTCCTCGCAACCAAAGCCAGCCCAGTGGAATGGCAGTTATTTTGAGCACAGTCAGAAAATGGGCTTGCATTCGAGATACCGCTGTAGGACCAGCGTTGCCTGTGTAAGAGAAGAACACCATTGCCAGGCTGGCAAACAAGCTTGCTTGCCATGCCGATGAGATCCAATCCTTTTCTTTAATGTTCCGTTGAAATTGGGCAATGGCGAGTGGCAAGGCAAGGATCACCAAGCCAGTTTCACCAAGTATCGGAAGCCAATGCCGCGGGTCTATCAGGGATAGTTTCCCCAAATGGGAGGACAAGAAACTTGGCCAACCAAGGGCAAAGCTAACCTTAAAATAGGTTTGCCCACCATCCGCACTCGCTGGGCGGAAAAACCCGCAAAAGATCTCGGTTAGCATGCCGCCTTGAACCAAGGCGATGAGACCAGCCGCAACGAGAACGATGAACCAGCCAATCAGATCTTTATCCTCAAGGATTCTGCTAAATGAGCGTTGGGAAATGGCGACCCAAACGACCGTAATTATGAAGCCAACGTAAAAAAACGCAAAAGTGACCTCGTTTGCCAACGCCATTGAGCTGAACAAAACCACAAACGGCAAGTAGGCAATTTTGCGGTTCGAAATCGAGTGCGCCAACAACAACACAATCAAGATCATCATGATGGCACTGGTTCCCCAGCCATTATGGAACATACTGAAGGACGGGTCTAACCCTGAGCCATACATAAATGGCAGCGGAAAAGGACCTTGCCCTTCGATATTCCAATTTTTAAGTAAAGTGGTAGCCAGGTTGGGGCCAGAATCGGCTCCGGAACCGATCAGTGTGATCGACCTCGATATGAACTGTAAAACATTGGCTGGCAGCAATAACAAGATCCATCGGGCGCCGCCAGCAAACAGGGTGAAGAGCATCGCTGTGATCTGTACGAACAGGTTATTGGTTAGGCGCCTGGCAACAAAACCTGCATAAAAAAAGGTCAACGCCAGGGTGATCCCCCTGGCCAGGTCTAATGCGGCCCAAGGCGCTGCGTCAGCCAGCCGAACGAAACTTGCTCCGGTTAGCAGCAGAAAATAGTGGTAACCAAACATAAGGCTTGGATTGAACGCAAAGTGGGGTGGTACATCCCCTGCCGCCATCATCGAAAGGGCTGGAAGGTTCTGGTGGTCATCAAAGAAACCAAACCCCCGGCCGATCAGGGTAAAAATCACCGCTGTCGCAATAAAAAATAAAAGCTGGAGCCAGGGCGCATTTTTGATTGAATCCCGGAGGGAAGTGAATGGATAGGCACTGGCCACACCCAGAAGCAAGAAGATCACCGGGGCTGCCCAAAACCCGGCCGGACCGTCTGCCACGCGGGAGAGAAGGTTGGTCGCCCATGTGGAAAAAACCAAACCCAAACCCAAGCCCAGCAATGGTTGTTCATCGGCAGGAACATGGAAAAAGCGGCGAACAATGAGCCAACCACCGATAAGCCAACAAGACAACAAAACCAATAATGGAATAATGCTAAATTCATCCAAAAGATACATGAACTGGCTCCGTCAGCGTTGTATGCTGGAAATGATCTGATCGTATTGATCGATGATCAGGTCGATTGAAAACCTTTTTGAATATTCGAGGCTTTCTTGCCGGGCTGTAATCAAAGCTTGCCGGTCAAGAATATAGCCTTGCAACGCCTGGGTCAGTGCTGCAATATCGCCAACGTGGAATAATTTTCCGTTGCCCCCGCTCACCAACTCGGGGTTGCCGCCGGCATCGCTTAACACCATCACCAAACCCATTGCCAATGCCTGTACCCCTACAACTGATAATCCCTCGGAGCTGCTGGGTAATACCAAAATGTCGTTTTCTGCGAAGGCCGCTACAACTTGCTCGGGCGTTACCCAGCCAGCAAAGTTGAACTTGTCTTCCAGGCCCAAATTTCGGACCATTTTCCGAACCTCGTCATAAAGCGGCCCATCCCCAAGCATATTGCATTGCCAGTCAAGTTCTTTAAGGGGAGCCAACGCTTGCACAAGGTGGGAAGGATTTTTTTGTTCCGCAAAACGTGCCGCGAAGATCAATTGTACCGGGCGGTTTGCTCCCGCATCGATAGTGGGAGTGTTGATCTTGTCGATGCCAATGCCGTTGTGGATCACCTGGATCGGGACGGGGTAAAGCTTGTGGGCCAAATTTCGCGTAAACTCGCTTACAGCTACCACGACGGCGGCATCTCGCCAAATTACATGGGTAAACGGCAAGATCCAGCGAAACCATTGGTCTGTTTTGGATGGAACCGCTCCGGGAACATCTCCCAGATGGGCGGTAAGCAAGTAAGGAATGCCAAACCAGCGGCTAAGGATTCGGGCAACAGCCCCCGCGGGGACCGCGAAATGGGCGTGTATCAGGTCTGGTTTCCATTTTTTTATGATGCGTGCTCCGTGCCATAATACCGCAAGGTCATACAATGCCATATCAACAAAACTGGCCTTAAAGGCGCGTTTTCGAAAAGTTTCAACGCGCTTCACCTTAACCCGGTCTGAAGATGAGTCTGGCGGGATGTTGGGGATCTTGGTGGTTAGGATCATTACTTTGTGCCCTTTACCCGCCAGCCCAACCGCAAGGTCTTTTGCCACCATGCCACCGCCGCCACCAATAGGGGGGTACTCATGTGTAAGCACCAATATTTTCATCAAGATCCATCCTCATCTGGTTCTTGCGGCAGAGCCAACAATGTATTAAGCCACAATGCGCCTGGCAAGGTAGAAATGATCGTGATGATCCTGGTGATGATTGCCAACGTGGAGGCTTGTTCCAAGGAAATACCCAGGGAAGAGTACAAGGTTGTGTAGGCTACCTCCCGAAGTCCATACCCATTGATCGATATGGGGATCACGGCTAAAAAATACGCCACTGTTTGGACACCAATAGCATGCCAAAAATTGATCTCCATCCCAAGCGCTCTGGCTATCAGGTAGGTACCAAACATGGGTAGCAGGTTCGATGGCCATGCGTACAAAAAGGCTTTAACAAATGACCCTGGTTGTTGAGACCAGGTTGCGAGAGCAACTGCCAACTTGGGTGAATATTTGGCAAACAGTTTTTTAAGCGGCAAAGGGAAGAAGATCGCGGTTCGCAATAAGCCCGCGGATGCCAACAAGGTGGATAAGGTCTTTCCAAATAAAACGATCGGGATCGGAACCAAAAAAGTCATCGCCGTCATATTAATGATTCGGTCGAGAACCACCGAACCGATGGAAAGATTTTTGCTCTTGGTATACGGTTGAATGGCAAGCATCCTGAAGCCATCGCCGCCGATGGTGGAAGGCAGGAAATTGGACGCAAAACTGCCACCCAGGGAGATCTTGATCGCTTCCCAGTAAGGTACCCTCACATTTTGAGCCCATAATAATGAGCACCACCGCATAACATTAAAACCGTAAGAAGCGAAGGTGAGAGCAAGCGCAAAAAGGAAAGTTGGAAAGGATATATTGGCAACCTTGTCACCAACCACATCCCAATCCTGTCCGCGGATCAGTTGGATGAACAGAATCGTGCTGAGTATCGACCCCAGGATGCGGATCCAGGTTCCGAAATTGAATTGTGAAGGTTTTGCGTTAGGCGTCATCGTATGGGCGCATTCATGTCGCGGTATTTCTCAGGCCATCTTGGGGCTATTGGCACTCTTTCGGTGCAATTCTCGGTACAAGCAGGGTAATTTTACTTTCATCGGCCTCGATGATGGAGGTTAATTCTGGCCGGGTGGAAATTACCAAAGGTTCATAGTAACATAAAATCTTGCTCGAAACCCGGGCGTTCCAAATATTATTTTCTTCAAAAAATATACCCGAAGTTTTGATGCCTTCGTTTAGTTTTCCGGAAACAATGGCGGCGAATTCGTGGTTTTGAAGTTTTTCATAAAAGCTATTAAGGTAGCCGGTGTTATTCGACATGGCCATTTCCATCAAGGTAACGGCTTCATAGTCGTACACCAGTGGAGTTTCAATCACGCCGAAAGTAACAAGATGGCGCTCATTGATAAAAAGAACTTCGCCATGATCGCTATAATCACCCACCTTTTGAACCAAGGTATTAAGTGCTGCCTGGTTATTTTTGGTATGGAACTTGGTGAAAGGCTTTAGCGATGGTAACAAAAA
>SXKT01000017.1 GCA_005778035.1 Chloroflexota bacterium
GATATCAGGGGGTGTTTTTTCTTTACTGTCTAGCAAAGCGGGTGCAGTTCAATTCGCGAGTTCTTTTAACTTGAGGGGATCAAATGCGGATTGTTTCAGGTTGATCCTTGAAAGGGTCAAGTAACGTGGGGACAACTTCGAATGAGGCGGACATCCGCTGACTAATTTCTTTGTCATTACTTTTTTTTATCTCTACTATTTTGGCTTTGATGATCCCGATCCCGCCTTCTTTCGAACTCAGCTCAAATCTGGTTTCAATTTTTTTCCTACCAGCCAGTGCGGATCGATTGCTAAACACCTTGAAGCTTTATTGATCATTTGCAGTATCGCTTCAAGTTTCGCTCCATTGCACTAAACGACCTGAGAATATTCCTGGTTTAGTTCATTCAGAAATCAAAATTAGGAAAGTGATCGCGGTTGAAAAAAAGCCCAGAGATCGCCTTAGGCAGTGGTTTTCGCCCTTTTATGAGCAAAAATTGGTCGATTTAAAATAAAACTCCCAACCAATCGGTTGGGAGCTTAGCCGCACATTGGCGGCCCCGACGGGGTTCGAACCCGCGATCTCGGCCTTGACAGGGCCGCATGTTAGCCGCTACACCACGGGACCATTTGTAAAGCGACAAATAGTTTATCATACGCTTATTTACGTGTCAAGGCGAGATGTTTGCCAGTTTTACATTTCTTGTGCCTGATAGGTTCCCCATTCTGCTCGCAGGATATTGCAGATCTCGCCCAAGGTTAAGTAATTATCTACACATTCCACAAACAGGGGCATCAGGTTATCTTCGCTTTTGGCAGCGGTAGAAAGGTGAGTGCTCAGTTCAGCTACGCGGCTTGGGTTTCGGCGAATCCTCAGTTCGGCAAGGCGTTGGCGAGCCTGGTTTTCGATCGATGGGTCAATAGTTTGCTTCTCAAGTGTGATAGATTCGTTGGTTTGGAATTTGTTAACCCCGACGACCACACTTTCTGCTTTTTCAATTTCCAATTGGGCTTGGTAGGCGGCATTTTGGATCTCGGCTTGCATATAACCGCGTTCAATCGCCTTCATGGCTCCGCCCATCGCGTCTACCTTGTTGATGTAATCGGTAGCCTTTTTTTCCAATTCATCGGTTAGGTATTCGATCAGGTACGAACCGGCAAGTGGGTCGATGGTGTCGGCCACACCGCTTTCGTATGCAATGATCTGTTGCGTTCGCAGGGCGACGCGAACACTTCTTTCGGTGGGGAGCCAAAGAGCCTCATCCATCGAGTTGGTGTGCAGTGACTGTGTACCGCCCATCACGGCTGACAGCGCCTGGATGGTGACACGGGCGACGTTATTTTCAGGTTGTTGGGCGGTAAGGGTGCTGCCAGCGGTTTGGGTGTGAAAGCGTAATTGCAGGCTGCTGGCTTTACTGGCCCCAAAGCGCTCTTTCATCAGCCGCGCCCACAGGCGACGGGCAGCCCTGAATTTGGCCACCTCTTCCAAAAAGTGGTTGTGGGCGTTGAAGAAAAAACTGAGTTGTGGAGCGAAGGTATCCACCGGCAGGCCGGCTTTGAGGGCAGCCTCTACATAGGCAATGGCATTGCTGATGGTAAAGGCGATCTCCTGAGCGGCAGTGCTGCCTGCCTCGCGGATATGGTAACCGCTGATGGAGATCGTGTTCCAGTTGGGGATATTGGCTGAGCAGTATGCAAAAATATCGGTGATCAGCCGCATGGAGGGTTGGGGGGGGAAGATGTATGTTCCCCTGGCGATATATTCTTTTAAGATATCGTTTTGAATGGTTCCCCGCAGTTTGGATGCGTCTATGCCGCGGCGGCGGGCAACAGCGATGTACATCGCCAACAAGATCCCCGCGGGGGCGTTGATGGTCATCGAGGTGGATACCTGATCCAGTGGGATGTCGCGGAGGAGGGTTTCCATATCTTCGATGGAAGAAATGGATACCCCAACTTTGCCAACTTCACCCAAAGACATCTCGTCATCTGCGTCGTAACCGATTTGGGTGGGAAGGTCGAATGCAACAGAAAGACCTGTTTGGCCAGCCTTAAGCAAATATTGGTACCGGCGATTACTCTCTTCGGCGGTAGAGAATCCCGAATATTGCCGCATGGTCCAAAACCGACCGCGGTACATGGTGGGTTGCACACCACGGGTAAATGGGTACTCGCCCGGAAAGCCAAGTGTCTCCATATAAACCGGATCATCGGATTGGGGGAATAAAAAGTGGGGGACCTCTACACCGGAGCTGGTAGTAAAACTGCCTTTGCGTTCAGGGAACTTGTCGACCGAGCGTTTGTGCACGGTCTCTTTCCATTTGTAATATTGTTCCGATAATTTCATCACTTTTTCCGTTCTGGATGTTGAATGACTGCTTATAGGTATTATAGAATTAAAAGTAGTGGGTTGCCGCCTTTTGATATGAAATTTATTGTAACTGCGAGGTTTTGATGGCAAATAAAGGGTTACCGATCGTTTTGATCTTTGTCTTTGTAGTGGGTTTTTGTCTTTTTGGGTACGGCCTGTTATTGGTGTTGGGGTCAACTTCATCCCAGGGCAATAGTGGGTGGATAACCTTTGGATTGGGATTTTTGGTTGCCGGCGGCGGTATTGCCGGTTGGTCAGTAACAGCTTATATGAAGCAACAAAAGGCTGCTACTATCGCCCAACCGGGCAATGGGGCACACATGCCAGGTGATGTTAAGATCAGCCAAATGAAATGCGCCAGTTGTGGGGGGGCGATCGATTCAAGCGCTGTGCGTATTGAGAACCATGTTCCGATGGTGTTTTGCCCATATTGTGGGGCAAGTTACCAAGTAAGCGAGGAGCCCAAATGGTAAATAAAAATATATTTCGCATAGCTACAGTATTTTTGGTTTTACTTGGTTTGGCATTGGTTACCTATGGCGCCAGTGCCCAAACGTATGCATTCCAACTTACTGATGAGCTGGTGAATTACACGATCAATGATGATGGCACGGTATCCGTGGAATATTACTTCACCTTCCAGAATGAGCCGTGGGCAAGCCCGATCGATTTTGTAGATGTGGGCATGCCGAAGAGCAGCTTTGAAACTGAAAATATTCGTGCTGATGTCAATGGGGTTCCTGTTTCAATTAGCAGCGATTACCAGGGTGAAGGTGGCAGTGGATTTGCTGTGGAATTAGGCGCGCAAGCTATCACCGATGTGGGAACGGTACATGTGGTGGTACCAACCATCAACCGGATGATTTATCCTGACGATGAAAAAAGTGACTATGCCAGTAGTGTTTTTGGTACTACGTATTTCGGCCAAGAATACGTGAGCGGATCAACCAACCTGACCGTAATATTCCATTTTCCGGTGGGGGTTTTACCATCAGAATCGATTTATCACTTGCCTGGCGAGAATTGGCCGGGACCAGCAGTGCCAGCAATGGTGGATACGGAGAAGGGTGTTACGTATACTTGGCACACCAGCGAAGCCAACGGCCATACCCAATACCAGTTTGGTGTTTCGTTTCCGTCCAAGTATGTGCCCGAAAGTGCAATTGTTCGCACCGCCTGGTTGGAAGAATTGATAACCTGGGTAATGGCAGTTTTCCCATTTTTGATCATGTGTGCTGTGGCAATTTATGCTTTTATCATCGCGCCTATGAGGGCAATATCTAACGCCCGCAAGCGCAAGCTGGAGTATATCAAACCGACCATTTCTGCAGAAGGGCAAGGGATTCGGCGTGGACTTACCGCGGTAGAAGCCGCAATATTGATGGCAGTCCCACTGGATAAGGTGTTGGCGATGATCTTATATGGTGTGACGAAAAAAGGCGCGGTGCAAGTATTACGTGAGGATCCGCTTCAGGTACGGAAATCTGATCCACTACCAGAGGGTTTGTTGGAATATGAAACCGAGTTTATCAATTCGATCGTAGCCGATATGGGAGCCCGCAAAGCCGCGATGCAAACGGTATTTGTAAACCTGGTAAAAAACGTAACGGAAAAAATGAAGGGCTTTGGTAAAAATGAAACCGAGGCCTATTACAAGGCCATCATCGACAAAGCGTGGACCCAAGTTGTGGATGCCAACACACCGGATATGAATCCGGTACTCAATGAGGAATCCTTCGAGTGGACAATGGCTGATCGCGATTTTGAGGGCCGCTCGCGTAAAGTATTCGACCGGCCGATATTCATCCCTCGTTGGTATGGTAACTATTCTCCCAGTATGTCTCCCAGTTGGGGTAGCGGCAGTAGCGGAAGTGGGGGTGCCAGCCCCACCAGCGGAAAAGTGCAGCTACCGGGAGCCGACTTTGCCGCCAGTATGGTAACAGGGGTAGAGACATTCTCAGGCCAACTAATTGGCAATATCAACGATTTTACCGGCCGGATAACGAATGTTACCAACCCTGTGCCGGTTCCCGTGGCCAGTAGCAGCCATCGCAGAAGTGGTGGGGGTGGCGGCTGCGCTTGTGCTTGCGCATGCGCTGGCTGTGCATGCGCATGTGCTGGTGGTGGCCGATGATCGGAGATTTTCTCCGCAAGGTGGATAGCGTTTTACCGGCCTTTCCATGGCAGGTACCCAAGATGCATGCTGCTACAGCAATAGAGTACTTTAATATCCGCGAAGGTGGCGGTACTGTGCAGGTCCACTTGCGGACCGATGCCAATGGCTACGGAACATTGTTTATCAATGCGAACTATGTCTACCACCTCAACCCCACTGCTGCCCATATTGCCCGCGGGGTATTGCGTGGTGAACCTGTGGACCAAATAAAAAAACGTATTGGCACAATTTACAATGTTCGTTGGCAAGAGCTGGATGATGATTTTGCTTTTACAAGCGATCAGATACAGGCGATCATCCACGACAGTACTGCTTGCCCAATCCACACTCTGGAGGTGGAGCATTTGCCGCCTTTCCAGGTGCGTCCAACCGCACCTTACCGAATGGACTTGGCAGTGACCTATCGATGCAATAACGATTGCCCTCATTGTTATAATGCCCGCGAGCGAACCTTTAGCGAACTGGATACTGTTTCTACCAAGCGGATGATTGACAAGATTTGGCAATTGGGTATACCCCACATTGTTTTTACGGGCGGTGAACCAACATTACGCGCAGATTTGGCTGAATTAGTCGGTTATGCCAGCGGATTGGGATTGATTTGCGGGATGAACACCAATGCACGAAGGTTGATAGACAGAGAATATGTGTCCAACTTAGTAGATGCTGGCTTGGACCATCTTCAGGTTACAGTAGAAAGCTATGATCCTGAGGTCCATAACCGAATGGTGAATGCCAACGCATTTGACCAGACCATCAGAGGATTGCGAAACGCACTCGATACCCGCCTGTATGTGATGACCAATACAACCATGTTACGGGAAAACGTAGCGACTATTCCAGAAACGTTGGACTTTTTGGCATCAATTGGCGTGCCCACAATAGGATTAAACGCTCTAATTTATAGTGGCCACGGCAAAACAGTGGGTACCGGATTAAACGCCACTGAATTGAGCCCGATCTTGCAAATGGCTACCCAAAAAACGGTCGCTGCCGGGCAGAGGCTGATATGGTACACCCCAACCCAGTATTGCGGCTTTGACCCGCAAGGGGTGAACTTGGGAGTAAAGGGTTGCACAGCCGCGCTTTACAATATGTGCCTGGAGCCCAACGGAGACGTATTGCCGTGCCAAAGTTATTACACCCCCGTAGGGAATATATTGACCGATGATTGGCAAACCATTTGGCAGCACCCTCTATGTGTATCACTTCGCGAGCGCCAAAATGTTCCCGCCAAATGCAATGGGTGCGGCTTATTTTCAGAATGTGGCGGTGGCTGTCCATTGGAAAACGAATCCGAAGAACGCGCCGCAATGAGTTTGAATGTGATCGCCCTGTAGGCGAAGGCAAGGAGAGCCCGATATGCAATGGTTGAAAACCCTAAAGAATAATTTGCGCAAGCCCGGTGGGATCCCGGCTGGTACTTTTACGGCTACCTGCTACACCCAGCAAAATGTGCCTTACAAGCTTATGCTGAGGGTAGATGAAAAAGGATTGGGCAGGTTGATCCTTAATGCCCGCACTGTATTGTTCTTAAACGAGACCAGCACCGAGTATATGTACCACTACCTGCTAAACCAATATGGAGATAAGGTCGTGGGTTTTATGCAGGCAAAATACAAAATCAGCCGGCAAGAGATTCTGAAAGATTACGAATCATTGGTCAATGAAATTGAGGCCCTGTTAGGCCAAGAGGATTTGAACCCGTTAAGCAGGTTTCAGGGTGTAACCTCTGCCGGCAATGGAGACGCCCCCCAAAAAGTAGACCTTTACCCAACATTGGCAATGCCAGGGGATCCTGTTTCAGAGCTACAAAACTTGCAATGGTGGCAGAATAAGATGCGCAGCTTGGTGGCGATCGGAGTTCCCCATTTTATGCTTGTAGGTGGTGAGCCATTGGTGTGGGATGGTACTGTGCCATTGATACAAACCAGCGAAGAGTTGGGTGTAGTGGCAGGTTTGGTTTGCCACCAAAGCGCTCTTTCTACCCAAAAATTGGATGAATTGATATCGGCTGGATTGGATCATCTATGTCTGTTGGTACCACCAAGCGAGTTGCCTAATTGGCAGCTTTTGGATGAAATTGCCAAGAAAGACCTATATTTTCAGTTGGTATGGATGGTATCAAATCAAAACCTTTCGCAAGTGAAACTATGCATGCCACAGTGCAGGCAGGTTGGCGCAAACAACATCTCTTTCGAGGTTATTGAAGCAATGGAACAAGCAGATTTCGATTCCCTTTTCGATGCTGTCGATGATTCCGGCTTGACATTTGTTCCATTTGCCGAAATGGTTTGCCGGGATGGCTGTGGCGATGACCTGCAACGCTATGCGGATGCGAGCGACATCGACCGTGTGGCGCATATTGTGTTACCCAACGGAAACGCTCGAAGTCTGACGAGCGGCATTTGGAGAGATGTGATTGATCAATAGTGTTCAGGCGAAATCGCTGAAAAAATAGGCGCCGAATAGGCGCCTATTTTCGAAATTACGGGCATTCGCAATGGGAAATATGGTGCTAAGGAGCCAGTTCGGCCAGATAAACCTGCAATGCGAGGTCATCTTCGCCAGCCATACCAATAGCAAGGCTCTGGTTAGGTTGCTCGCCCAATGTCAGGAATTCTGCCAAATCGCTCGCCTTGCTGGACGTGAGGTAGTATGTTTGGATATCTCCATTGCTAAATTGTAATTGGATGGGTGAACCAGTTGCAAGGGAGGCTAGGTTGATATGGGTTTTTGCCGGAAAGTAAACCAGGCGGGTTACTTCGCTGCCGCGCACCCATGCCGGGGCTTCCATACTGGCTAGCCCTGTATCATCAACTTCTGTTTGGGTTAATTCAATTGTTTGGCCATCTATAGAAAGGCTGAGGGGAAAAGGCTGGTTGAGTGGGGCATTGCCACTAATAGGCGCTGCGGGAGGCTCTGGGGTGGGCTTGAAAAGCAAATAGAGGATGACGCCCAGCAGGACCAGAATGATCACTGCAAGCATGCTATACACCAGTTTTCCAGCAGTGTGTTTTGTGGGGTTATCGTCTGTCAATACTTCCAACAAGCTGGCTTTTTGTGATCGTTTGTCTGCGTCGCTGATATCAACCTGGAAATTTTTTTGGAGGTCAGCCAATCGATTTTCGACATTCTCCCACCGATCCTCTTCGCTGGTTTCGAAAATTTGGTTTGGCGATCCTGTGCTTGGTTCTTGCGTCAGTGGATGCGGCAGCTCAGTCTGTGGTTCACCAGGCAATTCATTGGTGGGTTGGGGCAAATCCTGGTCTGGTAAAGTTGATCTGAGTTGTTGTGTTCCCTGCTGGCCAGGCTCGGCATTGTAGGTTTGGCTGGCTGCGTTATTGGGAGGTTCTTGTGGCAGATCCTCTGAGATGGCTTGGCGTAATTGTGCCAAACGGTCATCAATTTGGTTATCTTCACTGGGTTCGGCGGGGATATGATGAGCGCTGGCAGTTTGGCCGAGGCCATGCAAAAAATCATCCAGTCCATCAACGCTACCGCTGTTGGTGGGTTGATCTGCTTCGCGAGTTTGGCCGGAGTTTTTTTCGGGTTCGACACTCTCGTCGCCAACTTCATGTTCGGAAAAAAGGCTGCGCAAGTCTTCTGCAGGTGATGTTTCGGGCTCTGGCGTGGTTTGATCAGCCTGAGTTGTTTTTTCTTCAGTTGGCGCTGTTTGATTCGGCTGGGTGGCCAGTTTTTTTAGAAAATCCTCAAATTCAGAATCTTTTGGATCAGGGTCTTGAATCATTGTCTGGTGCTTTCTATGGCTGTGGTGTTGGCTTGGATGGCGCGGCAAAGACGAAAGTAAGCGGGATGGTGCCACTGGCAGGGACGGTAATTGTGGCGGAACGGAACAAGCTGGGCAGACGCACGGTAGCTGTAATTCCTATGGGCAGGCCGGTTAAGTCGAAGCTGGCTTTGCCATTGAGAGTATTAGTCCGGAAAGACTCCCCAGTGGAAAGTTTTAACTCGATGGTTACGTTGTTGATGAACTCATCCGGTTCTGGTGTTCCATTGTTATTGGTATCCATGTACACCAAAACCTCTACACGACCGCTTGAGGTGATAGGCGCAGAGGGTTTTACCGCGGCAGGTTTTGGTTGGTAGAATTTCAGGCTTTGTACGTCCACAAGGCTGTTATCAAACAAGTAAAGGGCGGCAAAGAATTTATCTACGTAAGGTCGGGCAGTAACGCATTCCATATTGCTGGCTACATTTTCCCAAGTCAAGTCTTTCTTTTCTTCATTTGTGGTTGTTATTGCCGCCAAAACACAACCATATCCGCTATGGTAGGTTGCCAAGGTCAATTTCCAAGCATCTTCATATGAGATGTTGGCTTTTTTAGAACCTAAGAATTTATTGGTTTGAACACAATTTGCGTAAAGTACCTTACCGATGAGGCCAACGCTGTTGCCAGCCAAGTCTCGGCTGATGCCAAAATCGCAAGTAGGGCAATCGGCATCCAGACGTTTCGCTATCACACCTCGAAGTAGTTGTTGGTTCAAAGGCGGTTGGCTTGCATAAGGCAACGAACAATCGTATAAGGTATCGGCACACGAAAGGCGGTAAAACTCAGCATCTGTTCGCAATAACACATCGATACCTAACTGGTTAATTTGGGCCAATCCAAGTTCATCTAAAAATTGACGCTGGGTGATCGGCCAAAATTGTGATTCAACCTCGATGAGGGTCTTCAGCAATACTGGTGGAATACCATTTTCGCGGCCGGCTAACCAAATGGAAAGGTCATATTGGTTTTGCCATTGCTGGAGCTCAGGGCGTAACAATTCCAGGGCGCAAGCGTTTGGTCCGTTGCCCAACCACCCCCCGTTTGGACAAGCGCTGGTGTCAACGATCTGATTACGCATGAGGTTAGCTGACAAGTTGAACAAGTCTTTGCGAGTGTTTAACTCGGCTGGGTCTTGGGGAAAAGTTGCCCAATAAGGCAGGTTGGAAGGGTCAATCTGCCAAACGGCATTGCATCTATCCTGGAAGAAGGTGAAGTTTCCTTGGGTTAGCACCCTGACCCGATAGCCATCACTAACTTGGCGTACTTCAATTTCGGCGGTCAGCTCTTTGCTACGTTTTCCAGCGGGCGTTTGGGCGTAAAATACAACGCGGCCAGATCGGGAGATCTCAAGAGCGCATGGAGATTCATCGCATTGAAATTCATCCACATCGTATCTTCCCCTCAAAATCAGCGGGATGGGTTCGTCGCTGGATGATGCAAAACCAGTGAGAATAATATAAGGGGATTTGACAACAAGGTCTGGCGCGCGTACGGTCACCAAAAGTTCCGGCGGCAATAAACTTTCTGATGGTGGAGCAAGCAACAAGGACGGGTTGGAAGAGGATGGCGAGATACCATTTGGATTGGCAGCAGCGTTCGCAGAATTGGCCATTAATGCCAAAAGCGTGCCGACGAGTGTAGCCCGTAACAGATAACGCTGAACATTGCCAAACCAGGCCATTACCGCGGGCCTCCATTTCGGAGCGTGGTTCTTGCCAGGTAAGCTTGCAAGGGTTTGGTAGGGTTTGCGCCAGCATCTTGGCGGGCGCTTTCGATAGATACTGCGTAAGCGAGTTCTTCCAATTTTTGGCTGATTTGGGTTGTTGGCTTGCTGATCGCAAAAGGCGTACCGATATTGATCGCCCGAAGTGGCTCCACTGGGTCGTATGGGATCTCGGCAGAAACACGCACGCCCAAAGCTCGCTCAATGCTTTCAACATCAATACTGGGTGTAAAGGTAATGTTGTTTAAAATGATGCGAACGCGATCCTCGGGGATACCAAGTTGCTTATATGTCTTCAATGCGCTTACCGCCACCCGCAATGATGCCATTTCCGGGGTTAAAACCAAAAGAATCACATGGGCATCCAGCAATTGGTAAATCACCGGATCAGAAAAGTCGTGAGGCGTATCAACAACAATATATTGGAATCGGGTATTAAGCGTTGTGTGCACGCTTGCCCAAAACCCATCGGTCAAGAAATCCATTGATATGGGGTAACGCGGGGCAGGGATGATGCTTACTCCACTGGAATGTTGCTCGATCACTTCCAGTATGATGGCTGAATCTTGTCCGTTGAGGTATTGGGTCTTTAGGTCACCAAAATGGCGCTTGGAATTGATGTTGAAAAGCATGGAGACTTGACCATTGAAAAAAGCCGTATCCATCACAAGGGTTGGTTTTTGCCAAAATTTATTTAGGATCACAGCTGTATTCGCGGCCAAGGAGGAGACACCGACACCACCACGCAAGCTATGGAAAACGATCTTTTGCCCAACATAAACCGGTGTATCGGCTGCCGGGGAGGTTTCCATTCTTTCTTGGGTAGATCGGGTGCGTTGAAGCAAGGTGCTAACCCGGTCAACCAAATCGGCGCCATTGTAAGGTCTGATAATGTAATCATCAGCACCGAGTTCAAAGGCTTTAACCTTAAGCTCGATCGATGGATCGTTGGTTTGGAAAAAAGCTGGAATAGCTTTGAATTCATCGTTCTGACGAATTTGTCTTAAGAGGTCCAAACCTGAGCTATCGGTGAGGGCGGTATCGAGCAGCACAATATCAGGTGCGTATTCGCGCAAACTTTGCCAAGCTTCTTCAGCTGAGATAGCCAATTTTAATTGATGCCCCAGTGGGATAAATAGGTTGGAAAGTTCAATGAAATCTTGAGAATTGCTATCTACAACCAGTAGTTTCATGCTCGAAACTCGCCTCCTTTCGAAGATATTTCAACTACTAATTTTATCATCAATAACCATAACATCATTAATGACATTGTCATTGATATTATATTTAATTTTAACATCAATCCTGGCTGGCAATACAAAAATCGAATAGATGGGATTGCGGTTGGTAACCGGTTTATAATTACCCTATGCAGCAAGAACTCAACCCAAAAGCCGTTCTTAGCGCGGCAGCAATTTTATTGATAACTGGCACTGCTGGGGTTTCGGTTTTGGTGTTGTTTGTTTACCCAACCGTAGGGCCGCGTTGGTTTTTCTATTTTTTTATTTTGTTAGCCTTTGTCGGTTTAGCGATGCCGCCTTTTTTTGCGTTTAATCGACTGCTAAAGGTCCATCCTGATTTGGAACGTCCCCGGTTGCAACGTGAGTCTTTAGGTGCGGGCGTATATGGGGCTTTTTTAGTCTGGTTATCGATTGGCCGATTGCTGACATTACCGCTAGCTTTGTTGATTGCCGCCATTTTGGTTACGGTAGAATATTTGTTGCGTCTGCGAGAGAACGATTTGGCAAAACCGAATGAACCTGCGTGATTTGCCATCCATTGATCTTTGCTTGCGGGCCGCGGATGATATGGTATTGCAGTACGGTCGACCGTTAACCTATCGCGCATTTGTTTGGGTTCTTGATGAAGCCCGGCAAATGGCGAAAACCGGTGAAGGTATTCCCACTTTAGAAGAAGTAATTGTTCGAGCAAATCGATGGCTAAGGCTTTGGACGGATCCGCGATTACTTAAAGTCATCAATGCTACCGGAGTGGTGCTGCACACTAACTTGGGCAGGGCACCACTTTCAAAGGCGGCTATTGCTGCCATGGCTCAGGCAGGTGGAAATTACACCAATCTTGAATTTGATTTGGCTACCGGTAAACGTGGAAAGCGCGACGATCACATTGGCCACCTATTACACACCCTTACCGGCGCAGAAGAAAGCCTGGTGGTAAACAATTGTGCCAGCGCTGTATTGCTAACCTTATCGGCATTGGCCAAAGGCAAGCAGGTGCTCATTCCACGTTCTCAGTTGGTTGAAATAGGCGGCGGTTTTCGGGTACCGGACGTAATGAAACAAAGTGGCGCCAAGTTGGTAGAAATTGGAACGACCAACAAGGTCAACCTAAATGACCAGCTCGAAAAATATGATGAGGCTCGCAACCCTGCTGATGTGATCAGTTTTGTGGCTCACCGCTCCAATTTTCAGATCATTGGTTTTACCGAGGAGCCAACTGTTGCCCAAATGTCAGTGGTTGCTCATCAATTTGGTTCTATTTTGATCTATGATCTTGGATCGGGTGCGATGTTGGATACCGCCAAATATGGAATGCAACACGAGCCTACAGTGGTGGAAGCCCTAACCGATGGGGCAGATTTGGTTTTGTTTAGCGGAGACAAATTATTGGGCGGACCGCAAGCGGGGATTGTGGTGGGCAAACGCGTATTGTTAGACAAGCTAAAGAAACACCCATTGGCGCGGGCCGTACGGGCAGATAAGACCACCTTGGCAGGTTTGGCAGCCACACTGACCCATTACCTGAAGGACGAGGCAGAACGGGAGATACCCATTTGGCGAAGTATCAGCGCAACCCCCGACTGGATAAAGGCACGCTGCGAAAAAATCTGTGCATGGGCCGGAGTGGGGGAGGTGATCCCAACACTCGCAACAGTGGGTGGCGGCTCCCTTCCCGGAGAAACATTACCCAGTTGGGCGCTTGCAATTCGTAGCGAAGGTTTACAAGCGAGCCTGGCGTTGCTTCGAAAACGCGAAGTACCCATTGTTGCCCGCGTTGAGAACAACCTATTAATGATCGACCCCCGGTGCGTTGAAGAGAGCGATGATGAGATGATCGCCCAAGCGTTACGGGAAATTTATATATAAGAGGAAACCCATGAAAAAAGACCTGGACCAAATGATGAAGGAAAAAGGATTATCAGCCTTTATGATTTACGGCCATGCCGAAAATAATCCTCCGATGACCTACATGACCGGTGGTGGACATGTAACTCATGCTACCTTGATCAAAAAAGTTGGCGAGGAACCAGTACTGTTCTGCGGAGTTATGGAGCGGGATGAGGCTGCAAAAAGCGGATTAAAAGTGAGATTGTATGATGAGTATCCGTGGCAGGACTACAAAGAAAAAGCGGGCGACGATGCCTCTTTACTTTCGGCGTTACGGTTACAACACATCTTCGCTGATATGGGCATCAACGGCAAGGTGGGTGTTTATGGCACATACGAGTTCAGCATATTATTTGGCTTGGTAAACCATATGACCCGACTGATGCCGCAGGTAGAGTTTGTAGGCGAAGCACGGGAGAATTCGTTATTTAGTTATGTGATGGAAACCAAAGAATCGCATGAGGTTGAGCGCATCCGCAGGATGGGGCACATAAC
The DNA here is from genome assembly GCA_005778035.1 of Chloroflexota bacterium. Taxonomy (GTDB): domain Bacteria; phylum Chloroflexota; class Anaerolineae; order Anaerolineales; family Villigracilaceae; genus UBA5195. The sequence goes on from SXKT01000017.1 coordinate 13,666, forward strand.
TACTGAAGTGGTTGGTAAAACAGCCGAATACCTGACGAATTGCCAGGTGAACGAAGCTGAACAATTGTTGGATGAAAGTGGTAACCTGCTAAGGCTTGGTGCAGTAAAAGAAAAGATAAGCTTGTGGTTGGCAGAGAGAAATGCTGTTCCCAGCGAAGGGTTCATTTTTGCCCAAGGCCGAGATGCAGCGGTGCCCCACAGCCAGGGCAATCCTGATGATGTAATGCAATTAGGCAAGACCATTGTTTTTGATATTTATCCGCAAGAACCTGGTGGTGGTTATTTTTACGACTTTACGCGAACCTGGAGCCTTGGATATGCTACCAACGAGGCATTAAAAATGTATGGTGATGTTCAAACCTGTTACAACCGCATCACTTCGGAAATGAAGGCAGGGATGCCGTTCAAGCAATCCAACGAATTAACTTGTGAAATTTTTGAATCCCTCGGTCATGCTACCCAACGCACCGAAAAGAATCCACAATCGGGATATATTCATAGCGTAGGTCACGGCGTGGGCATCAACATCCACGAGCGACCATGGAGCGGCTTATTGGCTACAGATGACAATCTACTGCGCCCCGGTGTTGTGGTGACAATGGAACCAGGTTTATACTACCCAGAAAAGGGAATGGGCTTTAGGATCGAGGACACATATGCTGTTTTGGCAGATGGCACCATCGAACGCCTGGCTGAGTATCCGTATGAGCTGGTTCAAAAAATGAAGCACTGGACGAAAAAATAATAACCGCCAAACTGTGACAATAAAACCGCCAGGCAGAAATGCCTGGCGGTTGAACTATCACATTGGGAAGATATTAATCTTTCATCCGCACGTAAATTGCGCCATCGGGTTGCCGGTCGGCCATTTCGAAGTAATCTTTCAGGTTTCCGATCAGGCGAGAAAGTTGCCGTTGGCCGTAAGTTCGCGGATCAAACCCTGGGTCAAGTTGATATAAGGTTGTCCCCAAATCTGAAAGCCGAGCCCACCCATCTTCTTGTACATTCATGCCGAAAGCTTTTTCTAACAAAGGGATAGGCTCAGGGTCTTCCTTCTCGGTTTCTGCTTCCAATTCCGCTTTCTTTTTGCTATTTTTACCATCGGTGGCAGCAGGTTTGGTACGGCGAGGTTTACGTTTGGGGGGTGTATTGGCTTCGCCGACAAGGTTTTCTGTGTAAACAAAAAGGTCGCAAGCATTGACGAATGGTTTTGGGGTTTTCTTTTCACCAATTCCCATAACATATACACCACTCTCGCGGATACGGGTGGCTAATCGGGTGTAATCACTATCGCTACTAACCAAGCAAAAACCATCTACCACCTTGCTGTGTAATATGTCCATCGCGTCAATAATCATGGCGCTATCTGTGGCATTTTTGCCAATTGTGTATCTGAATTGTTGAATAGGTTGGACGGCGTAAAAATTTAGAACATCCTTCCAGCTATTCATATTTGGGGTGGTCCAATCGCCATAAATGCGTCGAACGGTGACCATACCATATTTGGCTGCTTCTACCAACATTTGGGGCAACAAGCTGCTTTGGGCGTTATCACCATCGATCAGGATGGCCAGTTTACGTCGGGATAAGTGAGAAAATTGTTCTTCTGCCATATTTTCATTATACAGGCAAATTTGAAAGGATTGATCTTGCCATTTTCTTTAAGAAAACTTTACCGAGCTGGAGGTTTTTTCCATTATATTTAGAATATGTCCGTAAAAATTCTTCTTGTCGATGATGAGCCTTCCATCTTAACGCTTGTTAAAGCCTACTTGGAGCCTGAAGGTTACCAGGTCATTACTGCTTCGGATGGTCCAAGTGGGGCGCAAGCCATATTGCGTGAAAAACCCAACCTGGTAGTTTTGGATGTAATGTTGCCAGGTATGGATGGTATAGAAGTGCTAAGCAAGATCCGGCGGGAGACGGATGTGTATGTGATCCTGCTTACAGCCCGTACTGAAGAAACAGACAAAATTGTTGGATTGTCGATCGGTGCGGATGATTATGTAACCAAACCGTTTAGCCCACGCGAATTGGTTGCGCGCATTAAAGCTGGCTTGCGCAGGCAAGGTGCCAACGCAACTGTGGGTTCCGAGCGCCTTCAATTTGGTGATCTGGTTATTGATGCTGTGTCTCATACCGTCAGCGTAGCGGGTGAAATGGTGGAGCTGACTGCCATTGAGTTTAATCTGTTGCTGGCATTAGCCCAAAGCTCAGGCAGAGTGTATAGCCGAGAACAACTGCTGGAAAAAGTTTGGGGTGGTTCATATTACGGAGAAATTCGAGTCGTGGATGTCCATTTGGGGCACATTCGGCAAAAAATTGGTGGTGCTTACATCACCACTGTGCGGGGAGTTGGATTTCGATTCGAACCATGAAAACGATCAGGGATCATTTGTTTGCTAAGTTATTGCTCTCTTACGTGGCGGTGATCGCGATGGGGGCTATCGTATTGGTGGCTGCGGCCTTATTAATGACGCCGAGAGTATACCAACGCCATATGGACATAGGGGGTGCATTGATCCAAACAACCCCTGGGCAGCCCAACATCATGAGAAACATGATGACCGAGCGAAATCGCAGCGTAAGCAACTTTCGTGCCGGGTTGTTAGACGCAATAGGCTGGTCTTTGTTGGTCTCTGGTGTTGCGGCTTTTGGAATTAGTATTTTCTTTAGCCGGCAAATTTTACGGCCTTTGGATAAATTAAACGAAATAACCCGACAAATTGCTAATGGAGATTATGGCCACCGTTTGCAAGTTGAAGGGGGCGACGAGTTCGCGCGTCTTGCTGCCAATGTGAACGCAATGAGTGATAAGTTACAAAACGTGGAAGAGACTCGTATACGTATGATCGGTGATATTAGCCATGAATTACGCACACCTCTGACAATTTTAGGTGGTTATGTTGAGGGAATGGCTGACGGAGTGGTTGCGCCCAGCCGAGACAATTTGGACCTGATGGGCAGAGAAACTGCCCGTTTAACTCGATTGGTGGGTGAATTGCAAGAACTCAGCCGAGTTGAAAGTGGTGATTCAACTTTCCACAAAAGCCCGATAGGTTTGGTATCTTTGGTAATGGAGGTATGCCGCCAATTGCAACCACTGTTTGTTGACAAACAAGTAGTGCTCGATGCTCAGCCATTAGCAACCCAATCGGAATTGGTAGTATCGGCTAATACAGACAAGTTGACCCAGATTTTTACTAATCTATTGGCAAATGCATTGCAGTATTCGCCAGCAGGAAGCAGAGTGTTGTTGCGAGTAATTGAGCAGGATAAGATGGCGATCGTAGATATTATCGACCAGGGTGTTGGTTTACAGCAGGACGATGTGTCAAAAGTATTTGAGCGCTTTTACCGGGTTGATCGCTCTCGAGCGAGGAATGGGAGCGGAAGTGGAATTGGTCTTTCAATTGCCCGGGCCTTGGCGCGTCAACACGGTGGCGAGATCAGCGCAAGTAGCGCTGGGTTAGGAAAGGGAAGCACCTTCCGGGTTTCTTTGCCGATTGGTAGCGAATAAAACTTGCAATCCACTTAAAAGTCCGCCAGGTATATTGAAACCCAACGTACGCAATGATATAAAGAAAATGCACTACGATAAAGAGTCAAACCAATGAAAATTGGCGACGCAAAACCAAGGACCTAAAATGTTGGCACCAACATAATGGTAGCCGGGTTACCGATAATGGCGCTTCAGGTGAAAATCTGAAATGCAGGGAGTTGATCCTAAAACCGATTGCATGCCTGGTTATGGAAAAATTTCCACCGAAACGTAAAACCACTGCGAAGTGGCGACGCAAAGTTATGGATCTTTTCCCAGCTTCGTTCTGGAAAAGACCGCCAAACTACCGAATAGTGTGATTTTCCAGCCGACGGACCTCGATTGAGGGGTATTCCGCCGGCTGGTTTTTTCATTCTAAAAATACGGCCCCAAATAATTTGGGGCCGTATCGGTTGATCGGTTCGGAACTAAATTTTGCCGAGGTGCTTCAGAACTACTTCGGGTGTCAACGGAAATTGATTGATCCAAACTCCTGTTGCATCATGCACTGCGCTAATAACCGCTGGCGCATAGGGCAAATAAGGTAGTTCACCCAAACCACGTGCGCCAAACGGGCCGCGGTCATCGGGAACTTCTATCACCACGGAGGTGAGCTTTTTGGGAATATCGCGCACGGTGGGGATCAGGTAAGTACTCAATTTGTCGGTCAGTACGTAACCATCCTTGGTGATGAAATTCTCCATCATAACGTACCCTTGGGCCTGGACAGCTCCGCCTTCAATTTGTCCTTCTACCAAATTTGGGTTGATCGCTTTGCCAACATCGTTGGCGCTGATCATTTCCAAAACTGTCACTTCACCGGTCTCGGTATCTACTTCCACTTTACATGCCTGCGCAACGTAAGCGTATGCAAAATTGGGCTCGCACTTGCCTGTCTCTTTGTCAAAGGGTGTGGTTGGCGGGGCAAAATATGTGTACTCGGCAGTGGCGGGGCGGTCTTCCTTATCCCATGCCTGGCGAGCAAGCTCGGCAGCACCTTTGATGGCGTTGCCAGACATAAAAGTAAGCCGGCTTGCGGACGCAGAACCAGCGTTACCCATGCCCTGGGTATCCATGACAATCATTTCGACGTTTTTGAATGGAACACCGCTTATTTCGGCTACCATTTGCGCCAAAATTGTGTGATTTCCCTGGCCAACCTCTGCAGAGGCAATCCAAACGCGAGCTTTTTCCGGGTTGCCGTTTCCGCTGATCTCTACTTTTGCCCAGCAGTTATCTTTATACCCAAAACTAAAACCAACATTTTTAAAACCACAGGCCATTCCATATCCTGTCTTCACGGGGTTGTTGTGCGCGTGGGTGGCAGAAGGTTTTCGAGAATAGACACCATCAACCCGCTGCCAATCTGCCCGATTCACAGCTTCTTCTATCACTCTGTCGATGGAGATTGGGCCGACTGGTGGTGATTGCACATTGAGGGTTTGGCCTGGCTTTAGTGTATTTCGTAACCGAAAATCCACCTCATCCAAACCCAATTTTTCGGCCAATTTGCTCATTTGCATTTCAGCCATAAAGGCTGCTTGTGGAGCGCCGAAACCGCGGAAGGCTGCGCCTGGAACATTGTTGGTATACACGCCGATCACATCTGAGTAGAAATGGGGGATGTAATAAGGCCCGCTTTGCGTTATGGTTGCATTTCCCAAAACCTTGTTGCTTGTGTACATATAAGCGCCGCCATCGGCGATGATGGTGGTTTTGGCTGCAAGCACTTTGCCATCTTTATTGGCACCCCATTTGGCTTTGATCACCATTTGATGTCTTTTTCCGTGCCCGAACATTGATTCAGGTCGGGTCCATACGATTTTGACGGGTCGGTTTAGCTTGGTGGCAGCCAACGCCAAAACGATCTGAACGCTCATGTCTTCACGCCCACCGAATGCTCCACCAATGACGGGGTAAATGACGCGCACTTTTTCGAGCGGCAGGTCTAAGCTATGGGCTATCTGTTTTTGGTCGGTGTGTGTCCATTGGCCAGCGGCTTTTACTGTCACAATACCGTCATCCATGTAAGCCAAGCCGGCTTCTGGTTGAAGGTAAACATGCTCTTGCACCGGAACATGGTATGTATCTTCCACGATCACATCACACTGGTTAAATCCTTCATCTACATTTCCCTTGCGGATCTTATCCCATACGCAGATGTTGGTATTGGCGATGTGTGGGTGAAGCAGGGTAGCACCGTCCTTCATGGCTTCCTCTGGGTCGGTCACCACGGGCAGATCTTGGTACTCAACCCGGATCAGCGAGCGGGCATGTTCAGCGATCTTTTCGGTTTCAGCTACAACCAAGGCAACTTGATCGCCAACGAATCGGACGATGTCGCCGCCTTCCTTGGTGCTGCCCGGCCCACACAATACTGGCTGGTCGTTCCACTGCAATCCATATTCATTCAAGGGTACATCTTTTGCGGTAAAAATTGCCACGACACCGGCTACATCTTCGGCTCTGGAAGTATCAATCGAGAGCACTCGAGCGTGTGGCCTGCCGGCAAAAAGGATCTTCATATGCAACATGCCTGGCATCACCAGGTCACCAGAATAAAGCGCGCTGCCGGTAACTTTTTCGCGCCCATCGATACGTTTTACGGAACTTCCAACTATTTCACTTGCCATCAGGAAACCTCTTTGAAGGTTATTTATTTTTGGTTACGGTAAAGGGCACATCTACCTTGCTGTACATCGATGGCCCAAAGGCTTTATACAAGTAAGCATTGAGCATGGAGAACAACCCTGCGAACAGGATCCACCCGAGCATGAAGAAGATCAGAATCACGCGCAAGTATTGGATGGTGGAAAGGAATTCAAACAAACTACCAACCACATTGAGGTGGTAAAACGGCTGGGGAAAGCGAACAGGTGCAGCCATTTCAATCACTATTTGCCAATTGTTCTGAATGCCGATATCCAACATCACCAACGCTGCCGAAAACGCTATCACAGGGACCAGCGCGTTGATCAAAAAGGAGATCAACGATAAGGAACGCACGCTTGTTTCTTCCCGTTTCTTTTGCATTTCAGTTGGATTCTCTGCCATATCACCTCGGTTCAGATCAATGTTGGTTAACCAACTCAATTGCCTCGATGATCTTATAATAGCCAGTACAACGGCACAAATTGCCGGCGATTGCTTCCTCGATCTGGTCTTTGGTGGGTTGGTCAACTTCTTCCAATAACTTCACCGCGCTCATAATAAATCCGGGGGTGCAGTAACCGCATTGTACAGCGCCTTTTTCCACAAATGCTTCTTGCACCGGATGCATGGTCTCGCCAACGGCAAGCCCTTCAATGGTTGTAATAACAGCGTTGTGGGCACGCGGGGCGGGTACTAGGCAACTCATTACGGCTTTTCCGTCCAAAAAGACGGTACAAGCGCCACATTCACCTTCAGCACAGCCTTCCTTGGTGCCAATTAATTCGGCATCTTCACGCAACATTCGCAAAAGGCTTTTGTCATTCGCCCCATTGATGAGGAAATTCTTGCCATTAATGGTGGTACTGATTGGTTCAGAAGAATTGTGAGTAGAGCGGGTGGAAACTACCGGGCTTGAATTGGGTTTTCCGACCAAGGTAACCGGTTTTTGGGGCATCATTTCTCCACCCAAATCATCTCTCAGTACGCGCAGTACTCGTTTGCTATGCACAAAAACCATCTCGCGCCGGTAATCAGCACTGCCACGCAGGTCACTAATAGGCTTAGCGGCATCGCGCACCAGGCTGGCCGTTTTCTCAATCACCTCATCAGAAAGGGTTTTCCCGATCAGATATTGTTCGGCGGCAGGGGCATGGATGATGGTTGGGGCGACAGAGCCCAGTGTTATGGATGACGAACGGACGATATCGCCATCTATTCCCAATATCATGGTAATGTTGACCACAGAGATCGCCTGGGTTTTGCGCAGGGCGACTTTGGCAAACGCGCCACGTTGGTTTGGTTTTAGGCCAGCAAAGCTGATCTCAACCAACATTTCATCCGCTTGCATCACTGTTTTACGAACGCCGGTGTAAAAATCAGCCAGCTTTACTTGTCGTTCACCACCAACAGAGACCAGCCGCACGGTCGCGTCGAGAGCCATGAGCGGGCTGATAGTGTCGTTGGCGGGAGAAGCGGTGATGACATTTCCAGCAAGAGTTGCCCGGTTGCGGATCTGAGGAGCGCCGACTTCCCAACAGGCACGTGCCAATGGCAAGGCCAGTTGGTGCATTTGCGGTGAAGCAGCCACCTGATTATGGGTGACCATTGCTCCTATCCGTACAGTCCCATCGGGGTCTATGTTTATCTCATCCAAACCTGCGATACGGGTAACATCGATGAGGGTTTCGAGATCTTTTCGGCCCCCATTTTCCATTTCCAACATTAGGTCGGTGCCCCCGGCAACAATGCGGGCTTTTGGCCCTTTGGCGGCAAGGACCTCAACGGCTTGTTCAACCGTTGAAGCGGTTACGTACTCTTTCCACATGCGTATATTCCTCTTGGTCTAAAGGTTAGGCAGCGGCCTCTGGTTTTGCTAAAAGGTCGTTCCGTTTATCAAAGGTTTCATTCAGTTCACGGGCAAGCATGGTCAAGTTTCGAATAAATGCTGGCAAGCCCTCACTGTTGGTAAGGTTGTTGGACAGGGTGTCCATTTCGGTACTCAGGTGTTCCCCTATTTGCACAAACGCCAAGTCAAAGTGGTACATGGTTTCAATGTCTTGTGCGTCTACTTTTACACTATCAAAAAAACCACTATACCCATATGTGGCGTTTCGGATGCGATCGGTGAATCGACGGATCTGGATCGCGGCTTTTTCGGTATCATCCAGATACTCAATTCCCCCGTTGGAAATGAGATCCGTTTGGATAGCCGAAAGTTTTTTGTACAAACTTTCATATTGGGAGGCGATCGCCTCGCGGGCCAATTTATCAGCAGAGCGACGGCTTGCGCGCTCCATATAGCCACTAAAACCGGGAATCTTGCCGATCAGCTTGCTGACAGGGTCTTGGTCGTTCATGATCTGGGTCAAAATATCGGACATAACGCCTCCTGTGAAAATTTGTCTAACAACATTGGCAAGTAAATTATAGTATCAAATCGTGGGTATAATCAAGACGTAACTACCCAAAAGCACAGACAACTATCACGAAAGGATGTAAAAATGATCGTTACAACCAAAAATCTATTCAAAGTTGCTTATGGCAATTATGCCATCGGCGCTTATAACATCAATAACCTTGAGCAGGCTATGGGGTTATTTCGGGGGAATGTTGAAAGCAAGGCTCCGTTTATCATTCAGATCAGTAAAGGGGCTCGTTCATATACCCATAAAAAGATGTTAGAAGGGTTGATACTCTCCGCCAACGAGGTATTTCCAGAGGCCATATTTGCTGTACATTTGGACCATGGCGATGAGGAAACATGTTACGACTGTATCAACAGCGGTTTTTATAGCTCGGTGATGATCGATGCGAGCCATGAACCGTTTGACAAGAATATTGAGATCACTAAACGAGTTGTGGATGCGGCCCACGCCAAAGGCATAGTAGTAGAGGCCGAATTGGGTATGCTGGGTGGGGTAGAAGAGCATGTAAGCGTGGATGAAGCCAATGCCAAGCTTACCGACCCCCGCCAGGCACGTGAGTTTGTTGAGCGTTCAGGTTGTGATTCACTGGCCGTTGCGATCGGTACCAGCCATGGCGCTTTCAAGTTCAGTGGAACCCAGGGGTTGCACTTTGATGTGCTCGCTGAGATCCAAAAAGAACTGCCTGGTTTCCCACTGGTAATGCATGGTTCCAGCTCCGTTCCGCAAGAAGAAGTGGCCCGCATTAATGCCGCGGGTGGCAACTTGGCCGGTGCCAAAGGCGTAGATGACAACCAATTCGCCAAGGCTGCTACCTTGGGTGTGACCAAGATCAACATCGACACCGACGGTCGCCTGGTCTGGACCCGAGTTCACCGTGAGTATTTCCGCGACCACCCAGATCAGTTTGACCTTCGCCCAGTTGGCAAGATCTTTATGGGCGAGTACGCCAAGTTTATTGCCGATAAAAACATCAAACTTGGTTCGGCGGGATCGTTGGATGAGGTCCGGAAAATAGTCTCAAAGTAACGGTTTATCTGTTATCCAAAAAAACTCCCCTCCATAGGTTGAGGGGAGTTTTTTCTGGGAGTCTGGCAGGAAATAACGCGCCTTATAGTTTGTACCCTATCATACGTAAAAATCCTTTGCGCCAATTCTTACCATCCTCATCCTCAACTCCAAAAGGAGAAAAGCCATCAATCACACCCATTATGCCACGGCCTTGTTCGGTTTGTGCCAAAACGACCTGGGTAGGGTTGGCGGTGGCACAAAATACTCGGGCAACCTCGGGGACGTTTTTGATGGCGTTAAGTACATTGATCGGGTAATAGCCATCTCCGAGGAAGAGGATAAAGCTGTGGCCGGCGCCAATGGCTAACGCGTTTTTTTCAGCAAGGGCAATGAGTTCGGGGTCAGTACCGCTGGTGCGAACCAGGCACTTGCCGCTGGCTTCGCAAAAGGCCAAACCGAATTTGATGCCCGGAACGGCAGAAACCATTACCTCGTGGATATCCTCAACGGTTTTTATGAAATGCGATTGTCCGAGGATGAAATTGGTATCTTCTGGTTTTTCGATCTTGTACAAGCTCAGTTCCATGATCAGGCTCCTTGTTGCTTGGGGGTGGTTTCTTTTTTGTTGTAAAACACCAGCAATGTACTGCCGTATTTTCTTTCTTCCACTTTTTCAAAATTCTTAAGTTCCAATTCGGCGTACTCCACAGGGTGGATCTGTACGATCAGCTCACCGTCATCACTGAGCCAACGGGGATGGGCATCCACCAACTCCACCCCTTTGATCCACATTTGTTTGTATTGCGGTGGAGCAATGTAAATGTAATCGAACTGATAAGTGGGTTCAGCTGCCAAAAGCGAAAAGGCATCTCCGCGCAAAACTTGAGCCTGGCCAGCGCAACCCAGAGTGGCCAAGTTTTCCTTGATGGTTTCCACGGGAAGGCGGTTTAGGTCGCAAAAACGAACAAACTTGGCACCTCTGCTTATTGCCTCAATACCGATGGCGCCTGTTCCACCAAAGACATCCCACCAACTGGAATCGACCACGTTGTTGGCAAGAATATTAAACAAGGCTTCTTTGACGCGATCCGTCACAGGGCGGGTAGTATCACCGGGAACAGACTTTAGCAGGCGGCCTCGGAATTTGCCTGCGATCACGCGCAACATAAGGTTGTAAGTGCTAAAGGCGATTTGGATTGCTTGGTCACAGGTACTGCCTGCCTTCATCATCAAATGCACGCACATCCATTTGTGGAGTGCTGGCGTTGGGATAATTGGACCGGAACAGGACGAACATCATTCTATCAGCGATGCCATATTCATCAATGTATCGTCGGCGCAGGGTGGCTTCCAACTCAAAGCCCAGTTTTTGAGGAATACGGGCGCTGGCATTGTTCATGCTGGAACAGTGAATTTCCACCCGATCCATCTCATAGTGGTCAAAGGCAACGCGGGTGAGTGCTGCGGTTGCCTCGGTAGCAATGCCCTTGCCACAGGCATCGGCTGCAAGCCAATAGCCAATCTCCAGCCCATGTTCGCCGGCGCGTTTATGTAATCCTGTGCCGCCAAGCAATGTTCCGGCTTTACGGTCAGTGATGGCAAAAACAAAATCCTTGGCTTGCTCAAAGTCATGTATCCAGCGGGTGATCAATTCCAGGTGTGCCTCAGGCGTAACATGGTCTACTCGGGCCCACGGCATAAATTGGCGTAGATGACCCAGGTTGGCATTGATGGTTGAATTGAGCGCGGATACATCGTTGAGATGGTAGCAACGCAATACCAACCGAGGTGAAGTTATTGAATAAATTACCGGGTTCATAGGCAATTATTTTACCTGTTTTATTGTGCAAAGGTCCAAGCCAGGCAAGCCAAATGCCTGTATCACAGTTTCGTTGCGATAAACACTGCGTTCATCCAAATTTGCACGGACATGGGTCAGTAAGAAACTGCCTCGCTCCAAACTGCCAACACCGCCAGCATGAACCAGGGGTATGGGTAGTGAATATGCTTTTGCCAATGGAAGTTCCCGTTGTACAGCCAAAGGTTGGCCAGGGTATGTTTCCGCAAACCATCGCAAAGCCGGTTGGTAACATGTTAGCCAGTAATCGTTTTCGTAACGGCGCAGCGTAGCGGCCTGACCACCAGCAAATTGATTGTAATAATTGTATTCGTAGGGGTGGGTGCTATAAATGCCTGCCAACCCAGGGAGCAAGGCCAATGCCACCAACGCGGTAAAAGGCCTTGGGCCAAAGCGTCGCATAACGCACGCAGCGGCATATGCTGGAAGCATAAATACAATTGGCAATATGAATAAAAAATGTCGAAAGCCATCATACACAGATGGGCGGCGCGCTAAAATGTACGCCAATAATAGGATAAAGATCGCGCCAACCGGGGTGGCATGCCGCCAAAGCTTACCACCATTGCGCACATCTACAAATAAAGCACCAACGCCCAGTGCGGCCAATGGCCATGTCGGCTCGCTCAACATTAATAGGAACATACGAGGAATGTATGAAATGGGCATGGCATTGGCCCTAAAGACCACGCCTTCATAGAGCACAGCCAATTCCGTTGGGTTGTTACTCATATGGCGTAACACTTCAATAAAATTGGTTACGGGGTCATTCCACAAAAATGGCCAGGCCGCTACCATTACCGCTGCAGCCAATCCCCCGGCCGCAAAAAAAGAGGATAATTGGCGCCATTGGCGACGCAAAACCAAATCGAATAACATCACAATACCAATCAGTGGTCCAATAACTCTAATGGCGCTGGTAAGCCCTAATAGCACACCAAATGCAACCCACCATACAAAAGCTCGCTGGGGGGGATTGTTCTGGGCTGCATCAAGGGCGCGGGTACCAGCAAGGTAACTGGCCAGGCAGGCTGCCATAAATGGAATATCTTTTGGGTTAATGAAGGCATGACCCCATAACGTGGGTTGCCAAACCATCAATGCCGCTCCAAACACTGCTGGCCACTTTCCTGTACTTGGAAGGAGTAAGTAATACAAGCACAAGACCGCGACCTGAAAGCATAAAAAATTCAGCCAATGCCACGATTGATATAAGCCGAGACCTGCCGTTTGCAAGGCTTTGGTTATGGGCTCGGCTGCCAGCAAGTAGGCAGGACCGTAGAATTGATGGTCAGAAGAGCTGGCGCCGAATGCATTTGCCGGAACACTGGCGTTTGCCAGATTTTGGAGGGAGTAAGCGCTGCCGATGTGAGCAGCGTAATCATAAAACAATGGTTCATCCCAGCTAATGCCATAATTTGGCAGCAAGAACCAGCCGGCTACCAAATTGACGGCAAGCAAGGCGAAAATGGGCCAATCGCAGATTTTTACTTTTCGCATAGTTATAAGGCGGATAAAGCACCAGCGAGTTCATCCTCTTCGGATTGCTGGTTGGCAAAGTAGTTTTGTATGAACGGGCTACGACGAAGACGCAAGCAAATGTTGGCGGTATCGCGCAAGTCTTGTGCGGTGACCTCCAAACGTTCATCACATGCGGCCAAAGCCTTGGCAGATTCGAACCAGCTGATCTCTGCGCGAAGGGACTCGACACCCAGTTGGGATATGGTAGAGATGGCTTGTTGCGCCAGAGAGTTTGGCAAACTTACCCGCCTTACCCGATCTCGAGCGATCACGATCTCGGTCTGAGCAATTTCCACGGTATGCTGCCAGCGGGAAGTGAACTCTCGAGGGTTAAGGTAATAAGATGCTGCATCCGTATATGCTTGCAAACGGTCCTGCGGATTCTGTAATCCTCGCACAAATACGCGCATGCCAAATCGGTCTAATATTTGAGGACGTAAGGCACCTTCCTCCGGGTTCATCGAACCGATAAGGATAAATCTGGAATTAAAAGTGGCACTGGTATGGTGCCTGCGAACCTGATAAAAACCTTGTGCGGCTGCATCCAGGATGGAGTCGATCAGGTCCTGAGGCAGCAGGTTTACTTCGTCGATGTATAAGATGTTGCGATCAGCTTGATGCAACAAGCCGCTTCGCAGCGTGTAGGGTTGCCCTCCGGTCTCCATTTCGCGGCCACCAAGAACATCTGCCAGCTGGGCATTAAGAGGCAGTTCTACCAGACTAACCCGCGCCAGTGCGGTGAGCGGTTCCCCTTGGCCATATTTTTTTGTGCACGCAGGGCAAACCGCATCCATACCACCTTGTTCAACTTCTTGTTCGGTACAACCGTAATAACACAAACTGCGAGGTTCTTGTGGTAACAAAGTTTGAAGTGCACGAACTGCTGTAGTTTTTCCCGTACCGCGTGAACCAATCAGTAAAACACCCCCAATACCCGGATTCACCAAATTCAGTAACAACGCTAATTTCATTTCGCGTTGGCCAACCAGTGCAAAAAATGGGTAAGGGAAATGTTCGGCGATTGCGCTGGGTTGGCGCAAGTCACTAATATTTGAGGCAGAGCGGCCGCTGGCAATATTGAGGAGTTCTTTTAGGGTAAAGCGGATTTGCGGGTCGGATAATTCATCCATACAGTTCTACCTGGTACGGATACTGTGCCGCTTTTTTGCTTCTTCATGCAGAGCGATTTCCTCTTTTGTTTCAGCCACGATTGGCGGAACCGGGACAGGCCGTCCATCATCGCCCAAGGCTACATAAACCAATGTGGCTCGGTTGGTATGCGTTTTCTCACCAGATACAGGGTTTTCAGCAGTCACCAACACTTCAGCTTCCATACTTGTGTTGCCGGTAAATGTAACCCGCGCTGTTAGGGTTACAAGGTCGCCAATCTTGATCGGTTGGCGAAAGGTCATCCCATCCACGGCGATAGTTACAACGCGCCGTTGGGCGTGGCGCATGCAGGCCAAAGCACCGCACTCATCGACCAACTTCATTACCCAACCACCGTGTACATTCCCCAGGTTGTTGGCGTGCTCTGGTTGCATCAATTGGGCAAGGCTAATTTGTGAGGCGCTAATGGTTTTTGGCCGTTGGGGCATACGTGGGAACGGCTCCTAACCGTTTACATCATTATACGTCCAAAAACGGTTCACAAAGAAGTTCCACATCATGACTGTGCCCACTGCAAGTGTAAGGGTTAGGTTGTGGCTTATTGGTTGGTGGTATTGGTTTGTCTGAGGGATTCCAATAAAGAAACCATCGATGATCGGTTCAATATACTTTAAGATGGGCACCCGAATGAGCAAGCCGGCAGCATTGACGACTACAAACTGGGCCAGTTGGCCCAAATAATGTTTACTTCGGCTTTCAGGATATGTCCAGAACCGGTTCCATAAAAAATTACTCAACACCGCGCACAGAAACGAAATGGTGCCGGCAGTAAGAAAAGAAATATCATAGTGCACCAGCAGGTTCATCACCCCAAAATCAATCACAGCGCCAATGGCACCTACGACGGCAAATTTATAAAAACGGGTGCGTTCTTGCGGGTTTTTTACAAAATCGATCATGCAAGGCCGAGTTTTTGATTGAAATACGGTATGGTCTTGCGGATGCCTTCCTCGAGGAATACTTTAGGCTCCCAGCCCAGGATTTCTCGCGCGCGGGTAATGTCGGGCTGGCGGCGTTGCGGGTCGCGGGCAGATCGGGCGTCTACGAACTTGATGCCTGCCTGATTTCCGGTAACACGGTTGATCTCTTTGGCAAATTCTAAAAGTGTCATCTCGACAGGGTTTCCGATATTAACCGGCATGTGTTCGTTGGAGTACAGTAATCGAACAATACCGTCCACCAAGTCATCTACATAGCAGAAGGAACGGGTTTGGTCACCGTTGCCATAAACGGTAAGGGGTTGGCTTAGCAAGGCTTGCTTAAGCAGGTTTGGCAAGGCTCTGCCGTCCTCCAAATCCATACGGGGGCCAAAGGTGTTGAAAATGCGTACGATGGCAGTATCTACATTATGTTGGCGGTGGTAAGCCAGCGTGAGTGCTTCAGCAAAACGCTTGGCTTCATCATAAACTGCTCGCGGGCCAGTGATATCGACATTGCCTGCGTAAGTTTCTTTTTGGGGGTGTTCAAATGGGTCACCATAGATCTCGCTGGTAGAGGCAAGCAGGAAGCGGGCACCGTGGTGCTTGGCAACGCCGAGGGTGTTATGGGTGCCCAAGGCGCCGGCTTTCATGGTTTGGATGGGTAAATTAAAATATGCGAATGGAGATGCCGGGTTGGGGCTGGCCGGTGAAGCAAAGTGCATGACTGCGTCCAATTTTCCGGGAACATAAATGTAATTGGATACATCATGCTTGTAAAATGTGAATTGTTGATTACCGAACAGGTGCGCAATATTTTCCTCGGACCCGGTAATGAAATTATCCAAGCCAACAACTTCGTGGCCTTCCAAAATTAGACGATCACACAGGTTAGAACCTAAAAAACCTGCCGCCCCAGAGATCAAAATCCTCATCGCTTGCTCCTGCCTACATTATTGGTTGGGTAGCAAGGTCACTACCATTACGCCATTCTCAATGGTGATGCTTTGCAGTTTGGTTTGGTCAATGCCATTGCCGATGGCATTGGCGAACATTTGTTGGGCAATGATAGCCACGGCAGAACGCACACCTTCAGGCGCTTCCATGGGTCCAATTTTTACGGTTTCAATAGAAATGACTGGCAAGCCTTCTGATGATACCGAGGGGAGTACAATGATTTCTGTGTTTAGTTCCAATCCTGCCTGATTAGTGGTACCACCTATCAGGATGCGACCGTCGCGGAGAGTGACAACTGGTTTGCTCAGCATTGCCGATGGGTCGGTCTCCATTTGCTTGCTTAGCAGACCGCCCAGCATTTCTTCACTTACTGTAATTATGGTAGCGCCGGTATTAGGGTCGGTGGAGACCATATCGCCTAATTCAGTTGCTTGGCCTGAAGTTGCCGGATTTGCAACAACCGGCGTGGGTGTGGAATCACTTTGTCCAAACGTTGGGATGCGGCATGCAGTGGAAATGCCAAAAAACAAGATTGCTGTTAGAATTACTTTTTTAGTGAACATAGTTACCTCTGTTTTAACGCTGGAATTATAGCATGACCGAGCCAAAATTAACCGAACAAGCCTCGCCCGTCACCGAAATCGAAACAGCCATCCTGCTTGAAGGCTTGCTGTTTGTTGCCAATGATCCTGTTTCTCCGCAGCATTTAGCCACCGTACTTGGTTTGCAACTCAAGGAAGTAGAAACCCAGTTGGTGGAAATGGAAAAATCCTACCAGACACGCGGAATCCGCCTCCAAAAACATAATGGTAGGTATCAATTAACTTCAGCACCTGAAGTAACAGAGTACATTGAGAGTTTTTTGGGTCTGGATGCCACCAGCCGCTTGAGCCGTGCCGCCCTGGAAGCGTTGGCAATTATCGCCTACAAACAACCGGTCACACGCCCAGGTGTTGATTCCATTCGTGGGGTTAATAGTGATGGCGTGATGAAGAGCCTGTTATCAAAAGGATTACTACAAGAAGTCGGTCGTTCAGAAGGACCAGGCCGGCCGATCTTGTATGGTACTTCGCCTGAATTTTTGCAACATTTTGGTTTGAACAGCCTGGCAGAGCTGCCCCCATTGGACCTTGCCCCTGATGAGGACCACGACGTTAGCTTGCTAAAGGGATAACCCCAACCAAAGCTTGTAACCCTTTTGCCCCATTTGTGTTCTTACATTTAGCGTAGATAACAGCGCAGCGAGAGCTTTGCGCTGTTCTTTTGTGAATCATTGCTATAAGGCCCCTTTTAGGAGTAGAGATGCGAAAAAGAGTAGTAGTAACCGGGTTCGGATGTGTAAGTCCGCTGGGTAATAATTTTGAGGATTCATGGAAAGCCCTTATTTCTGGAACCAGCGGTGCCGCGACCATTATCCAATTTGACCCAACCGAAAATAAAACCCAGTTTGCATGTGAAGTTAAAAACTTTGATCCGGCTGCCACTTTGGGAGCACGAGAGAGCCGGCGAATGGACCGATTTTGCCAATTTGCGGTTGCGTCTGCGGATGAAGCTTTACGGCATAGTGGCTTGCAGGTAAGTGAAGAAAACCGAGACCGAATTGGTGTTTTGGTGGGTACCGGCATCGGTGGAATCGGCACCATCCTTGAACAATATGATGTGTTAAAAAACAAAGGTGCCGACAGGGTAAGCCCGTTTTTGGTGCCAATGATGATCGCTGATAATGCGCCTGGCGCAATCGCCATCAAATATGGCGTTCGTGGACCCAACCTGGCGGTTTCTACTGCCTGCGCAACTGGTTCCAACGCAATCGGAGAAGCCGCCTCGGTAATTAGGCGTGGCGATGCGGATGTAATGATCGCCGGCGCTGCTGAATCATCAGTGAACTCTTTGGCGATTGCCGGCCTGAATTCCATGACAGCACTTTCTACCCGCAATAATGACCCTTCTCGTGCATCCCGGCCATTTGACGCAACCCGCGATGGTTTTGTAATGGGAGAAGGTGGAGCCATCTTGATCTTGGAGAGCCTTGAACATGCCAACGCTCGTGGCGCTACCATCTATTGCGAAATATCTGGCTATGGCACTACGGATGACGCTTATCACATTAGCGCCCCAGCCGAAAACGGTTCTGGGGCTGCCCTGTGTATGAGCCTGGCATTATTAGACGCCGGCCTTGCTTCGTCCCAGATCGACTACATAAACGCCCACGGTACCAGCACTGCCCTAAACGACAAAAGCGAAACCGCCGCCATAAAAACTGTGTTTGGTGATCATGCTTACAAGGTTGCTATCTCCTCCACGAAAAGCATGACCGGCCACCTGATGGGTGCCTCTGGTTCGCTGGAAGCAGCTTTTTGTTGCCAGATCTTTCAGGATGGCATCTTGCCACCGACGATCAATTATCAGAACCCAGACCCCAATTGTGATCTGGATTACATTCCGAATGTTGCCCGCAAGGCCAACCCTCTCCACATAATGTCCAATTCGTTTGGTTTTGGCGGTCATAACGCCACAATCATCCTCAGCAAGTACGCAGGATAAGTACCTCTCCCTCGCGCACTCGCGCAGGGAACCAAGGAGTCAACAAATGCCAAACGCACATATTACCGGTTGGGGTATGGCCGTCCCTCAAAAGGTGCTTACGAACGACGACCTAAGCAAGATGGTGGATACCAGCGATCAGTGGATCCGAGAAATGACAGGCATTCGCGAGCGGCACATTGCGGCGGAAAACGAATCTTCAGCGAGCCTGGGAGCAGCAGCCAGTTTTAAAGCCTTAAAAATGGCAGGTCTTACCCCCGACGATGTAGACCTGATCATTTGCTCCACATCCTCGCCAGAGCATATCTTCCCAGCAACTGCTTGTCTTATCCAAGACCAATTAGGGGCGAGCAACGCTGGCGCTTACGACCTGTCCGCTGCCTGCTCCGGATTTATTTATGCCTTGCAATCTGGTGCCCAAGCGATCAAGGCTGGTGATGCAAACACAGTATTGGTGATCGGTGCTGAAACACTTTCCAGATTTGTGAACTGGCAAGACCGTAACACTTGCATTCTGTTCGGGGATGGCGCGGGTGCCTTTGTGCTTCAAGCCAGCGATAAGGCCGGTGGCATCCAAAAAGGGGTTATCCATAGCGATGGTTCGGGCGGAGATTACCTCACCATTCCATCTGGTGGCAGCAAACACCCCACCACAGAGGCTACCCTGCATGCCGGACAACATTTTATCCATATGAACGGAAAAGAGGTTTTCCGTTTTGCCACCCGTGTGATCGTCTCTTCTACCAATGAGGTGCTTAAAAAGAGTGGTTGGAAAGCTGAAGATCTGAGAATGATCATTCCACATCAGGCAAATCGGCGCATCATTGATGCCGCTGCCCGTGGTTTGGAATTGCCAATTGAATCCTTTTTTATGAACCTGGACCGGTACGGGAATACCTCTACCGCTTCCATACCTATCGCAGCGGTGGAGGCAGCCAAGGAAAAACGTTTGCGTGCCGGGGATAAAGTGGTGTTGGTAGGTTTTGGCGCTGGCCTCACCTGGGCTGCCATGACGATTGAATGGACCGGACCCTTACTTAAGCCATTTGAAAAACATTACATCAACGCTGATTGGTATAAACCGTGGGCATTCCTCAGACGAATCCTTAAACGCATCATTCGTTGGTTAGATACCTTCTTATTTGACCGGTCAGAATAGGATGCCGCAAGCCTCCCAGGTTTTTCCTCGCGAGAAGAATCTGATAAAATAGTAGAAACAAATGAAAGTATTGAGGTGAACCGATGAGATTTGGCGCAACTGAACTGATCATCATCCTTGTGATTGTGATCGTAATTTTTGGACCCGGCCGTTTTGGCAAAGTGCTGGGAGAATTGGGCAGCGGCCTGAAGGCCTTTAAACAAAACATTAAAGAAGAGCCAAAGGTGGACGACGCACCTGAGGCTGAAAAGAAAAACTGATCAAAAAGAGCCAGCGATTCCGTTGGCTCTTTTTACATTAAGGTTCTTATCCACATTTCATGTACATCGAAGATCCCAATCCTACCGGGCACCAAGCGGTGCTCATGTTACACGGCCTTGGCGCAAGTTCGTTGATGTGGCGTTACCAGCTGGAATTTTTGTCCAGGCTTGGGTATCGACCGTTGGCTCCAGACTTGCCCGGATTCGGCCGTTCTTTCGGAGTAGGTGCAGATTTATCAGGAAGGCGTACCATCGAAGCGTTGAAACAAGCACTCAATCAATTGGGTGTTTCTCAGGTGGATGTGGTGGGGCTTTCGATGGGTGGTGTGTTGGCACAAAAATTGGCCGTTCAACAACCACAGTTGGTGCGAAGGCTAATGTTGGCAAGCACCTTCGCCAGATTGGTCCCTGCCAACTTTCAGCAGAGATGGTATTTCCTTAGGCGGTTCTTCACTGTCTTTTTTCTCAGTCCATCGGCGCAGGCTGGCTTGGTCGCCAATACTGTCTTTCCGAAACCAGAATTTCAGCAGATTCGACAAATGTATGTTTCTCAGGTAGAAAAAGCCAACCCGGTGAGCTACCGTGCGGCATTGTTGATGCTGGCCACCCATCGGCTGGGTAACGGACTGCACGATTTCGGGAAACCTGCCTGGGTAATTGCTGGCGCGGAAGATACAACGGTCGTTATCGAACAGCAAAGAGACCTTGCCAGTCACATCCACGGTGCAAGAATGGTGGTGGTGCCCAATGCCGGCCATGGGTTGTCAGTGGAGTGTCCAGATGTTTTTAACCAACATTTGCTTTCATGGCTGGAAACATCGCTTCTCGAAAGTGAGATGCCAGATTGTTTGAACTGATCCGTGCCATGATTGGAATTGGCGCTTTGGGGTTAGCCGCATTGACTTGGTGGGTGGCAGGCTGGCCGGCCGGAGTGGTATGTTTGGCTGCAGGTTGGTGGGTCTACCAGCGCGGAATTTTATGGTTGGTCAGCCGGACAGACCCAATTGAGCCACCTAATCCTCAAGATTTTCGCATAGCGTGTGTAGGTGACAGTATAACCTACGGAACTTTTGTTGAAGATCGGCCACAAAAATGCTACCCTGCGGTTTTAAAACAATTGCTTGGGGATGGGTTTTCGGTGGGGAATTTTGGTGTACCAGGCGGTACCATGTCCTCCCGTGGGGATATTCCTTACATAAAGTATCAAGCATTTCCCCAACTTCCCAAATACCTGCCGCAAATTGTGGTTTTAATGCTTGGTACCAATGACAGCAAACCACAAAACTGGCGAGGAGTAGACCATTTCCAATCAGAAACCCGTACGTTGGTGGATAAAATTCTATCCTTGCCCAGCAAGCCTTTCCTTTATTTGGCTACACCGGCAAGCGCATTTGTTCTACCAAAACATCATAAATTGATGTATAACATGCAGCCCGAACCACTTGAGCAATCGCGCAATGCCATCCGCGAGCTGGCAACTGAACTGGGCTTGCCGCTCATCGACATAGGTGCCAGCACCGCGGGCTTTGCGCAAGGCTTTGACTTTGATGGCATCCATACGAACGGCTCTGGGGCAAAATGGATCGCAGAAGCTGTGCATATTGTCATCTCGCCCAAAGTGTCTGAATTGGTTGGACCGCGCCAATAAGTTACCACCCAATAAAAAAAACGCTAACAAATTTCTGATAACAGCCAAGGTCGATGCTGGTTAAAATTGGCTTGATAAAATACTGCGAGGATTGCGATTATGGAAAATACCCAAAGTTACACCTTTAAAGCTGAGACAAAGCAACTGCTCAACATATTGGTTCATTCGCTCTATAAGGACAAAGAAGTCTTTTTGCGCGAATTGCTCTCCAACGCATCTGATGCGATCAACCGGCTCAAGTTTGAGATGCTGACCAATTCAGATATTTATGATGCTGACAAAGAATTAAAGATCAACATCAAGACAGATGCCGAGAAGAAAACGATCACAATCACCGACAGTGGTATCGGCATGAATCACGATGAGATCATTGACCATTTGGGCACGATCGCCCAATCAGGCGCCCGCCGGTTCATTGAGAAAGCAAAAGAGCAAAATGGCGATCCTTCCCAAATGATAGGACAATTTGGGGTAGGTTTTTATAGCGTATTTATGGTTGCAAAATCAGTTAATGTGACTTCGCGTTCGTTCCGAAAACAAGATGCGCCGGTACGCTGGATCGCCACCGGAGATGAGACCTACGAAGTAGGGTCCGCTGAAAAATTAACCCGCGGCACCACTGTAGAGATCACCCTGAAGGAGGAGTACGCTGAGTTCGCGGAGGAGTTCCGTCTACGCGAGATCATCCATAAGCATAGCGATTACATTAGCTTTCCCATATATTTGGGTGATGAAGAGAAGCCTGCCAACAAGCAAACCGCAATGTGGCGCGCCAACAAAAAAGAATTGACAAGCGAACAATATAACGACTTTTATCGCAGTTTCACTATGGATTTTGAAGAACCGGTCCATTACTTCCACAATGTTACCGATGCACCGGTGCAGTTATATTCCATGTTGTTTTTTCCGGCCAAAGCAGAGCGAAGCATGTTCTCTTTGCGCAAAGAAGATGGCTTGAAGTTATATAGCCGCAACATATTGATTGACGAGTACAACAAGGATCTGCTGCCTGAATATTTGCGCTTTGTGCAAGGCGTGGTTGATTCAGAAGATTTGCCGCTCAATGTTTCCCGAGAGACCATTCAGTCCAGTGGATTGTTGCCGGGTTTACGCAAAGTGCTAACCAACCAGGTCTTTAAGGAATTTGAAACCCTTGCAAAAAATGACCCAGAGAAGTACATAACTTTTTGGAAAGAATTCGGTGTTTTCCTAAAACAGGGCATCGCCATGAATGCCGCTGAAACCGACAAGATCTTACCCTTATTGCGCATCCATACATCCACCCAGGCAGATGGTTGGAGCAGCTTGGATGAATACATTGCCCGCCAACCAGCTACGGAAGGTGATGCCGAAAAGAACATCTACTACATTGTTGGTGATGACCCGCGTTCCATTATGTACAGCCCACACTTGGACCAATACAAAAGCCGCGAGATCGAAGTGTTATTACTTGCGGAACCGATCGATTCATTTATGTTGATGGGTGTAAACAAGTACAAAGATTTCGACTTTAAAAATATTGCCAACCATGAACTTGATAAACCAGAAGAAGAAAAGGCAGAGAATAAATCAGCGGATACACCTATCCAACAAGGGCTTTTAGACTTATTTAAGATGGCGCTGGCGGATAAAGTAGCCGACGTTCGTGCAAGCACCCGACTTTCGAAATCTGTGGCTCGTTTGGTAGATATGGATGGGGGGATGAACCCCGAAATGCAGCGGGTTTACAAATACCTTGGCAAAGACTTTGAGCAACCCAAAAAAATCCTTGAGATCAACACCAGCCATCCATTGGTTTCGGGCATTGAGAATGTGGCTGATGAAGACCTGAGGAAAAAGTTGATCGACCAAGTATTGGATAGTGCCATGCTGCTGGATGGTAGCATGCCTGACCCAGCCCAAATGGTCAACCGGATCCAAGAACTAATGTCTGAGTTGGTCAAAAAAGAAAGCTAACCCAAGAAGATTTAATGTTGGCAACATAGGAATGACGTTGCTTCTCCTTGTACTTGTTGGTTCTGAAATCAAAAGCGGCACCTTATGGGTGCCGCTTTTGATGATTACTGCCTGCGTAACGTCATTAATCCGGGCGCCTGGTCGAACATCCACAGACCAAGCGGCAAGCCAATGATGGTGATGGAGACCAATAATGCCAATTCCATCCAGATAGCCGATAACCACCAACCGACCAATAAAAAGTAAGCGGCGCGAATGAAGAAATTGTGTTGCGGTAGGTCTCCCACAGTAGCAACCCCGCTTCGCAAGTGAATTGCCTGGCGTGGTTCACGCAAGGCGACAACTTTGGGAAGCATGTCTATCATGGCGATGCCGATCGGCAATGTCACCACCAAGACCATCAGTAACCATGCCACCGCGATCCAGATCTGGGTGACCCAAGATCCAACCAAAATAAACCAAAGCAATTGAATCAAGCAACCAGGGTTTTTGCTCAAGGTAACTTTACTCTGTTCCATTTTTTCTCCTTAATCTAAAGACTCACTTCCGTGCTCCGAAAAAAAATTTGGCTGCGTTCAATGTCCGTATCTTCGAAGGCAATACCAAGTTCAGCCAACACCTCCTCTGGGCGGCCGGTAGCGCCTTCACGGGCAGATAAACGCAGGCGCAATACTTTCCCATCCTCCAGCTTTGCTTGCTCTATCAAAGGACGAAGATCATATTGTTTCCCCCGCCTTTCCCGAGGGATGCTGGTTTTTATAAGTAAATGCTCAAGGCGCAATTGAAGGTCCGCCAGTGCATCGGAGTTGGGGCAAATCTCCGAAATATCGACTTCGAACTCGGAGGCGGCAGTTTCCACCTGCAAGGGAGGTCGGGCAGGATCGATCACCTCAATGGAGTGGATATGGATGCCTGAAGGGACAGCAGCCTGTAATTGTGCCTGGGCTTGGTGAGGATCCATATCTGCTACTGTGAACAAGTCAACCAACTCAGCACGCGAGGAAAAACCGAGTGGAAGGGCGGATGCCAACTGGATCTTGGGCATGGGATGAAAACCTTGGCTATAGGCCAGGGTGATGTTGGCACGGCGGGTGGAACGTTCCCATATCTTGTGCAGGTCCAGGTGGCCTATATAGCGCAGTGCCCCTTGTTTTTCAAATAATACGCGTAATCTCATGCTGGAAATTTTCCTTTTGGCCGGTAGGTGCGGGCGATCAACCAGGGAGTGATCATTACCAGCAGTAAACCAGGTACGGCTGAAACTGCTGGAAACAAGTTGGACTTGTAAGCCAAAACCCATAACCACGATAGAAGGGTGGCACCGGTAACCCCGGCAACCAAAGCCGTAGCGCCAGCACGCGAAAAGCGAACAATACGCAATAACCAGCCAATGAGCGCGGCGATGATGGTGCTGGTGGCAAAAAAGGGGAGAGATCCCCCGATATACTTTTCGTATAGCCTAACTGCCAAAAAGCTTGACATAAACAAGACCATGCCAGCAGGAATACCAGCAAATATGTCACCGAATCGGATGCCTTTAAAATCGGCAATGAGTGAATTTGTCAGGTTCACACAACCGCCAGGGTCTCAGTTTTTGGTTTAACGTGTGGGCACTTCCAAAAATCACCCGGGTTTTGGCGCCGCTCTTCAATAAATGTCGGCAAAATTCCGCATGCATAGCACTGCTTGCGGCAATCTTCTCGGATCTGTTGTTTTAACGACATGGCATAATCTTGGAACAGGAATTTTTTACTGACAGCCGTGGAAATATGTTCCCAAGGGAATACCTCATCCACATTTCGGGTTCTGTGCGTATAAAAAGATGGGTCGATGCCCTCCTCTTCGAAGGCTTGTAACCAATGGCTGAATTTTCGTTCTTCTTGCCATGCATCAAATTTTACGCCTTTCTTCCACGCCGTGTGGATGACACGGCTGATGTTTCGATCGCCGCGCGAGAGCCAGGCTTCGATCATGGTATCTTCCGCTACAGTCCAGCTCAGTTTAATATTTCGATCCTTGAGAACTCGGCGAAGCAAGTCTTGTTTTTGACGGATCTGATCCATATCATCGCATTGAACCCATTGAAATGGGGTATGTGGTTTTGGTACGAAGGTGCTAACACCAGCGTTTACGCGGGCGCGTCCGCCAATGATCTTGCGTCCCTCCGACAATACTCGTTTACACAAATCCGCAATCGCTTGCACATCTTCCAGGGTTTCTGATGGATGTCCGATCATGAAATACAGTTTCACTGTGGTCCAACCACGGCTGTAAATTTCTCGAACGGTTTCCAACAATTGCTCATCGCTGATGTATTTATTGATGGTGCGTCGCATTCTTTCGCTGGCAGCCTCGGGAGCCAGTGTAAAGCCTGTTCCACGGCGGTCACGTAATTGGTCCATCAGGTCTACTGAGACCGTCTCAATGCGCAAGGATGGAAGTGAAATACCCAGGTGCTTGTCAGCAAATCGCTCGCTGACCGCCTTAACCAGCTCAGTAATGTTGGAGTAATCGGAGGATGATAACGATAGCAACGCTACCTCTTCAAATCCGGTACTATCGATTGCGGCGGCAACGGCTTCAACAACTTCCTGGACCGAGCGTTCCCTTACCGGGCGGTTAATGATGCCGGCATGGCAAAAACGGCAGCCACGGGTACAACCGCGCATGATCTCTACCGATATTCTATTATGGACAGCCTCGATGTTGGGTACGATAAATTTGGTGGGAGGAGGGGGCAACACCGGCACCATACGTTTGGTAACGATGGCGCTGGCAAAGGGTTGGTTGGGTGTGATGGCTCGAATAGTGTTATCGCTATGGTAATCAACATCGTAATAAAGCGGCACATAAACGCCTTTTAGGCTGGCCAGATCGCGTAAAATTGCGCCTCGGTCGCGGCTGCCATCGGAGAGTTTATGGCGCAATACAACATCCGCGATCTCGCTGATTACTTCCTCTCCCTCACCAATTACAAACGCGTCAATAAAAGCATGCATTGGTTCGGGGTTGAGCGTGCTGTGTCCGCCAGCAATAATGATGGGATGGTTATCACTTCGTTCCACGCTCATTACGGGAATGCCGGCAAGATCGATCACGTTAAGGGTGTTGGTGTAAAGTGTTTCGTATGGGATGGAAAATCCAATCAGGTCAAATTGGGAAAGCGGGTGGTGGCTTTCCATGGAATATAACGGAACTGAATGCTGGCGCATCAGGTCCTCCATGTCGCGCCAAACCGCATAGCTTCGTTCGGCCAGGCAATCGGCACGGGCATTAAGGATGTCGTAAAGGATCTTGAGGCCGACATTCGAAATCCCGATGTCGTAAATATCCGGAAAGACCAAAGACGCCTTCAATGGCGTTGCAGCCCAGTTTTTGACAACGCTATTAAATTCTCCGCCAACATAGCGGCCAGGTTTGGTTACCTTGGGCAGGATCTTATGTAACTTTTGGTCTATTTGTTCTGGGGTAGTTAGATGCACTTTTTATTTCCCGTCAACTTTTTTTGAGACAAATTATATCTGATTAATAGATAGGTATCGCTTTGTTGTTCCAGCAGCATATGGTAGTGTTCAAAGATCACAATGATGAACATTGTGAAAAACAAATTCAGGAACCTGGCCATGATCCTTCCATCAGGACATTCTCAATCAATAGCATTGCTGCCCATTGTGTAGGCTTTCCATTGCTCAAACTGTACAGGCAATGTCTATTTTGCTATTCAGGATGAAATCTTGAATGGATACGATCAGGTGGTTTATTTTGCGTTGCGACGAGGCCAATGGCAGAATGATCAGGTGTACGCCTGAGGGATGATGCTCCACTTGGTAGAAAGATGATGTTGAAAAATGGCGCGCAGAAAATCGCTGCCCCAATGGGAGGTATTGTTCATATACCTTGTAGGGGGACTATCCAAAATCGGATACGGAGGCCGGCATTGCCTTGATCATACGTGTCGAGATTGCGATATGGCACAAACCATTGTTGAATACGTTAGCCATACCAGCCCATTTTGGAGAATTTCGCGATCCTAACCTTCTAAAAAATCTGAACCAAATTAACAGCAGTATGCAGCCGAACTGGCCGATTGGTTGTTTTGGGATGCATTTATTTTTATGATTTCTGAGTTGATAATAACCGAAATATTTCTGGGTTGGTTTCAATCTCTATCATGTCGATGGGGGATTTTCCTTCGATGGTTTTCAGGTTCGTATCAGCTCCTGCTTGCAATAATAGTTTTACCATTTCGACGTCGCCATTTTGGCAAGCGCTATGCAAAGGGCTAAAGCCACCATTTTGTTGCGTGTTCACTTTTGCTCCATTTCGCAATAAGAGCTCGGCAAGAAGACCATGGCCACCAGCGGCAGCGGAACCCAATGGGGTCACTTTCAGCCCATTTGAACTGTGGTTATCCACTTCAGCACCTTTTGATAACAAATAATGTGCAATTTCAATGTGGCCAAAAAATGCAGCAAAACCAAGTCCGCTGAATCCATCGATGGAGTGGCTATTTAGTAATTCGGTATTTGAAGATAAAGCATCCTGAACCGCGGGCAGATCTGCCAACGCGCAAGCCTCAAAAAATCCGAGTCTGGGCAGGTAGGCACGCAATTTGGCTGTAACAAGCGGTTTACCCCAATAAATTGATACCATCAGTGCTGATACACCATTCTCATCGGTACTCGCGGCCAACGCGGGGTCCTGATGGCACAAGTCATCAACGCCGTCTGCGTCCCCGAGTTTCACTAAATCCATCAGAGTGGACGTTGCCATGGTTACAACCCTGCCTCAGTGAAAGCATGACCTACAATCTGTTGCGCCTCGGTGATGATGTTTTCCAAATGTTGGTCGCCAAAAAAACTCTCTGCATAGATTTTGTAGATCTCCTCGGTGCCACTCGGGCGGGCTGCAAACCAACCATTTTCGGTGACTATTTTTAAACCACCGATAGGCGCATTATTGCTGGGGGCTGAAGTGAGACATTGGAGAATGGGCTCACCAGCAAGGCTACTTGCCTTGATCCTGGAAGAGTTGAGACTGCTGAGGACTTTTTTTTGTGCGTGGGTAGCGATGGCATCAATGCGTTTGTATTTGGGGCATCCAAATTTGGATTCCAGTTTTTGGTAATGTTCACCGGGATCTTTGCCAGTAACCGCGGTGATTTCGGCCGCCAGTAAATTAAGGAGAATGCCATCTTTGTCGGTGGTCCAAACATCACCATCCATACGCAAAAAGCTGGCTCCAGCGCTCTCTTCGCCACCAAAGCCGAAATCACCACTTAAAAGCCCATCTACAAACCACTTAAAACCCACAGGCACTTCGGCCAGCTCCCTACCTATTGATTTGGCGACCCGATCGATCATCGAACTACTCACCAGCGTTTTACCGATCTTTAAAGTTGGCTTCCAGTTGGTACGGGTTTTGAATAGATATTCAATGGCGACAGCGAGATAGTGGTTGGGGTTCATCAAGCCTGTGCTGGGGGTAACAATGCCATGGCGGTCGGTATCGGGGTCATTCCCACAGGCAATGTCAAAATCATTCCTAAGGCTGATCAGCCCGGCCATTGCGTATGGTGAACTACAATCCATTCTGACCTTGCCATCATGGTCGAGGCACATAAATGCAAAAGTTGGGTCAATCCGGTCGTTCACCACTGTGATGTTCAAATGGAATTCTTCGGCAATGTGTGCCCAGTAACCGGCGGCAGCCCCACCGAGGGGATCCACACCAATTCGTACTCCGGCACGGCTGATGGCCTCCATATCGATGACGTGAACAAGATCGGTGATGTAAGCCTTCGAAAAATCGGTTTGGTGAAAATTATCAGCTTTTTGCGCCTTTGGGTAAGGCATCCGCTGGACATCTTGGAGGCCATTCGCAAGGATCTGATTTGCGCGTTTCTGGATGCCGTTGGTGATCTCTGGACCTGCTGGGCCACCGTTCGGTGGGTTGTATTTAAAACCACCATCAAATGGCGGGTTATGGCTGGGTGTGATCACAACACCATCTGCAAACCCCTGAGTGCGGCCTTTGTTATAGGCCAAAATGGCATGGCTGATCACAGGGGTGGGCGTGTACTCTTGCCCGCATGAGATATGCACTTCAACCCCATTCGCCACAAACACCTCTATAGCAGTGATTTCAGCTGGCTCGCTCAATGCATGGGTATCTTTCCCAATAAACAATGGGCCGCTTATTCCTTGTGCCGAACGGTAATCCACGAGCGCCTGGCAAACTGCCAAAATATGGTCTTCATTGAAGGTGGAGCGGAAAGAGTTGCCGCGGTGTCCGCTGGTACCGAAAGCTACCTGCTGAAATGGGTCTGAGGGATCTGGGTGATGGATATAATAAGATGAGATCAACCTTGGGATGTTGGTAAGGTCCGTTTGTTGAACAGGCTTGCCTGCGCGGGGGTGGAGTGGCATTTTGACCTCTCAGATTTTTATGGTTTAATCAGTTATATTCTGAACCACCAACATTATATAAGGAAATACGCCTGGGCAACCTGCCCAAATTTTGCACTCGGAGCCTCTCTGGATGAAACCTCTTACCACAATTGAACGGTTTGTGCTAAGCCAACAACCTCATTACGCCAAAGGTGACCTGACAACCCTGTTTTATGATATTGCGCTGAGTGCCAAGTTGATTGCTACACAAGCCAAACGAGCCGCTTTTTTAGGTGAACAAGGCTACCATGACAGCACCAACGTTCAAGGTGAACAACAACGTAAACTGGATGTGTTCGCCGACGAAGTATTCGTCAAGGTAAATGATCACACTGGCCGATTATGCGCCATGATCTCGGAAGAACAGGAAGGGATCATCCAGATTCCACCAAAATATGGGCGAGGACATTATTTTATGGTCTACGACCCGTTGGATGGGTCATCCAACATTGACACCAATGTGACCATAGGAACCATCTTCGGAATTTACCGCCAGGATGACCCAAAGCCAGTTGTGACTGAGGCGGATTGTCTGCGCCCCGGAAATCAGCTTGTGGCAGCGGGGTACATCATTTATGGTACCAGCACGATATTTGTTTACAGTACTGGAAAAGGGGTTCACGGATTTACACTTGATCCTGAAGTAGGCGAATTCTTTTTGACCCACGAAAACATGCGCTTCCCGGAAGTACCTGCCTATTACAGCCTGAATTACGGAGCATACCGAAATTGGCAACCCAATGTTCAAAAATATGCCGATTGGCTGAACACAACAGATGACATAAGGCTAAGCCAGCGGTATATTGGAAGTTTCGTTGGGGATTTTCATCGCAATTTGTTGTATGGTGGTGTTTATGGGTATCCTGCCGAAACCAAATACCCCGATGGCAAAATTCGGGTACTTTATGAGGCAGCCCCAATGGCTTATCTGGCGGAGCAGGCAGGCGGCTACGCTTCCAATGGGCACGGCTCCATCCTGGATATTTGCCCCCACAAATTGCATCAACGGACGCCCTTGTTTATAGGTAACCGCACCTTGGTCGAGAAGGCAGAACAATTCATCGACGGAAAGTAATTGGTTACGATCCTCAAAGGGCAGGCAAAGAAAAGCCTGCCCTTTGCTTTTAAATTATGCTTCTGATGCTATGACAGTGGCCCTACCTTTTTGAGAATACCAATTATTAGCAAGGGTCCATAGCGCGCCCATTCCCAGCCAGGTTGCGAGAACACTAAGCAACCAACCAGCGAACGGAATAGATGCAGGCAATCCATACAAGATTACGCCAACGATGATCGCAAGCAAGTTACTTTGGTTGGCTTGTGGGAACAGAGTTCGTAATAACCAGTTGCCCACCAACCAAGCCAATATCAGTTTTGAGCAATAACTAACCAAAAAAACGAAAATGCTCAGGGCAAACCCCAATGCGGATGTACCCAAGCCAAAAGCTGTAAAGCCCAAACCTCCAAGCGTTAGCAATGCGATTATCAAACTGGCAAAGATGATCGCAATGAAGGCAAAAAAGAACGCAATGTAACCGCCAAATACCACAGTGAAACCGACTCCCGCCATGACAAGTGGTTTTTGGCGAATTTGTTGGGCTGCTGCTTCTAATAGCTGGGGCACTTTCCAAGCTGCGAGTGCACCCAACAGCAACAGGGAAGCCAATTTTTGGGCTGTCAACCATAGCCAGCTTACAATTTTTGCGCCAAGGTTGGCTGCATTACGCTGGGCTGGCTTGCCGATAGAAGGTGATTCTTCAGTTGGAGTAGGTGTGCTGTAAACAATTCCACCAGCCGGCTTTGCCAAAATCTGATCAGTATATGGCTGATTGGCAGTATATTGCAAACTTCCATCTATCGTGGCGCCACTATCGACACGTAATCCGGGTGCGATGGCAGCGGGTACTCCGGGCTGGTTTATTTGAGGGGCAGTGGCTTCTTCTCCTTCACCCAGGTACAGGCGTGCGTCTCGACCGATGGCGCCGCCAATCTCTACCGCGCCACCCGCAATAACAGCGTCCCTGGCGATGGAACCATTCAAGATAGCCTGGTAGATAGCGGAATAGGCATCCCGGCTGATTTTGCTTCCAGTATTTGCTTGCAGCGAATAACCGGCATAATAAAGGTTGCTGGCAATGGTGGTTGATGGCAGAAGCTCAAGCGAAGCGCTGGCGCCAAAAACAGAACCACCGATCTGGCTGCCCAATTTCGCAGTGGCAGAGAGGAATATTACGTTTCCACCGATTTTTGCGTCCTCGCCTAACAAGACCTGGTTGGCGGCGATTATCGCGTCTCCACTAACCGATCCATTGATAATGACCATCTCGCCACTGGCGAATAGATTGCCGATGACATCGCCATCCACCTGAACGGTACCGGCACTCATAAATACATCGTCCTGAATGGAGGTGCCTGCAGGTAAACTGCCCCCTTGGATGATCTCGGCCGCAAATGCCGGGGTTGCCAGGCTGCCTAACAACAGAATTGTAAGCATGAGTGCGGGTAAAGCTTTTGATACTAAATTCCTAAACATACTGTTCTCCTTAGTCCATTGCTATAATGGACATTCACATTATAAGTATTTTGGAGAAGGAATGGTTAACATGGATCTTTTAACAAGGGTACGATTGTATTTGGTTTCAGTGGCCGTTTTTGTGGTAATTGATGGTATTTGGCTCGCCTTTATTGCCCAACCATTTTATAGTGCCAACCTGGGAATTTTTATGGCTGAACAACCCAATTGGCTGGCAGCTGGTTTGTTCTATTTGCTCTATTTGGTGGGCATACAGGTTTTTGTTTTGGAACCTGGCTTCCGTGGAGTTGGCTTATCAAAAATTGCCATTTTGGGAGGACTGTTTGGCTTGATGTGTTATGCCACGTATGACCTTACCAACCTTGCTACTATCGAGGGCTGGCCGGTTATTGTCACGGTGGTTGATTTGGTTTGGGGTACGGTGCTCACCGCAACAGTTTCAGTTACCACTGCGGTCATCTCAAAAAAATTGGGCTGGCACTAAAATCGTTCTCGCTGGTTTATTCGCCGATGATCTTGATCAAAACGCGTTTTGATCGGTTGCCATCCCATTCCCCATAAAATAATTGTTCCCACGGGCCAAGATCCAGCCGGCCATTGGTGATCGCTACCACCACTTCACGGCCCATGACTTGTCGTTTAAGGTGGGCATCAGCGTTATCCTCGCCGGTACGGTTGTGGTGGTACATGCCGAGCGGTTCGTGGGGGGCAAGGTGCTCCAGCCAAACTTCATAGTCGTGGTGAAGACCACTCTCATCATCATTGATAAATACAGATGCGGTAATGTGCATGGCATTTACCAAGCACAGGCCTTCGGAGATGCCACTATCCCGAAGGCTTGCCTCGACTTGGGGAGTAATGTTGACAAACCCTCGCCGACTTGGCACATTAAACCACAATTCTTTGCGATAACTCCTCATGTTGTTCTCCGATGATGGTCTTGAATAACAAATTCTACATTATTTTGCGCGCAGCCTTTAGAAAACCATAAGGAAATAGAATTTGAAGAAGCCATCGCCGAGAAATCGGATAACTGGCTTTAGAAAATGGGAATGAAGCTTCTTTTTCTCCATTGGGTTATTTTGCAAACCATTGGTTATCGTTGTGACTGAGGATATTACTCAGCTCCAAGATTTGTTTGGTCATTAGATTCAAAGTTCGGAAAAAAGACAATCGGGCGAATAACCTGGTTTCCCGCGAGAACGCGCTTCAAATGTAGGGTATCCCTCTTTGGTAGTGGTAATACCCAAAGGATCAGAGCGTTTTCGGGTTGACCCGATTTGGGCATCCAATAACAAACTATAAATTACAAACTTCCATTTTTTATGACCACCTGTTGCCAACGCGGCGGTACACTTTTTCGGAGGCAGGTTAAATGTTCAAAAAATTATTGGCGGGGTGGCTGGATTTATTACAGAAACCGTCCCAGATCAGCTGAGCCAAAAAGGAATTATTTGTTGCGGTTTTGGTTCCCCCAAATGTTAATGGTTGGTGACAAGCGAAGCGAGGCCGGTTTTGGTAGGTGGAAAATTGCGATATTTCTCTTTCATGTTGGATCTTCATTGAGATTGTGCAGTCATCGTGTACACTTCCGGAAGCAATGATGACGGCGGGTTTGGGGGTAAAATTAATGTAGTTTTGTTTGTATTTGGAGGTTTATGCAACTATATATTAAATTGGCCTGGCGCAATATTTTACGCCAAAAAAGGCGTACCTTCATTGTGGTTTTGGCCATGATGTTAGGCATTGGCCTGATGATGTTTTATGATGGCTTAATGGCTGGTTTTAATCAGGCTATTTATGGCAATGCCATAAAGGTTTTAGGTGGCAACGTACAAGTTCATGCAGCCGGCTATCGTGGGGAGGTGGAGGAACAACCTTTGCTTGGCTTGGCTGACGACAAACTTGTGGTACAACAAGCGCTTGCTTTGCCGCAGGTGGTTGCCGCTGGCAGGCGAATTCGTACTGTTGGCCTTGCATCCAGCCCTGAAGGAGCCTTCCCAGTTTCCATCATTGGTTTTGAACCGCAGGCTGAAATGGCTGTTAACCTTACATTGAAGTATTTGGTAGATGGAAGATTGCCTACCGCTGATGACGGAGACCAATTATTTATTGGCAAGGGCTTGGCGGATGAGATGGGGGTTACGGTTGGCGAACGGATTACGTTGGCTGGTCAAAGCAGAAACCAACAATTGCGTAATCGAACATTTACTATCATTGGAATATTCGATCTTGGCATGCCTGACCTTGAAAAACAAACTGTGTATATGTCGCTTGCCGAAGCTCAAGATCTATATAGTATTCCCAACAGTTCCACCGAGATTGCCATTTATTTGCAACGTATTGGGCAGGAAAACGCGGTTATTACCGCGTTGAACAAAAGCATAACTGGATATGAAATAGAAAGTTATGAGACCAATTTTCCTGAATTGAGGAATGCGGTTGGAAATAAAAATGGGATCATGACCATCTTTAGTTTCGTTCTACTTCTTATCGCCGGAATTGGGGTTATGAACCTTCTTTTAATGGCTGTGTACGAACGCACACGCGAGATCGGAGTATTGGCTGCGTTGGGATTAAAACCTGGTCAGATATCACGCCTGTTTTTGGTTGAGGGAGTCATGATCGGCTTGATCGGATTGGCGAGCGGAGTGGCATTTGGCTTGGTGCTAAATGGCATATTAATGCAAATTG
This sequence comes from Chloroflexota bacterium, assembly GCA_005778035.1. Taxonomy (GTDB): domain Bacteria; phylum Chloroflexota; class Anaerolineae; order Anaerolineales; family Villigracilaceae; genus UBA5195. Next base: position 48,959 of record SXKT01000017.1, read on the forward strand.
GTATTGATTACAGCAGTTATAGTGATATGGCCAGTTATATGGCCCTCATTACAGGCAAGGTGTACCCTACCTGGGGTACCGAACAATTGGCATTGCGGACTGTTTCGGTCGTCGTGATCTGCGTTCTTTCAGCATATTTTCCGGCCTACGAGGCATCGCGTAATGAGCCTGCCGAAAGCTTGCACTTTGTTTGAGGCTTGATATGAATACGATGATTAAACTTGCTTTACGAAATATTGGCAGAAACAAACGGCGTTCACTTTTTTCGGCGCTGGCCTTGTCCTTGGGTGTGGGGTTGCTTTTGTTAATGACTGGTTTCCTAAATGGTGAAATGGATAGCACTATCGATACCACCATTCGTTTGCAGAGTGGACATTTGCAAATCCGTGCCGAAAATTACAACGAAAATCGGACAAGCCTGAAATGGCAAGACCTGATTGAGAACCCGATTGAGATGGCTGCCAAGATCGCGACTATGGCGCCTGTGGCAGACGCATCTCCACGCTTATATTTGAGCGGAATGGTATCAGGTAGTGACAAAAGCGCTGGCATAAGGGTGTATGGATTGCTCCCCGACTCCCCCAGCAGCCTTCCATACGTTGCTGGAATTGTGCAAGGTAGCCCTGTTTCGGTTGACGACAAAGACAGCCTGGAAATGGGAATCGCACTGGCAGAGAAACTGGGCGTTCAGGTTGGCGAAACAGTTGAACTCTCAGTGAATACCAGCAATGGCAATGTAGAAGTGCAGAATTTCAAGGTAAAAGGAATTTTTGATTCTGGCGTTGTGGGGTTCGACAAAAGTACCATTGTGTTACCTTTGGCCAAAGCGCAATCCATCGGCCAAGCTGAGAACCATGCCTCACTGATTCTGGTTACCCTGGACAACCGCGAAGACGCGAGCTTGGTGAAGGCATCCTTGAGTGCTCCGGGATATCAAGTGAAGGATTGGCAAGAAATGAATGAATTTATGATGACGATGGAAGGCATGGCCAACCAATATTTCGGCATCATCTTTTTCATTGTATTGGCCATCACCGCCACTGTCATCACCAATACCCAACTTATGGCAGTTTTTGAGCGTACCCGTGAGATCGGTATCCTGCTTTCGATGGGAATGAAAAGTGCCAGAATATTATGGTTGTTCTTATTGGAGAGCGCCATTATGGCAGTGGCTGGTGTGGTTTTGGGCATTGGTTTGGGGATTCTGGCCAATGTATTATTTGGATTGGTAGGTTTTCGATTTGGTGACATTGGCTTGACGAATGTATTGTTGCCGAATGTGATCTACCCTCATCTCAAATTTGAAAACATCATAAACATCAGCATGTATGCGATGGTAATTACATTGTTGGCAGGTATTTATCCCGCCAGCCTGGCGGCTCGAATGCAGCCAGTAGAAGCGCTGCATAGCAGCATATAAAAAAGGAGTGTTAATTTTATGTTAGTTGCCAGCCTTTCAGGCGTTAGCCGATCCTTTCTAAATGGTAAGATTGAGACAGTTGCGTTGCGCGGGATCGATCTCGATATTTCCAAGGGTGAATTCACTGCTTTGGTAGGACCGAGTGGTAGCGGTAAGACAACCTTGTTACAATTGATCGGTTGTTTGGATTTGCCAAGTGGAGGCAAGATCCATATAAATGGCCAGGATGTTAGCGGAATGAACCGAAATGAGCGCGCCGATGTACGCCGAAAAACCATTGGTTATGTGTTTCAGTTCTTTGCCTTGATCCCGACGTTAAGCGCTTATGAAAATATAGAAATGCCTCTATTACTAAATGGCGTGGCCGCAACCGAAAGGCATGACCGCGTGATGAAGTTATTAGATTCGGTAGGCTTAAGCCACCGGGAAAAAAATAGACCCGACCAAATGAGCGGTGGGGAACAACAGAGGGTAGCAATTGCTCGTGCTTTGGCAACCAACCCCAGCATGATCTTGGCAGATGAGCCTACTGCCAACCTGGATAGCAAGAACGGCGAGGCTATTATGGAGTTGATGGCTAACCTGAATAAGGAGACCGGTGTGACATTTGTTTTTGCCACACACGATCAGCGTGTTATCAAATATTCAAAAAGGGTCATCACCCTGCAAGACGGATTGATCGTCTCAGATAATATCCAGTGACCCATAATCGGAGGAAGATGAAAACTATAAAGTTAGCCGCGTTCGCTCTATTGTTGGCGATGATTGTTAGCGCCTGTGGCAAGGCAGAGACACCTACACCTCTGCCTACAGTTGTTTTGGACCCTGCAGAATCTGCCACAGGTGCAGATTTTAATGAAGGTTCGGTTGTAGCCAGCGGATATGTGGTAGCAGAAAGCAAAGCCAACCTGGGGTTTGTTGTTAATGGCCGTATGGCCAAAGTAAATGCTACCGAGGGCGACCAGGTCAAGGCTGGCCAGGTTTTGGCTGAGTTAGATACAAATGCCATCGTGTTGGAATTGCAGAAGGCAGAAAGCCAACTTGCGGATCTAACATCACCGGCAGCCTTGGCTCGTGCTGGCCAACAACTTGCTGCCGCGCAACAAGCATTGGAAGACACAACCGACGATGTGGAAGCCTTGGAGTACCCAAGGGCAACCGATACCCGTATTGACAACACAGAAGCAGCCATAGACCTGGCTGAAAAACGACTTGCCCTTGCCCGCGATCGATGGCATCAGGTTGCCCGCTTGGAAGAAGGTGATGAACGTCGAGCCAATGCGTTGCTTGAGATCACGAATGCCCAGATTGCGCTGGATGACCTGATCGCCAAACTTAATTGGTATACCGGAAAACCTGACGAGATCGATGCAGCCAAGATCACTGCGGATTATGATGCCGCTGTTGCCGCTGTGCAGGAAGGTGAGTGGTTGATCGCCGAACTTAAAGGAGAGGCGGTCCCCGCTGAAGCAACTGGCGCTGGCTTGACCCAATTACGCAACGCTCGCGTGCTTGTTGCCACACTTAAAGACCAAATTGCCAAGCATCAAATCATTTCTCCCATTGATGGCACCATCGCAAAGGCCGATGCCCACATTGGGGAGATCGTAAATCCTGGCCAAATTCTTTTCATCGTTAGCAATGAACAAAACCTGATCGTTGAAACTACTGACCTAAGCGAAAAGGATGTGACATTGGTAAGTGTTGGCCAACTGGTGCGGATCTATATCAAAGCCTTGAGATCGACTGTGGATGGAAATGTGATCAGCATATCTCCGGTAGCCGACATGCTGGGTGGAGATGTTGTTTATCGCACCCGCATCCAATTCGATGAATTACCTGAGGGGGTACTCTCTGGTATGTCGGTGGATGTAGAGTATATTACGGAATAACGCTTAACCCGCCCAATAAAAAAGCCGAACAATACGCGTTCGGCTTTTTTTATAACTTTATGCCTCGCCAATAGTGTAGAATTTATTAAAAAACAATGAGGCCATATGGTAACAATAGAACAAGTAGATACCAGCAATAAAGCCCAGGTGGAACGGTTTATAAGGTTGCCTTACCGCATTTACAAGGATAACCCTAACTGGGTACCACCTTTGGATGTAGATGCATATGCCCAGCTTAACCCATCCAAGCATCCTTTCTATGACCATAGTGATATTGAGTTCTTTTTGGCAATAAAGGATGGCCGTGACGTTGGCCGTATTGCAGCGATTGAAAACCGTCCTTACAATTCCTACCATAAGGCAAAAGAAGCGGAATTTTATTTTTTTGATACTGAGAACGACCCAGAGGTTGCCAAAGCCTTGTTTGATACCGTAGAAAACTGGGCGCGAACCCGTGGGCTTAATAGCATTGTTGGCCCCAAAGGGATGGGGCCACTGGATGGATACGGTGTTCTGGTATTTGGGCATGATCAACGCCAAACCATGAACATGCTCAATTTCAACTATGCCTATTATCAGGCGCTGGTAGAGGCACAAGGTTATGTAAAGGAAGTAGACTTTGTTAGTTGTTACTTGCCGGCAGACCAATTCCGTGTCCCTGAACGGGTTGCCCGGATCGCCGAACGCGCATTGCTACGAGGTGGCTTGAAGATTAAGCAATTCCGCAACAAAAAAGAGCTATTGCAATGGGCGCCGCGCATTGGCCAGGCTTATAACAGCGCATTCGTGAACAACTGGGAGTATTATCCACTAACCCAGCGTGAAATTGATTTTGTGGTTGAAAACATCATGACAGTTGCTGACCATCGGATGATCAAGATCATCACCCACGGAGAAGAGGTTGTAGGTTTCCTGTTTGCTTTTTACGACGTATCAGCAGCGATGCAACGGGCTAAAGGAAAATTATTTCCATTTGGCCTGTTGGACCTGTTATTGGATATGCGACGCACGAAAACCGTCTCCGTCAATGGGATCGGAATATTACCGCAGTACCAAGGCCATGGTGGGAATGCCATTCTTTATGCTGAAATGGGAAAGACACTGATAAGTTTTAACCAATTTAGGCATGTAGAAATGACCCAGGTAGCGGAGACCACTGAGCAAATGCGTGCGGACCTTAAGAACTTGAATGGAGTAGAGTACAAAAACCACCGCGTTTACCGTAAGAAATTGGGTTAACGCAGAATGCGAACCTTTGGAATTAATTTTTGCCTTGCGGTAGCTATGCTGGCATTAACCGCATGCGCAGCTCCGGCTAATACGGCAATGGCTACTGCTACAGCAACTGGGATGACCTTGTTCAGTACCCCAACATTGGCGCCTACTGCCACTGTGCCTGCTACCTCTACGCCGTTACCCCCCACACAGACAGCAACTTTTGCACCCTTGAGTGTAAATACAAGCGCGCAGGTTAACCTGCGCGCTTGGCCGGATCCTACGGCCGATATATTGGATATTGTTTTGTTAGGAGCCCAATTAACCGGCATCGCCCGAAGCGATGATGGGGCCTGGTTGGCAGTACAACTCCCTGCTGATCGATCACAAACTGGTTGGGTCAGTACCGAATTTGTGAGCGTAAGCAAAGAGATGCTTCAGACTTTGCCTGTGTTGGTGGCGTTGGCACCTACGGCAATTGGCCAACAAGCCCCTCCACCAGCAGGACCGGTAAGCAGCAATGCTACCATTCGAAACCAGATCTTTGTTCGTAGTGGCCCAGGCCAGATCTATCAAGAATTGGGAAGCATAGCCGCTGGTACGGTTGTGAAACTAACCGGACGAAATGAGACGAATGTGTGGGCGCTGATCGAATATCCTTCCAGCCCCACCGGATTTGGATGGGTTGCCACCAGCTACCTTGATGGAGCGGATTTTTCTTACCTGCCATATTATGATAACCAAGGAAATTTGATCCCTGGTCAAACCCAAAAATTGCCAACCACGATCCCGGCATCGGTGGGGCAACCATCCGCTACCGGAACACCAGCCACTACTTACCAACCCGCTCCTTCTGATGCAGATTCGCGCCAAAAGCCGGCAGCGACCGTGGTTTTTTCTCCAAGCCAGTCGCGAAGCTTTAGTTTTCAAAGCCAAGTATCCTCACCGAATGGTGACGCAGAAGATTGGATCAGTTTTACACCCTACTCACTTGGAAATGTAGGCACGTATGTTTACCTCAAATTGGAATGTACAGGTAACGGTGGCATTACATCTTACCTGTATAAACAGGGAACTGAAATTCCAGCAGATTTGGGACTGCGGTGTGGAAACTATGGATTTGCTCTAAAGGTGGTAGGTGGCGAACAGTATTTCCTTCGGCTTGCTGCAGATGGAAGCGCGGCGGATATCCGGTTAGTGGATTACATTCTTACAATTGGCATAGAGCCATAACTGGGTAAAATCCCCCTGAAAATTGTCAGACATTTTTGATATAATATTGTGGAAATAATCACAAACTCGCGCGGAGGTTTGGATGGTAGACCGAGTAGTACCAGATGTTATCGTTAGCCGTTTGCCAGTCTATTTGCGGGCTCTGCAATTTATGCAAATGCAGGCTGTTACAACAACCTCGTCACAAGACCTTGGGTCAAAGGTAAATATTTCCGCCGCGCAAATTCGCAAGGATCTAAGCCAGTTTGGTGAGTTTGGAAAACAGGGAACCGGCTACAATGTGGAAGCGCTGATAGCCCACCTTGAGAAGATATTGCAAGTAGAAAAAGTGTGGGATGTTGCGGTGATAGGAATGGGTGATATGGGTCATGCGCTCACCCGTTATGGTGGTTTCCTTAACAGGGGGTTTCGGATCACCGATTGTTTCGATAATGACCCTGCCAAGATCGGAAGCCAGGCTGGCCAATACATTATTAAGGATGTAGCTGACATTGGCAAGGGAGATTGTTTGCGGGGCAAAATGGTGATGCTTTGCGTGCCGGCAGCGGCAGCTCAAAAGATCGCCAACAAATTGGTGGAGTGCGGCGTAAAGGCCATTTTAAACTACGCTCCCGTTCATCTTTCGGTACCTGCAGATGTAAGGGTACAATATATCGATCCGGTGATCGGTTTACAGCGTATGGCATATTATCTGCATGAAAAAAACGAGTAGAGACCCACATCTTTAATCAATAAAATTTAATTGACCGCCCTCTGATGGATATATTCTCAGAGGGTTTTTTTTCCATGAATGGTATTTCTCAAGAATTGATTAGAGCGCCAATGCGATTTCTTCAATAAACTCGAAGGCGCCCTGTCCATGGTAGCCTTTGGGCAATGGGGCGGGTATTGCAAAGCTGCTGCTAATCGATTGGGCGAAGCCGGTTTGGCTGCTTTTTACGATACCATGGAGTACATCCAATGCGTGGAAAGCCATTTCTTTGCTGGCGCGGTGGGGTCGGTTCATCCTCAAGGACCAAGCCATTTCAGCTACCCCGAGGCCGCGGCACTCGCCATTAAAAGCATGGCTTTGCTGCATGACCATTGGTTGGTTGTTGCCCTTCAGAATCACTTTTACGTCTCCACCAAAGCTGTTTGGATCAGCCAGATATACAGCACCAAGGGTTCCAAACAAAATGACACTTGGTTGTTCTGGCAGTATGAAGATGGAATTGGCATCGAAAAGGGCTGTTCCTACTGTGCCTTGGGCAAATTGCATGGTTGCTGCCATAAGGTTCTCGCACCGAATTTCGAATGGTGTTCCCCAATGATCGAATGTACTGGCTATACGGTGGGGAACAAGTGTTTTAGTGATACCACTAACGCTGGTGATGGGACCGAGGATGCTGAGCAGGGCAGTTATGTAATAAATTCCTACGTCGAAACCAATACCACCGCCGGGTTGGGTCGTAAAGTTACCAGGCTGGCCGAATATGGCCCCATCGCGGCTAAGGGATGCGGTGCAGCTGGTAACTTGGCCGATCAGGCCGCTCTCAACAATTGAGCGGGCGGTTTGGGCTGCAGCACCCAAAAATGTATCGGGTGCTGCTCCAAGGTATAAGCCATTGTTGGTAGCAATGCTTGCCAATTCCGCTGCATGATCCAGTTCTACTGCCAGAACTTTTTCGGTATAAACATTTTTACCCGCCAAAAGAAGTTGCTTGATGACCGGATAATGGGCGATTGGTGTTGTGAGGTTGACGACTATCTCGATATTTTTGTCCGCGAGAATCTGATCCATGGTTAGCGCGCGAATGCCGTATTTTTGTGCTTGGGTACGGGCACGTTCTTCGTTTATGTCGCAGCACCCTGCAACTTCAAGGATCTTAAATTTTTCCATCATAGTAGTCAGATAAGCATCACTGATCATGCCACATCCAACCACAGCAATTTTTACTTTTTGCATCGTCATTCCAGTCTCCTTGGGGTTGGGTTTAATTCAATTCATCCAATGGGTTGGCGCTGCCCTTTGCCAGTGCAGCCAAAATTGGGGTCATATCTGTTTGATTGTTGATGCTTAGCTCCAAGCCAAGTTGTTCGCGGCTATCTATATAACTATAGCTTCCCTGTGGGAAATAACCTATGTGGTATGGCAACCCAATGCCGATCTCCCGCAAGCGATCTTGGAACTGTTTTCGGTTGGTTGTTTGAACACAGAAGTGGAACACCCCTGGACCATTACGGTCCAAAAAATCCCTCCAAGGGCTGGGTGTGGGGCCGGGTTGCATCAGCTCGATCACCAGATTACCAAGGTCGTATAACGCAACGAAAAGGTCGGAATAATACGCGGCTTGGCCGTTTGTGTAATGTACCAAAGTGGTATCAGGGGCGAAAATTTGGACAGGTTCAACCATGGGAATGCCCAATACTTTTGCCCAATGGGAGCTTGCTTCACGGGCGTTGGGTACAACCACGCAAACTTGGGTAATGAACTTGCCATCTGGCATATAAATTTCTCCTGTTGGGGTAAAGTGAGCGAAATACTTAATACGTAGTAGGTAAGTACGAGTGATATTTTACATTAATAATGTTGGATTTCAAGCTATTTACTTGGGATTCGGTTCGTTGTATTATGTTGAAATATTCAGAAAGGATAAAAATGACCATTACATTTAACCCGTACCTCAACTTTAGGGGCAATGCACGGCAAGCAATGGAGTTTTACCAGAAGGTGTTTGGGGGAGAATTAAATATTGGCACCTTCCGCGACTATGAAAGAACGGATGTTCCCGCTGAGGTACAAGATCAAGTCATGCATGCCAGGCTGACTGCCCCCAATGGCATCAACATTATGGCCAGTGACATACCGGCAAACGAGGATCTCACGATTGGGGATAATATTACCCTGTCGCTGACGGGAGATGATGATGCCACATTGCGCGGCTGGTACGAGCAATTATCTAAAAGCGGGCATGCGACACAGCCATTGATTCAAGCCAGCTGGGGAGATACCTTTGGCATGTGCGTGGATGGTTTTGGCATCACGTGGTTGTTCGATATCGCAGGAGCTCAGGAGTAATCGCAGCTAAACCAGCGGAAAGGTGATATCCGATAAATAAATAAAAGCCGCGGCTGGAGTTTTCCAATGCCGCGGCTTGGTCTTTTTAATTTTTGAATGTGGTTAGATCTTGGGCAGATTGCGTCGCAAAAAATCGTACATGCCCAGTGCTCGGGCAGTGCCCTCCGCGACACTGGTGAGGGGATTATCTACCAAGTAGGCGGGAATCCCCAAAGAGCGTGTGAGCAGCTTGTCAAGTCCTCGCAGGAGCGATCCTCCACCGGTGAGGGCCATGCCACGGTCGATAATATCTGAGACCAATTCTGGTGGTGTTTTTTCGAGCACTCGCCGGCAGATCTCGACGATTTGGTGCAATGGTTCTTGCAATGCTTCTACTACCTCGTAAGTGCTGATGGTTACCGGTTTGGGAAGACCGCTAACCTGATCTTGTCCCTGGACTTCCATTACCTGGTCTACATCCTGAGGGATAGCGGCGCCGATCTTGATCTTGATCAATTCGGCGGTCACACCTGAGAGAATAATGCCATACTTTCGGCGAACATATGTAATGATCGCGTCATCGAGCGCAAGGCCGCCGCTGCGCATAGTTTCGGCAGTGACGATACCGTACATGGCCAGCACCGCGCATTGGGTACTGCCGCCACCCAAACAAATTACCATGTTACCGCTTGGGCTGTTAATGGGCAGGTCCACACCAAGCGC
>SXKT01000018.1 GCA_005778035.1 Chloroflexota bacterium
CCATTAAAAATGATCGGCGTAGCGTCCTTATCGCCGATGTATCCTACAATGCCACACATAGAACCTCCGTTCACAGGCGTACTAAGTACCCAAACAAAATCCTCGTCTGGGATCAGATTTTCGATTGTCAAAAATTAGGGAAATAACAGGTTCAGTTTGTGAACCGGGAAGGCATCCGCTGATCTTTCGATTTTCCGCCAGATTCGTTTATGGCGTTAACTCCACCTCGCGGTGAAGAACCTTCATCCTCGTCACCCCGATCATGCCTGGGGCCATGCGCTAAATTCCCTGCCATTCAGTTGTGAGCAATCCTCCTTGCGATATTATACCTGCTATCGGAATAATTCCAACGCGCCAGGGACAGATACCTGATATTGATTCTCGGCGTTATAGGTGAGGTATAAGTTATTACTGCCAGCAAATTTGAGCGTATCGGCGATAACCTGGGTTTCCAGTGGGGCAGATACAGAACCACCACCATTTAATTCGACAGTACTCCATGGCGCCACCAACGAACCATTGATCTTCAACGCGGCATTCCCGTTTACGATCAGTTTGCCAGCTGTGTTTGTTTGTGGAAAAAAGACCAACAAGCCTTTATAGATTCCGGAAGTAGGTGCGGATAGATTGACCCCATTTCCACCGCGGAAAACTGTATCACCAGCGCGCTGGACGATTGTGATCCCTGATCCATTGAGGATCGTGTTTGCCTGGATCTCAAATGAATTGTCGAAGCAATACACCCCTGGTTGCATGATCACATTGGTATTGGGTGGGAATCTCTTGTTTGACCAGGTGGAATTTGTACCCGGGTAAACGCCAGGAGTGAAAGTGGTGACCCCCCCAACCGTTGTTGCGGTTACGGTGTTGCCACAAATCGCGCTGGTAAAAACTGGCCATTGAAACCCAAAGTGAAGCGGCTCAACGCCGGTGTTGACAACGGTTGGCGCAAAAATATTTTGCCCATATACCCCGCCCACCACATTTACCGAGGGGGAGGTTACAGTACCATTACCACCCGCTGCGAGGGCGACCTGTGAGCTATTGATGCCCTCATTGCAAGAGGAGTTAACGAAAATTCCCTGATTGGTGGTACTTGAGACGAAGATCTGGGTATTACCGGTTACAGTAACACCAGGGCAGGCAGTCGGGTCCAGTGCCGTGATCGCGTTTCCTAAACCTGCAGGGGCTGGGTGTGGTGGGCACGAAAGAGATCGAGCGCTGACATGGTTGGTGATTGAATTTACCCCAACAACTCCGCTGAAGAAAGTTGGTACCTGGCTGGTTATATCTACATGGAAATGAACACCGGCAACATAAGGATCGCATTCCCCTGGAGCATTCAAACGGGTTACAGTAACGATACTGCGTGGGCTACTATTGTTGTACCCGTTGGTTGAAGTGCTTCCCACTACCAAGGTCAAAATGCTGGAATCTGAAATGGAGGTGTTATTGGAATAGGCTAATGCGGCCGCCATTGCGGACGTATCAGCGGCATTTTGGGCTTGGCGTCGATCCGCATAGGCGTACCCACCATCCACTGCCAAGCCGACGATGGCAATAAGGCTTAAGAATGCGATGGCGATAATCACTAAGGCCTGTCCGTGCTGATATTTATTACCGGATTTCATATGACCTCCTACCCTTAATTACAGGTAGTGACGTTTGTAAGGATCGTATTGGTAACGGAAGCGTGCAGGTCTATTTCATTTCTCCCAAGCACTGTAGAAACGAGTGGTGTGATGATGGAATACCTGTGGGTTACCGTGACCGTAATAGTATTGCCGGGAGTAGTACCTGTTCTTGAGATTGCAACCGTTGTAATGGATGGATTGCTGATATTGATCACGGGTGAAAAAGATGAATTATGCACCCATGAGGTAAGGGTTGTATTGCAACTTGAGCTGGGATGAAGCGACCCATAGATCGCGCCTTCCTCAGCGGCATCTTTGATGGTGATGTAATATAGAAAGGCATAACCGAATTCAAAAGTGCTTAGCAGCAATACCAACATGATCACCATAGTGATCGCTACTTCCACTAAACTTTGTCCTCGCTGTGAGTTAAATATTTTCATTTTTCAATCAATTTATCGGCAGAAAGACGGTACCGAGTAAGGTCCGGGAGGATGTTGAAGTAATCGGAAACGCGGGGATGGGCAAAAAAGGCATATACATTTCAAAATTAGCCGAGATGGTTACAGTTACACGGCTCCCTTGTTCTACTGCAGACCAGTCATTGGTCGACATACTCTCGCAGATGGGTGACTGGGGTGTGCCTGGCCCTTGGTCGTACCTGATCGTTATGTCGTTTGCGTCATAATCGGCCAAAAAACGTAATCGCAAGGCCGCATTCTTAATGCCAGCACAATCCCGAAATTGTTCATCACCGTTTACTGTCCCTGAAGCAGAGCCATACCGGGCAGCTTCGCGAGAGGCATTGAATACCGATACATACACAAAGATCAAATGGCCTACTTCTAAAATGCCGATCAAAACGATCAACAAGATCGGCAATACCAAAGCGAACTCCACGGCGCTTTGGCCGGCAGGTTTTGCCGAATTTGGATGATAGCGCTTAATGTTAAATATCCGCATACATGTTAATTTTACATTTAAGTTGTAAAAAGTCCAAATGTCACATCACATTGGTTCAGAATGGAAAAAATACGAGCAATGCTCCAAGCACCAGGAATGGACCGTAGGGGATGGTTTTGGAGTCGTCAAAGTCTTTTTTTAGGAGCATGAGAGCAACGATCGCAATACTATACAAACCCGCCAACAAAATGCCGATCAAAAGCGCTTTCAAGATCAGCGCGTGGCCCAACAAAAAACCAAGAACCGCTGCCAGCGATACATCCCCAAATCCCAAGGCTTCATCCAATGCGTCTGGGCCCGAAATTTTTTGGCGCTTATTTTTATATGCCGCGTAAACGCGTCCGAGCAGGTAAAAAAAGCCCATCACGATAATACCTATTGCCCCACCGACAACGGTCGATGGAAACTTATGCAGGATCGCGCCAAAAAATCCAGCGAGGATTATTCCAAACAAGGCAGTTTTGTGTTGGATCAGGTGGTAATCAATATCAATAAGGGTTACGATCGCCAAATAAGTGCTGACCACAAACCCGATTACAAAATTGGCAGGTGAGGATTGTACAGTTGCCAGCAATAGTACGGCAACCAGCGATACCGCGGCCAAGAATGGAAATCGGCGCCGATACCACCGTGAACAAGAACGGCAATAACCGAATGATACCCTGCTGGTTACCGATGAGCAGCGAGAGCAGCGCTGCTCATGATCTATCGGTGGCAATGTGGATACGAAATATTCAATCAATGTGGCCGCGGTGATGGCAAGCACGATGTACAGAATGAAGGAGATAAGGTTGAGAGGATTTTCCATTGTAAAATTAGTTTAACACGAACATATCAACACACACGGAGCCAAAATGGAAAAGTTCATAATTGATGGTGGCAGAAAACTGTCTGGAGAGCTGATTCCCCAGGGGAACAAAAACGCGGCACTTCCGATCCTCGCCGCATGCATCCTTACAGAAGATGAGATCATTCTGCGCAATGTGCCATTGATCCGCGATGTGATTGATATGCGCCAATTGTTAACCAGCATTGGTGTATCTTTTGAGGATATTGGTGAAAATACATGGCGAGTTAGCGCGAAGGAAGTGCATGCCCGCGATATCGATCCAGATCTTTCCAAGCGGATCCGTGCCTCCATTTTGCTTGCCGGCCCGGTAACCGCCAGGGCAGGTGGCATTGTTTTGCCCCCGCCAGGTGGAGATGTGATCGGACGGCGCAGGGTTGATACGCATATTTGGGCGTTGCGGAAGATGGGGGCTGAGGTTGAATACGAACGTTCGTTTTCGTTCAAGCGGTCTGGGCGGTTGGTAGGCGATGATATTTTATTGGATGAAGCCAGCGTGACCGGAACCGAGAACGCCCTTATGGCGGCGGTTTTGGCAAAAGGGACCACCATTTTGCGAAATTGCGCTTCTGAGCCGCATGTACAGGACCTTTGCCACTTTTTACTGACCCTGGGCGCGCATATTGATGGCATTGGTTCCAACACACTGACAATTGAAGGGGTAGACCGGCTGCACGGCGGTGACCATACTATTGGCCCCGATTACCTTGAGGTGGTCAGCTTTGTTGGCGCGGCAGTCATGACAAGGGGCTCCATCACTGTGCGCAATGCGGCGCCCAAACAATTGCGGATGGTAAAGATCGTTATGAACCGCCTGGGGGTGACTTGGGAGGACCGTGGCGAGGATATTTTTGTGCCCGAGGAGCAAGAGTTGGTGATCGAGCCGGATCTTGGCAATGCGATCCCGGAGATCAAGACCAATATTTGGCCAAGTTTCCCCACAGACCTAATGAGCATTGCCATCGCGGTGGCCACCCAATCGCATGGTTCAGTATTGTTCCACGATTGGATGTACCCAAGCCGCATGTTTTTTGTTGATAAATTGGTGAGCATGGGGGCGCAGATCGTTTTGTGTGATCCGCATCGGTGCATAGTCACCGGGCCTTCCAAACTCGCTGGCGAGAAAGTGGAAAGCCCGGATATTCGTGCTGGTATGACCTTGGTTCTGGCCGCATTGGCAGCCAAAGGTACTTCGGTAATACGGAATGTTGGCCAAATCGATCGAGGTTACGAGCGGGTGGACCAAAAATTACGCGCGCTGGGTGCTTCGATCTTGCGAGAACGAGAACAATAAGCTGCCCTACGGGCCAACAATCCTGATCCCAGAATCGGTTACAGTCATTGTGGTTTTATCTTTGTTAGCCTGGGTAAAACTGCTGTATAGCACGGTCTTTCCAGGGATTTCTACCACTACGTTGTAAGATGCCCAATAGATAGTCTGTACATCATAGGAGCTGACACTCCATCGATACCAAACCTCCTGGTTGCGCTTGAGGGTGGTACCAGTGATCGCCACAATGATGTGGTCGGCGCTGGTTTCATTTTCAATGCGCAAAAATCCTTGGGGTAATTTATCCAAATTTCCGGTTGGAGAAATAAAACCAAACCATGGGATCATGGTGCTGGTCGAGGTTGGTGTCGGTTCCAGGGTGTTCGTTGGTGGCAAGGTGGCTGTAGGTTCGGGAGTATTGGTTGGCGGCACCATTGTGTTGGTGGGCATTGCGGTAAGGGTCTGGGCAACTGCCAACTCCGCTGCGGCTAAAGCAGTGGCGGCGATATCGGGGGTGGGTGTCGGTGTAGCAAATATTCCGCTTACCGCGGAGCAAGATGACAAGGCCAGGCTCGCAATGATTACAATAATGGCAAATCTTTTTTTCATGATCTCCTAAAAAAGAGTCCCGCTATTAGCGGGACTCGGTTGGGTTATGATTTCTGTGCGGTAACTTCCAGAAATTGATTGAAGACTTGCCGGAGGACTCCCTCTGGCATGGCCCCAACCTGAGTATGCACAATTTTACCATTATGGACGAATAACATGGTTGGGATGGATTGGACATTGAATTTACGAGCCCATTCCGAGTCCTCATCGGTGTTCACCTTGGCGACAATGACCTTGCCAGAGAACTCTTTGGCAAATTTGTCGAGGATAGGTCCCACCATCTTACAAGGGCCACACCAGGGAGCCCAAAAATCAACTACCACAGGCAGTGTAGATTGCATTACCGTTTTTTCAAATGAATCATCTTTTACATGAAGAGGAGCGTCAAACATATTTTTTCCTTTTTTGGTCGAATGGTTTATGTTTTGTTGGATGTAGTATAGCCAAAAAAGTATCAGGAAACCACAGCTTTTTTGGTTTCTTATACAAAACATACAGAGTGATATAATTTTTGGCCTATGTCTGAACTATTTAATCTCTGGAAATCCGGTCTTCAAAAAACCTCCAAAGCCGCATTTGGACGGATATCAAATATCCTGGGCGCGACGGAAATTACCCCTGATGTGTGGGACGAACTTGAAGCATTGTTACTGCAATCGGATGTAGGGGTCAAAGCCGCCGGCAGGATCCTCGATCAACTAAAGCAAGTGGTTGGAGAGAGCGGCCTGACAAAAAAGGCTGACCTCGACGTGGCTTTGACTGCCATTCTCAAATCGATGCTCGTACTTGCCCCCCCAGATGAGGCTGTAAACAGCAAGCCGAAGGTTATTTTGGTGGTAGGCGTGAATGGTTCTGGCAAGACCACAACCATTGGTAAATTGGGGTCCAGATATAAGGCACAAGGATCGACAGTAGTATTCGGAGCGGCCGATACCTTTCGGGCAGCCGCCAGCGAACAATTGATGGCATGGGGTGCACGCAGTGGGATTGAAGTGATCAGAGGCGAGCCCGATTCAGATGCAGGGGCTGTGGCTTACAATACGGTGCAATATGGTGCCCAAAAAGCAGCGGACATTGTATTGGTAGATACTGCTGGGCGTTTACACACCCGCTTTAACCTGATGGAAGAACTAAAAAAAGTACATCGGGTATTAGGGAAAGCCATGCCCGGTGCGCCTCATCAAGTGTTGTTGGTGCTGGATGCAACCACTGGTCAGAATGCGATCCAACAAGCCAAGGTGTTCAAGGAAGCTGTTTCGGTTAATGGTGTGATCCTGACAAAACTTGATTCATCCGCAAAGGGTGGGGTGGCGTTTTCGATCGCTGAAGACCTAAAATTGCCGATCTTGTTTGCCGGGTTGGGCGAAAAAGCAGAAGACCTTGTACCCTTTGAACCAGAATCTTTTATTGAATCTTTACTAAACCAAGGCTAAAAAATGCAAGACTTTACATCAATTTTGAACCCGTTACTCGATAACTACAGCAAGATCCTGGAGCGTCTTTGACCTGCCAGGCAAAGAAAACCAACTCTCCCTTTATGATGAACAAATCAGCCAGGCGGGTTTTTGGGATGATATTAAAAAAGCCCAGGAAGTCAACAAGTCCGCTTCCAATCTGCGCGATCTAATTCACTTTTGGACGAAATTTTCCTCTCGCTTGTCAGATGTTCAAGAGATCATCCGAACTGCTGAGCCGGCATTTGAGGAAGTGATCTCTGAAGAATTGCGTGAGCTTGCCGCGCTTTTGGAGGAAAAAATGTTCCTTCAAATGCTCTCCGGTGAACATGATGAAGGCGACGCAATTCTGGCCATTCACGCAGGCGCTGGCGGAACCGACAGCCAGGATTGGGCCGAAATGCTCCAACGCATGTACACCCGCTGGGCCGGCAACAAAGGATTCTCGATTGAGCTACTGGACCTAACCCCCGGCGAAGAGGCAGGGATCAAGTCGGTTACCCTTTCAGTGAATGGGAAGTACGCCTTTGGGTATCTGCGTTCAGAAAAAGGAGTTCATCGCCTTGTTCGCCTCTCACCATTCGATGCGGCTCACCGACGCCATACATCCTTTTCCCTGGTAGAGGTGTTGCCCAAATTGGAGAATGACGATAACGAAGTTGTCATTGACCCAAACGAAATTACCATCGATGTTTATCGATCTTCAGGCGCAGGCGGGCAAAATGTTCAAAAGAACTCCACCGCAATCCGTATTACCCACCTTCCTACCGGTATTGTGGTGACATGCCAAAACGAACGTTCGCAAGGGCAAAATCGCGAGGTTGCAATGTCAGTGTTGCGTTCGCGATTGTTGCAGATCAAATTGGCCAAACAGGAAGCTGATATTGCCGTTTTAAAGGGCGATTACACCAAAGCTGAATGGGGAAGCCAAATCCGGTCTTACGTGATTCACCCATATCAATTGGTGAAGGATCATAGGACCGGATTTGAGTCTGGCAATGCCCAATCTGTACTGGATGGGGCATTGGATAAATTTATGGAAGAGTATTTAAAGCAGAACAATACTTAGTTAGGTTTGGAGAGTTGGGACGCGAAAACCGGCAGAGATTTGCTGCTTCCCAACGCCAAGACCTCATCATTTTCTTGAAAAATAAAATTACCATTCGGGATCATCATCTCGTGGTTTCGGATCACTGCCACCACATTACATTCATTCGGCAGGTTCAGTTCTCGAAGGCTCTTGCCGCAAGCGGGAGATAATTGGTGGACCTTTTCTTCGACCAGCGAAAACTCCCCGCGTTTGAGTTTTAATAGTGTCATCATATCGCCCAGCGACATTTCTTCTGCCACCAAATGGGCCAATATATCGCTTTGGTTAAGGGATACGTCAACTCCCATATCCTGGGTAAAAAGCCAGGCATTTTTGGGGTTATTTACCCTGCCGATGACCCTTGGAACATTGAATTCAAATTTCGCGAGCGAAGTGATGACCAGATTGGTCTCATCACTTCCGGTAACCGCAGCCACTACATTGGCATCCCTTATGCCTGCTTGTTCAAGCACAGTGGGCGCGCTGCCGTCGCCAACGACCAAGCATTTCGAAGGGATCTCCTTGCATAGTTTGTCGATCAGCGCAGGCCGATCGTCAACCACTTTCACATCATGCTGGTCATCCATGAGCAGATTGGCCAGGTGAGATCCTGTTTTACCACCACCGACAATGATCACTTTCATTTCATCCTCCTCAACCCTCGATCATCGATTGCAAACGTGGCATCGCGCTTGCCAATACCGCGATATGCAATACATCGCCTTCTTGGATCACCGTCCCGCTGGTTGGGATGAACGCCAGTTGGTCTCGTGTAATGGATATGAGGGTGATCTCCCCCGGGACCAATAATTCGCGCGCGGATTTTCCGGCAAGTGTGTAGCTGGCTTCAGTCGCAATCACCGAAACTTCTCCATGCCCAAAATTTTGGACCACTTCCATATCCTCATGGGTCACCATTTCCATGATCCTTTCGGCCCCCATGGTGGTGGTTGAAATGGTTTTTAAACCCAACCGCTGATAAATTTCCGCACGGCGCGGGTCGAAAAGCCTGGCAACTACGCGGGGTACTTTGTAGATGCGCTGGGCGATACGGGCACCAACAATGTTTGCATTATCACTGGAACTGGCGGCAATGAATGCGTCTGCGTTGCGGATCCCGGCTTCCTGTAACACGGTTTCATCAAAACCCAAACCTTTGATGATCTTTCCCTTAAAGTTGGCCCCGACCCGCTCTTCGGCAGATTCATCAAGGTGGTCAATGATGGTGACCTGATGCCCCCGTGACGCGAGCAACAAACTCACTTGCGACCCTACCCTTCCACAACCCATTACGATCACTTTCATATTTTTACCTTTCAATGGTCACAGGTTTGTTGGTAATTAATCTTACAATGAATTTTCGTAGCCATTCAAATGAATACATTATGAATGGAAAGACAAACAAAATTGCCCAATATTGAATTGGCAATGGTGTGTGTTCAAATTGCTCCCTGATGAATGGCACGTTAATCAGGACCAAAATTCCCAATATTTCAAACAGGATGCCAAAGATAAGATACCGATTGCTAAACCATCCCAGTTGGCGGATATGATGTTTTTCGGTGCGGCATGCCAGGGCGTTGCCGACCTGCGTAAATACAACACTGGCGTGGTAAACCGTAACTGCGGTGATGTGTACCATGCCGGCAGGGATATTGACAGGAAGCCAATGGGTTGGCAAATTCGGCTGAAATGGCAGCCCCAATAAATTCCAATTGCCGGAAAAATAATAAACCGAAAAGAATGCCAAAAAACTTAGAAATGCTTCGATCAGGCCAAGCCACAAAAACGAGCGCAACAACAAGTCATTTGTGACCAATGGTTGGTTTTTATTGCGAGGCGGTTTTTCCATAGTGCCTGGTTCGGGCAGCTCCATTCCCAAACCAATAGCAGGGAACAAGTCTGTACCCAGGTCGATGGCGAGGATCTGCCGGATTTTGAGTGCCAGTGGAATGGAAGTGACATTGGATGTAACAATAAATGGCATCACTTCAGGAACGTTGGAGGACAGGATGTAGGTAAGGAATTTGCGCACATTATCGTAAATGGCGCGGCCCTCCTCTATGGCAGATACAATTGCGGAAAAGTTGTCATCCGTTAATATGATATCGGCAGCCTCTTTGGAAACGTCGGTTCCAACAATGCCCATCGCGATGCCAACATCCGCTTTACGCAATGCCG
The DNA here is from genome assembly GCA_005778035.1 of Chloroflexota bacterium. Taxonomy (GTDB): domain Bacteria; phylum Chloroflexota; class Anaerolineae; order Anaerolineales; family Villigracilaceae; genus UBA5195. Next base: position 10,049 of record SXKT01000018.1, read on the forward strand.
GGGCATCGTTTACGCCGTCTCCGGTTACCGCGACAATCTCGTGCATTCCTTGCAAAACCGCTACCAAGCGCATCTTGTGCTCAGGAGCCATTCGGGCAAATAAAACCTCACCGGCCAGGATCTTTTCCACCTCAAGGTCACTCATCAGGTCTATATCGGCGCCTGTGAGAATACGCGGGTTGCGCGTAGTTAATATCCCGACCCTTTGGGCAAGTGAAGCCGCGGTTAAGCCGTAATCTCCGGTGATCATAACAATGCGGATCGAGGCCTTGCGGCAGATTGCGACTGCTTTTTCCACTTCAGGTCGGGGGGGGTCCATCATGGCGATGAGGCCTAAAAATACCATCTGGGATTCAATGGCTTCTACGGTAAATGGGCCATTTTTTTGTTCGAGGGTTTTTGTGGCCACTGCCAATACCCGCAAGGCAGTTTTGGCATATTCATCATTTGCGGTCATGATCTCCGAACGCAACCTGTTGTCCAATTCAACCACTTCGCCATCCTTCAGGATGTGAGTGCATAGTTGAAGCACTTCTTTGGGGGCACCCTTGGTATAAGAAACCAATTCGCCACCTTTGGTTCGATGGATGGTCGACATCCGTTTTCGACGGGCATCAAATGGCAGCTCGTAAATGCGCGGATATTGCGCTGTAATTTGGTTTTCGACAAGCCCGGCTTTTAGTCCCACAACTTTCATGGCTGCTTCAGTTTGGTCTCCGAGGCATGTCCAATTCCGGTGTTCCAAACTGGGCGGGTTCAACCGTGAGTTGTTACAGCAGTGCGCCGCGACCAATAAAGATTCAATAGCCATTCTGCCCGGGCTGACATCGATCGCAGGTGTGAATTTCCCGACAGGTTCATACCCAACTCCATCAACCGCAAAACGGTAACCAGAGGCCCATATTTGCCTTACTGTCATTTGGTTTTGGGTTAATGTGCCACTTTTGTCGGTGCAGATGACAGAAACGATGCCTAACTTTTCGACAGTATTGAGTTTTTTAACCAATACACCACGAGTGGCCAAGCGCTGCACTGCCGCGGCAAGCGATAAGGTTAGGGTTGCCGGCAAGCCTTCAGGAATGATAGCAACGATGATGCCGAGGGCGAATAGTACAACTTTGCCCTTCGAGAGGCCAATGTCTGTTGTATAACCGATCAACAACACGATCAGGCCAAGTGCCAGTGCAACATAGGTGATGTTGCGGGTGATCAGGCGCAACTCTGCCTGGAAGGGGCTTAGTTCATCTTCCACCGATTGGGTCAAGTGGGCTATACGTCCGAATTGGGTCATCATGCCGGTGGCATAAACCACGGCACGGCCAGTGCCCCCAGCCACCGATGTGCCGGCAAATATCAGGTTGGATTGCTCAATTTCGCTGATGCCATCCTGAAAGGATGGGTCGGCGCTTTTTTTGGCAGGGATTGATTCCCCTGTAAGCGTTGAGTTATTGGTTCGCAGGCCGTATTCTTCAATTACCCTGGCATCCGCGGGGATGTTATCCCCTTCCTCCAAGATCAGGACATCCCCCGGGACAACTTCTATGGCTGGCAAAAGCACGTTTTCTCCATTGCGCAGCACGTGGGTGTAGGTGGGCAATATCTCTTGCAGTTTTTCTACCGCTTTTTCTGCACGGTATTGGCGCCAAAAGGAAAAGAAGGAGTTGGCAATGATCAAGGTGATGATCACCAGCCCCAGTAAGGGATCGCCCGATATGGAAGCGACCACAGCCGCGGCCAAAAGGATAAATGACTGCGGATGCAATAGATACCGAAGGATGACCAGGAAGGTAGCTTCTTCTTCATGGCGCACCAACTTGTTTTCGCCATACAGGTCTTTTCTGCTCAGAGCTTCTTCAGGGCTAAGGCCGTTTGCGCCTGTTTCGAGGCTGCCAAATACCTGCGCTATGGTTTGGGAATGGATAGGATCACTGGCCATGGGAAGGATGAACCATCAGCAAGCAGGTGCAAACTGAAAGATAAGCGTTTTTGGGCGCGATTTTAGGGAGGGCAAGTTGTTAGCCATTGGGTCTACTTTACGGATCCGCACAAATGTGAGGGCCCGAGTGATTAATTGCTGAAAGCATCCTCGAGAAGTTTTAATCCCAATAATAAATGGTTTCGGGTCGAAAGATTAAACCGGGTGTCCTGAATACGCTTTGCAGCTTCTTCGCGGGCGGCGCGAACTACAAAGGATGCCACAAATAAAATTCGTCCGGCCGGGATCACCTCAAAATCGGTTTCTTCAATGCGCAGGTCCTGGTCATCGAAGTATGGCAAGCTGAGACTTAACCCCCGGTTGAGTGTGCCTGCTGCGGCGCGGCTTTTGATCGTCTCGATGATCTGCTTGATCTTGTAATGGGCCAATGCTCTGCCTTGGTTGACCAATTGCCCCAGCATACCATAGCGTTTTGCCCGGTATTCAGGGTCTGCCAACATGTAAGGCGCAAGAGACGATGCGGTATGCAATATGTTGACATAATTTTGCATGGACACCAAATTGGCTTCCGCTTCTTTCAATGATCCAGCCAATAATTTCCCTTCCGCGTCGATGGAGATCCATTGCGGCAGGTAAAATTTTCGCGCAAATGGCAGAAATGGCACCTGTAACTCACCCCTGTTCGATTCATTGTTTCCTTCTTCGGCGATGGCATCCGTCGATTGGGTGATCGCGGATTCCAATTCTCCGTCATCCTTGGGTACCGACGGGATGGTTTCTTCTGATTCCAATTTGTATTCTACCGTTCGGCCAGCGGGCAAAACATGGTGCACCAAATGGTGGGCGGCAGAAAACTTCATCAAACTTGCACTAAGCGAAATAGCCTGGTCAGGGGATTGTTCCAATTCATTTAGCAGGTGGCGCAGGTCATCCCTGACGTCTTTTCGACTGATCCGATTAAGGAATGAGCCGACGGTTTGATTGCGCAGATTTTCCGGAACTTTGATGGTTGCCGGCTGATCTATGTTGGGCAATTCACCAACTACTTTGTCTGGCAGGCTAAATTTTACTGAGGAGCGGTGTTCGATAAGAGCGTCGGCGATTTGTCGAGCCTGTGATTCGATGTATCTTTGTAATATGACCGGTTGGATGGAGAACAAGTTCAACTTGTCCTGAAATTCCTGATCCAGATCTTCTATTTGCGTTTTTTGTTTAGGCATGATGGGTATCCGACGAGCTTTTTTTAAGATTTTACTACAAAGCCGAAAACAAAAAGCCAGGCCTTGTCAGAAAGCCTGGCTATTGGGGCAACTGAACTTCGTTATTTGTTGCTAAAGGTTTCGATGAGTAACTTTACATTGCCGCCGGCAGGGTAAAGGATAGGGCAGGTACAACCGCGTTTCTCGTATTCCTTAACCTTCGCTCTCGCCTCATCAGGGGTACCGCTGGCCGTGATCCGGTGAACCAATTCATCTGGAACAAGGTGCTTGGCTTTATTGATCTGCTCTTTGGTGGCAGGCCAACCCAGGATCGATTGGATCTCCTTAACAACGTCATCTGATACACCAGACGCTTTTGCAATGTGAGGCTGCTGGGCCATATATTGGCAAAGTAACATTTTTGAGGTTTCGATCGCGGTGTCGTGGTCGTGGTCTACCGAACACACGATCAACTGTGGTCGATCAATGTCATCGATGGTGCGGCCGGATTTTTTGGCACCTTTGGCCAGTAATTCGATAGCCTTGTCGTTATATTCGGGGGCTACACAATAGTTTAAGACACAACCATCCGAGACCTCTCCGGTTAGCTCCATCATTAAATCACCCGTGGCGCCGATCATGATCGGCACATTGCGCGGTTCGCGGCGGCCATGGACGACATCCAATTCGATACCATCAACATGGATGAACTCGCCGTGGAAAGTTACCCGTTCCAGGTTTAACAACCGGCGCATCACTTGAACGGTCTCTTTCATGGCGGTCAGCGGTTTTTTGCGGTCGATGCCTACATTTTTAGCCAACGGGTCCCACCATGCGCCAATACCACAAATGATGCGGCCAGGAGCAAGGTCATCGAGGGTAAGGTAGGTTGCGGCAAGCAACCCAATGTTGCGGGTCCAGTTATTGATCACACCCGAACCAACTTTGATCTTGTCCGTTACAGCGGCGTATGCGGCCATAGGTACGATCGCGTCACGCACCAAGCGGGATTCCGCTTGCCAGACCGCTTCAAATCCATGCTCCTCGGCGTAGCGAACGTAATCCAAACCGTCGCGTAGGTCGTGTGAGTCTTGCAAATACAATGCTACTCGTGACATAAACCATCCTCCAAAGTGTTACCGAAATAGATCGACATCTTTGCTTCTAAGAATGTCGTTAAAATTGCCTTCTTCCAACGGGTATGGAAAACCGCGAACGTGTACCACGGGTGTACCCTCGGCTGCCTGCCCCATCATCAGCGATGCTGCGGCCGCTAACTCATCCGCGACTCCGATTACGGTGATCTGGAGAGTATTGCCGAACAGGTCGTTTTTTCCACGTTTATCAACCAATGCCGGTAAACCACTCAGGCCAATGCACATTCCAACTACACCATTGCGCCACGCTCTTCCCTGAGTGTCTATAACCATAATACCAATTTGTTTATCGGTAGCATCCATCAGTTCCTTGCGGATCATCCGTGCAGATCTGTCCGGATCTGTTGGCAACAACAAGACCCTTTCGCGGCCAGCGATGCTGGTGATATTTGATTGGTCAATTCCGGCACCAGCACATACAAACCCGAGTTTGTGCTCAACGATCAATGTATTTTTACGTTTTCGGACCACTTCGTTGCTTTCGCGCAAAATCAGCTCGACCAAGCGCGGGTCCTTATCCGTATCCAAAGCCAATTCCAAAGCCTGAGGGCTTGGTGTAACCTGATCTAAAAAATAATAACGGTTCTCGGCCTTGCTGATCACTTTTTGGGTAATCACAAAAACATCACCATCATTCATCGCTACGCCTGTTTTATGCATGCAATCCAAGATCGCCGGGGCGATGCCATCGCCTGGTTCGATCATTGGAAAATCATGTAGCGGCGAGATGACCAACGGCATGCTTATCCTAAGCCGGTAATTTTAATTCCGGCGCTGTGGGAGCCATATTGTTTGTTGAGGTAGATCAGAATGCTCGTCAGCCCTTCAACAACCACTGAATTCTCAATTGGGCCGGCATCCCAGCCGATAAACCCGGCGTCTTTCACCAATTCCAGCGCACGCATACGCGCATCCTTGGATGAACCGGTAACGAGCACATCGCAACCAGCTTCTCCACTATCGTTGAAGTGTTCGTAACTGATGTTTTGGAATGCGTCTACAATATCTACGCTGTCGCCCAGCACTTCCAGCGCTTCTTGCGCAGCAGAGCCTGAAGGAGGCATTTGTACTTTGGTTACCTTGGGTGGTACCAACGGGACAGTTACATCGATCAGCAATTTTCCGATCAACTGGGGTTTCAGGTATTCCAAGGTAGCCCGGTGTGCTGCGTATGGGACTGTTAGGACGATCACGTCTGATTTGGATGCGGCTTCAAGATTCTCCATTCCAACCACATCTTCTCGGCCAATTCGGGCATTAATATCAGCAGCCGCTATCAGAGCCTTTCCCTCTTCTCGGGAGCCAACAATGACGGTATGCCCAAATTTGGACCATGAATAAGCGAGCCCTTTCCCTTCGTTGCCTGTTCCACCAATCACGGCAATTTTTTTTGGTTCATTTTCCATACTTTCTACCTCGTAATCCATTAGAATTTTTTTGCGTACCGTTCCCATACCTTATGAGAAAGCTCACTACATTTTTCGGCAATTGCTTTTTCGTCAAGTGTGAGCAATTTTCTTTCCTTCATTAAAAATTTTCCATTGGCGATGGTGCTTTCGATCATTTGGTCACGGAAACCGAACAGCAGATGCCAGGGGAAATTGAACTTATTTAACTCGGTAGGTGGGCAATAATCTACTACTACCAGATCTGCGGCAGCACCAACCTTAATGGTTCCCAACGGCATGTTAAAAAAGTGGCTGGCCATTTTGGCAGTGTTGGTGTAGGCAAGGTCCATCACTGTGTACCCACCCATCGCACGAGGATCACCCAATGCGCTTTTATGAACCAAATATGCCGCTTTCATTTCATCCCAGTGGGAATTTGAAAAACCATCATTCCCAAGAGCTACCGGAATACCGGCTGTGAGCATTTTTTCTACCCTGGCAGTGCCAACAGCATTGTTCATGTTGGAGCGAGGCTGATGCGTGACCCACACCCCTTTTTCTTTAAGTATGTCTACATCTTTGTCTGCTACATGAACACAGTGGGCGAGGATGCTATTTCCATCCAATAACCCAAACTGCTCGAACAGCGGCACAGGATCCTGCCCAAATTCGTTTTGTGTATGAGCCTGATCGTCCCGGCTCTCAGAAAGGTGAGTGTGGAAACCAAAGTGGGGTGCACGAACCGCGGCACACTTTTCCAGTGTAGTGCGAGAAAGGGTTAGCGGGGCATGCAACCCAAAAAAGCCTACCAGTTGACCATCAGGGTTAAGATTGGTTTTATCAACAAACCGCAAATTTTCCCTGATGCCCGCATCGCGTTCACTGTCACCGCCACGATCCGTCACCTCATAGCATAGCGCAGCCCGTAGGCCTGCTTTTTTTACCGTGTCCGCGATCACATCCAAGGAACCATCAATAAAATTGGGCGATGCATGGTGATCAAACAAGGTCGTCATACCATGCCGAATGGCATCAGCTTCGCAAAGCAACGCGGAGTATTCCACGTCTTCGGCTGTCAGGGATTGGTCCAGCGGCCACCAAAGTTTGTTGAGGATCTGATGAAAGGTAGCAGGTGCGTCTCCTGGGATAGCCATGCCGCGCGAGAAAGCGCCGTAAAAATGGGTGTGGGCGCAAATGGCGCCGGGCATTACCAATTTGTTGCCCACATTGTAAGTTTCTTCAGAAGGATATTTGGATAGCGCTTCAGAATCTGGCAATAGGTCTGCGATGCGTCCATCCCGGATCAGTAAACTGTGTCCGCTAAGGATCTCATTTGGTACATTACAAGTAACGATGGTCGCATTGGTGATAAGCATGGTAGCTCCGATGTTCAAAATATTTGTCAGACAAATTCAATAGCATTATTTTACTATCGGTTGGCTCTATTTCAATATGATTTTTGTACCTAAATTGGGATTTTGGCAGGCTGAGTACTCAGCCTGCCTGGTGTTTAGCGGGGGAGGGTGTAGTAGTTATAAACCATTTGGGAAACTTGTGTGACCATCATGGATACTGGTTCCCAGACTGTTTGAACAGGATGATATACATATACAGACAGCACATAATCGCCTGATGGCGAAAAAATGATACCTACATCAGAGATGTTCTGTATCACACCTGTGGGGCCGCTGATCCAGCCATGTTTGTGGGCTATGGGGGTACCTTCAGGTAAGCCGGCTTCGAGTAGAACGCCAATCCGGTCTTGTTTGAGGAAATTGAGCATTTCCTGGCAGCTTGCCTGGGTAAATTTGTCGGGCGCGACAGCTGAAAAAGTACCTTGTCCGCTTTGGGCACATTCGTACAGGTCGGAAAGAAGTTGGCCTAACTCTGAGGAAGTAGTTTGGTTATAAGCATCCGGGCTGGTGGAAAGATCGGTACGGCTGTTTGATGTGGTGTCGAAATATTGCAGCAAAGGTGCCCCGTCATAAAAATAACCCGCTATGAACGTGTTCGACAAGCCGATCTCTGCCAAATCGCTACTCACTACCAAAGGGCCACCGATCATTTCCATTAGAGCATCTGAAGCGGGATTTTCGGATTTTGTGATCATCTCCAAAACCAGGTTTCTGGTTGGCTCATCAAGTGTGGGACCAAGATGTCGGTAAACAGAGTAGAGGATCGGTATTTTGATGGTTGAAGAAGCAGTAAATGCGATATCTGGGTCCACCGTGACCGATTCATTCAGGTTGTAGCCAAAGTGCATGGTTTCGTGGGTGGAGAGGTCTTCCAAATAAATCCCAACCACTCCATCAAATGGTGTGGCATCGATCAGCTGGGTCAATTGTATCTTCAGGTTTTCGTAGGTTGGCCGGCCAGGGTTGGTTTGTTGAATCGTGATTTCGATTTCACGGCTTTCGGCGGAAGCCAGTGCTCGTTCGATGGCATCGGCGGCCGGTTCAATTGGGATTTCATAACCTGGAGTGCCTTTGATGTAACCAGATTGCCCGGCAATAGGGACTGGTGGAGTAGAAGGCAAATCGTAACGGGTTTTCAGTTCTTCTTGAATATACGCGGATAACCGTTCTCGGTTAATGGTGTACACCAATGGAATATCACTTGATTCAGATTTGATATTCCACAAGTAATTCCAGAACCCGAGCCAAAATGGGGTGCTGGTTCGGTGCAAGTCAGCATCAGCGATCATCGCTTCTGTATTCAACGAAAAACCAGCCAAGCCAGGGTCGATCTGAACGGTGGATTCCATAATTTTGGCTTCAATTGGAATGCTGAATGTTTGCAATAATCGTTGGGTGCTTTCCGACGCATCCAACCCTTCCACCGGCACACCGCCAATCGTCAAGCCGATGGGGTATTTTCCCCGCTCGCGGGAATAAAATACCAGCGCGACCATGCTAACGACCAAGGCAATCGACAAGAAAAATAACGAAATCCATCGGTAGAGGTGAGGCGGGCTTTTACTGATCGATCTATTCATAGGAAAAATTCTTCTTTTCGGTACTTACCAGGCTTAGCAAAACACAAAGGATCCAGATAACATCGGCCAATACCAAATGCGCTACCTGAATACCCAACGGGGTAAGAAAATAAATGTTGGCCATCCCGAGCAAGAATTGCGCACCGATCGAAAGGATGATGCCAAGTTTAATGCGCTGGCCGACAGGATGTTCTGTGTGGATCAAATTTGCAAGGACCCATACCATCAATGAACCTAATGCAATTGCGATGATCGGATGATATATGCGCAAGTAAACGAGGATATGGCCATCCGGGCGGAGTTGTTCCTCGATTGTATGCGCCAGCGAGCTGGAGGGGAAAAGTGTATCGGCCAAGGCAGTCACCGCGCCTGTTGCTCCTATAACGGCGACAAATACGATAAAACCAATCACATATGGCCTGCCACTGGTTTTAAGAGCTGGCCGGGTAATTTGGTTGTTGGACCACCATGCGTTTATGGTGGTCACACCCAACAGCAGAAATGTATTTAATAAGTGGATTGAAACCGCCATAATGCGCAGGTACGACGAATTATCCTCTACAAGCCCCAATAAAACCAAACCAGCGCCCAGTGCCGATTCGACCAACACAAAAAAGAGCACCAGCCAAACCATCCGTTTGCGGGTTGGATCCTGTCGATACAGCTGATTCCCCCAGAATGTGAGGGCAAACACCATCAATATCAGCGATCCGCTCATCATCCGGTGGGTAAATTCAACAATGGTATGGAAGACATCAAAGGTAGGGATGAGGTCTTCGCCGCACAAGGGCCAAAATTTTCCGCAACCTGCCCCTGAGTTTGTTGCCCTAACAACGGTTCCAAAAGCAATCACAAGCACGGTCCAAACCAACAAAAACCACGAAAAACGAGAAAAACGGTTCATTTGTCACCAGTAATTTATGAGCAGGTTAACTTGAAAGTATCAAGCGGAAAAAGTATAACATAAGCGGTAATCAACTCATTTCAAACCCAACAAAGGACGCGGCCATGCTTCGATCAATTTTCATCTATCTTTCCAAGGCTGAATGGGCCAAAAACATCTTTATGAATTGGCCGATCGCCTGGCGGGTCGCATCCCGTTTTGTTGCCGGCACAACGATTGAAGAGGCGATCGGGATCATCCGCCAACTTAATGCGGCAGGGATCAACACCACACTCGATCAATTAGGCGAACACACCAGCAGTGTGGAAGAGGCTAATGCTGCAGCCAATGGCATTGTTGCAACCCTAAATGAGATTGAAAAACAAGGCGTTATTGCCAATGTTTCTATTAAGCTTACTCAGATAGGAATGGGAACAGACAATGAAGCCTGCAAAAAAAATCTAAAACGCATTTTAGAGACCGCCAAAAAAACGAATAATTTTGTTCGTATTGATATAGAAGATACTCCTTACACTGACCTGACCATCGAACTTTATGATGATATGCGCCAGGCTGGTTTTGGAGACGAAACGGTCGGTATGGCTGTCCAATCGTATCTTTACCGGGCCGAGGCCGATGTACGAAAAGCGCTGGAAAGCAAAACCAAGTTCAGATTGGTAAAAGGTGCGTACAAAGAACCCGCGAATTTGGCGTACCCCAAAAAGATCGACGTCGATTCGAATTTTGACAATTTGGCATCCATCCTGATGGATAGCGCCAAATTGCATGAGTCGCGTTTGAGTGAAAATGGTTTGGTTCCGCCCATCCCTGCATTGGCTACCCACGATGATAAGCGGGTTGAATTTGCCAAAAATTATGCGGCAAAGATAAGCCTCAATAAAAAGCAGGTTGAATTCCAAATGTTGTATGGGATCCGTCGAGATCTGCAGAATAGTCTTGCTGAAGAAGGGTATCCAGTCCGGGTTTACGTCCCATTCGGCACCCATTGGTATCCATATTTCATGCGGCGGCTGGCAGAGAGGCCAGCTAACATTTGGTTCTTTGTGTCCAATTTCTTTCGATAATTTCTTTCTGAAGTGATCTCAATGCGGCGTAGGTATTTGGCTTCGCCGCATTGTGGTTTAATGAAAATATGGAAAAGATCGCATTCGTTTCAGGTTCCGCTACCCGGTTAGGCCTAGCCATTGCCAACCATTTGTTGGATGAAGGTTATGGCTTGATTTCCCATTTCCATCAGAATTTGGTGGGGGTAAATTTAATTCAACAAAGGGCTATTTCATTGAAAAAGCCTTTTTATCCAATTCAGGCTGATTTTTCCAGTGCTGCTGGAATAGATGGTTTATTGATGGGTCTCGATGATTTTGGCCAGGAGCTCCTTTGCAACGTGGAAGTAGTGGTTAATGCCGCGGCGGTGATGCCCCGAGGAGACATGGGAACCCTGACAACATCTGAATTGCAAAAAGTGTTTTCAATCAACACATTTGCCCCGATCTTGATCAACCAATTTTTCGCGGCCAGAGCAACGGGAAAAATTTCGATCATCAACATTTCGGACATTGGCGGCCAAATGATTTGGAATAAATTCGCAGCCTATTCGATGTCCAAATATTCTTTGGACCGTTCGGCATTATTTCTTGCCAAGCAATTTGCGCCTTTGGTGAGGGTTAATACTATTGGGTTGGGAACGATAATGGCCAGCGAATGGATGGACAAGGGATTTATTGCTGACCTTATATCTAAGATACCTGCTGGCCGATTTGCCCAAATGGATGAATTGTTATCTGTGATCGACTTATTGGTGCAAAACGAGTATATAACTGGCCAAACCATTAACATCGATGGCGGCAGGTCTTTGTAAACCCATTAGAAATTTGAATAAAACAACCTCGGCAAGTCATAAAAAGTTGATGAAAAAGGGTTAAATGGTTATGATATTGGATTGAGTTGCGTCAACCAAATGGGTGACAAAATTTGTAAACTTAACAATAATCTTGTGAGGAAACTATGCTGGAAGAAAATAAGGCAGCACCAAACTTTGAATTAAAGGATCAGGATGGCAGTTTCGTTAAATTATCTGATTATGCTGGAAAAAATGTTGTGTTGTATTTTTACCCAAAGGATGATACCCCTGGTTGCACCGTAGAAGCATGCGGTTTTCGTGATAATTACGCAGCTTTTGAAGAAAATGGTATCGTAGTCCTTGGGGTGAGCCCAGATGATCCTCGCTCCCATGCCAAGTTTATCCAAAAGTTTGATCTACCATTTACCCTGCTCGCAGACACTGATCACGCGGTTGCTGAGTCTTATGGAGTATGGGGTTTAAAAAAATTCATGGGCAAAGAGTATATGGGAGTACTGCGAACTACCTTCGTGATCGGTCCGGATCAGAATTTACTAAAAATATTCTCCAATGTAAAACCAGAAAACCACTATCAGGAGATTTTGGCCTTGTTTGGCCGATCCTGACCCCAACAGTGTATGGCTAATGTAGCTGCTCCAAAACCTGGGCATCAAGAACAAAGCAAAAACATCCAAACGATTTCCCATTCCGGCAAATCATTGGATGTTTTCTCATTTGAAAAGTATGTTGAGACATTGCTTGACTGTTCGGATGAAAAACAAGTCGTGGAATTGGCGCTTGACACTGTTTACAGAACAACTTCCGTCAAGGGCGCATCGTTCTTACCATTCAACCCATGGGCTCAGCTATTGTCACCGGTGTTGCTGGGTGAAGTTCCAAATGACAGTATTTTCACGCTGGAGGCATACTCAGCGCAGGTCGAGTTGCGGGAAAAATGCAAAGCCTGCGGTATACGGATCAAAGACAGGGATTGTACATTGTTACCAGCCGCAGGCAAATATAGGATCGTTTGTCGCAAAATATCGATCGGAGAACAACAGATCGGGGTGGCGAATTTTTACTTCCCCATAAGTGGACCGTTGCCAGCAAGAGAAACAAATTTGATAGAGAGTGTATTGCTGTATGCCGGCAAGTTCATCAGCACCTTATCGCGCAAGGAGAGTGGTCAAAACCAGCATTTATTGGCAAATATCGGAGCAAGCCCAACAGCCAGCTCTATTGCGCGAACCATGATCATGGAAGCTATCGATCAACTAAGGGAAATCGATACAACCATCATCATGGGCCTGGATGTTGCTCCAGGTCTCCATTTTTCTTTTTGCGGAATAAGCCCTCCATTGTGCGAATGGGAACAATTGTTAACGCTTGTGGGCAGATCAACGGATGGACTTCCGGATGGATGGTTGTCGCACTATTTTTATCCGATATGTGCAAAGCAACAAGCACAATTATTGGCTGTTGTTTGGGCAAAAGACAAACAAGCCGAGCATATTAAGCCACAATCTATCGAGGCGTTCCATCAGA
>SXKT01000019.1 GCA_005778035.1 Chloroflexota bacterium
CGTATGGGTAAAGGTAAAGGCAACGTGGAGTACTACGTCGCAGTTGTTAAACCAGGCCGTATGATGATCGAAATTGGTGGTATGACCAACGAGGAGGCCATGAAGGCTCTGAAGATGGCTCAGTACAAGTTCTCGATCAGGACCAAGATCGTTGTTCGCAACGATGCTGTAGCAGGAGAGTAACGAATGAAAGCAAAAGAAATCCGTAACCTGTCTGCTGAAGAGATCCGAACGAAGGTCAACGATAACCGCGAAGAGTTGATGAAACTGCGCTTTCAGCAAGTGACCGGCCAATTGACCGATACAAGCCGCTTGCGCACGCTTCGTCGCGAAATTGCCCGCATGGAAACCATTTTGGCTCAAGTTGCCAAAAAGGCCGAATAGGAAGGTGATGAATGAATAATCGTCGACGCATCGTTGGTATTGTTACCAGCAACAAAATGCAAAAGACCGTGGTGGTAGAGATCTCCAAAAATTATCGCCACCCGATCTATAAAAAGGTTGTACATAGCTCAGAGTCTGTAAAGGCACACGATGAGCTTGGTTGCCAGATTGGCGACCAGGTGCAGATCGTAGAGAGCCGCCCTCTTTCCAAAGAGAAGCGCTGGGTTGTGGAAACGATCTTAAAACAAGAAACCAAGACCGCCGATAGCGGCGTGGAGGTATAAGTATGATCCAGCAAGAATCAAGGGTTAAAGTTGCCGATAATTCCGGCGCCCGAGAACTGCTTGTCATCCACGTCATTGGCGGTTCAACTCGCCGTTACGGCGGAGTAGGTGATATTGTGGTGGCGACAGTGAAATCTGCCGCTCCGCAAGGCGCTGTAAAGAAAAGTGAAGTGGTGAAGGCTGTGATCGTGCGTACTGCCAAAGAGTGGCGCCGTGAAGATGGCTCTTACATCCGCTTTGATGACAACGCTGCCGTCATTTTGGATAGCGACGGCCAGAACCCCAAGGGTACCCGTATCTTCGGACCTGTAGCCCGCGAATTGCGTGAAAAGGGCTTCATGAAGATCGTTTCACTTGCCCCGGAAGTTCTGTAGGCCAGGAGGTAAGAGAGAATGAAGGTAAAAATTCGTAAAGGCGATACTGTAGAAGTCATCAGTGGCGACCTCGAAGACAAAGGCAAGCGCGGCGAAGTGATTGCCGTGAATGTGGAAGAACGCCGGGTTGTTGTGCAAGGGATGAACATCCGAACCAAGCACCAAAAACAACAACAAACCTCCAGCGGGAAGACCATAAACCCTGGCCGAATCAAATTCGAAGGTCCCATGGATATTTCCAACGTGATGCTTGTTTGCCCAAAATGCAGTTCAAAAACTCGTGTGGCCCTCACCCGTGATGAAGCTGGTGCCCACCGCGTTTGCAAGCACTGCCAGGCTATCATAGACTAAGGCAGCCTGGACAGGAGAGCAAAATGATCAATCAATTGCAAACAAAATATTCCGAAGAAGTTGTCCCCGCTTTGCAAAAAGCCTACAACTACCAAAACGTAATGCAGATCCCAAAGATCCAAAAGGTGGTAGTGAATATAGGCATGGGCGAAGCCCAAGGCAACTCAAAAATGATCGAGGCAGCTGTAACCGATATGACCACGATCACCGGACAAAAACCGGTGCAAACCAAAGCCCGAAAAAGCATCGCCAACTTTAAGTTGCGCGAAGGCGTAGTGATCGGTGTAAAGGTTACCCTGCGTGGATACAAAATGTGGTCCTTCCTGGATCGTTTGGTGAACGTAGCATTGCCCCGTGTGCGCGACTTCCGTGGTGTATCGGCCGATGCCTTTGATGGCCGCGGCAACTATACGCTTGGCCTCAAAGACCAGTTGATCTTCCCGGAGATCGAGTACGACAAGATCGACAAACTTCGCGGCATGGAGATCACCATTGTAACCACTGCCAAAAATGATGAAGAATCGCGCACCATGTTGCGCGCCCTTGGCATGCCTTTTAGGAAGGAAGCATAGAGATATGGCAAAGAAATGTATGGCATATCGCGAAGAACGCCGCAAGTATCCAACACGCGTTCGCAATCGATGTAACAATTGTGGCAGGCCGCGCGGTTATATCCGCCGATTTGGCCTTTGCCGAATTTGCTTCCGCACCTTCGCGCTGGAAGGTAAGATCCCTGGCGTTGTTAAGGCGTCGTGGTAGTGCAGACGGAGGTACAGGAATGAGCGTAACAGATCCTATTGCAGATATGCTGACCCGCATCCGCAACTCGATGATGATCGGCCAGCCAAATGTTGCGATGCCACTTTCGAAGATCAAAGTGGAGATCGCCAAAATTCTGAAAGAAGAAGGTTTCCTCGAAGGTTATGAGGTTTCCGAAGGCGAAGCCGCCGGTAAACAGGTTCTCAAAATCCGCATTAAATTTGTGGGCGAACGCCGCGAGCGCACTGCTGTGCTCTCTGGGTTAGTTCGTGTGAGCCGCCCCGGCCGCCGTGTTTATACCAAGAAACAAGATATCCCCTGGGTGTTAAATGGAATGGGTGTTGCTATCCTTTCTACCCCCAAGGGTATTATGACAGGTCAACGCGCTCGCCAGCTTGGCGTAGGTGGCGAGATCCTGTGCAAAGTTTGGTAAGGAGGTAGAGCTGTGTCGCGAATTGGACGCTTGCCTATCGCTGTTCCCGCTGGTGTACAGGTGGAATTGAGCGGTTCAACCGTGAGTGTAAAGGGACCCAAAGGCCAGATGGCCCGTGAGTTCTCACCCCTCATTGGTGTAGCCGTAGAAGACGGCCAGGTTTTAGTTAGCCGCCGGTCTGATATTGCCGCCGAACGTGCCCTGCATGGAACCACGAGGGCTCTCATCAATAATATGATCACTGGTGTCAGCGCCGGTTTCGAACGCATCCTTGAATGGGATGGTGTTGGTTACCGCGCAGAAATGAGTGGCAGTAATTTGGTGCTCCACATGGGATATTCCCATCCGACCACCATGGAACCACCTGCCAACATCAGCTTTGATGTTGACCAAAAGACTCGCCAGATCAAGGTATTGGGTTTTGACAAAGAAATGGTTGGCCATATCGCCTCCCTGATCCGCAAGGTCCGCCCACAAGAACCTTACCTCGGCAAGGGTATTCACTACCTCGGCGAAAAGGTTCGCCGCAAAGCCGGCAAATCTGGGAAAGGGAAGAAGTAAAAATGGCTAAAATTACTCGTTCTGAATCCCGCGAGCGCAGGCACTTACGGGTTCGCAAAAAAATATTTGGAACCACCGCTTGCCCGCGCCTGTGTGTTTACCGAAGTGTGAGCGAGATCTATGCCCAGGTGATCGATGACATGGAAGGCCACACGCTCGTGTCGGCGTCCAGCATCGACAGCGAACTGCGCGCCAAAATGGCTGGCCTCAAGAAATCTGAACAGGCCTCCTTGGTTGGCAAAACGGTTGCTGCGCGCGCCAAAGGCGCGGGAATCGACATGGTCGTCTTTGACCGCGGCGGTTTCCGCTATACTGGCCGGGTAAAAGCCCTGGCCGATGGCGCCCGTGAGGGCGGGCTTGATTTCTAGGCTCATTGGAGAACACTATGGCTGATTATAAAAAACAAGACAATAACGAAACCCAAGACCAATTTGAAGAGCGTGTGATCGAGATCGCCCGCGTCGCCAAGGTTGTCAAGGGTGGTCGCCGTTTTCAATTCCGCGTAACCCTTGTGGTTGGTGATGGAAAAGGTACGATCGGTATTGGTACTGGCAAGGCAAACGCGGTGCCCGATGCGATGCGCAAAGCCACCGAACGTGCCCGCAAGAACCTGCAAAAGGTAACCTTGCTTGGAACCACCATTCCGCATGAAGTGACCGGCATTGTTGCTGGCGCACGCGTACTGCTAAAGCCAGCTTCCAAAGGTACCGGCGTTATCGCCGCAGGTGGCGTTCGCGCCCTGCTTGAGGTGGCTGGTGTGCATGATATCCTGACCAAATCGATGGGTTCTGCTACCGTCTTGAACGTGGTATTGGCTACCCATAAGGCCCTTGTCGCGCTCAAATCACCGGCTGTAGAAGCCGCCCGCCGCGGTAAGTCGGTTGAACAACTGACCCCGTTTTGGGCGAGGAGGACAAATGGCTAAAAAGGTTGCTAAGAAAACCATGCTGCGTGTTACTTTGGTGAAGAGTACCATTGGCTTCCCTGAGCCGCAGAAACGAACCGTACGCGCATTGGGTTTAACGAAAATGCACCAAACGGTTGAGCATGAAGATACACCCGCTGTACGTGGAATGCTCAATGCCGTCATTCATCTTCTAAAGATTGAAGAGTAGGAGAGATTGATGAAACTCCACGACTTGATCCCGAATGAGGGAGCAAAAAAATCTAAAAAACGTGTTGGGCGTGGTATTTCTGCCGGCCAAGGTAAAACTGCTGGCCGCGGTACCAAGGGCGCAGGCGCACGCTCTGGCGAAGAAGGTCATCTCTATCGCCAAGGTGGTAACCTGCCCTTCTTCCGCCGCTTGCCCTGTATGCGCGGTGAAGGTTTTACCCCGCCATTTCAGGTGACCTTCAACGAGGTAAACCTCGACCAGCTGGCTTCCTTCGCCAAAGGCGCTGAAGTCAGCCCCGAAACCTTGGCTGGTGTGCGCATGTTGCGAGATCCTCGCAATCCAGTCGCCATCCTTGGCCGTGGTGAGGTCACAGTTGCCCTCAAAGTTCGTGCCCATCGCGTATCCGCTGGCGCCAAAAGCAAGATCGAGGCTGCCGGTGGTACTGTCGAAATCATTGAAGCGTAATTCCGTAACAGGAGACCATAAATGAAAAAAACCTGGTCAGCCTGGCGATATCTGTGGAAGTCGGAAGATATTCGCCGCATGCTGTTGATGTCCCTCTTGCTTTTGGTCATCTATCGGCTTGTCGCGAATATCCCGACCCCGGGTATTAACTCAGAAGCCTTGCAAGCGATTAGGGACCAACTTGCCTCCACCGGGGGTAATTTCTTTGGATTTCTCGATCTTCTCTCCGGCGGTACCGTATCCCGGTTCTCACTGCTATCTATGGGTGTTTACCCTTACATCACCGCCCAGATCATCATCCAATTGTTGATCCCGATCATCCCGGCGCTTCAACGACGCATGGAAGAGAACCCTTCTGAGGGCCGCAAGATGATGGAAAAATGGACCTACTACCTGACTGTGCCAATGGCCGCTCTTTCCGCGGTTGGTCAGATCAACATCTTTAACTCGATGGGTGGTGGGCTTAAGGTGCTCGATTTTGGCCTAACCGGAGACAGGTTGCTGCCTTCCTTGGCGGCGCTACTCTCCATGATCGCCGGTACAATGTTCGCTATTTGGCTTGGAGAATTGATCTCTGAGTATGGTATTCGGGGACAAGGCCTGTCTTTGGTCATTTTTTCCGGTATCGTTGCAGCTATGCCGCGAAATATCATCGCCATTATGGCCGATGAAAACAGCCGCTGGATCATGCTGTCCTTGATGATCGTGATCATTTTACTCACCATCTTTGCCATTGTTTACGTGCAACAAGGTCGGCGCCATGTACCGGTAATGTACCCGGGTCGGCGAATTGGCAACCGCATGTCTATGCCGGTTAAGGCCACTTTGCCGTTGATGGTAAACATGTCTGGCATGATCCCGTTGATCTTTGCGGGAGCCATCTTGCAGTTTCCGGCAATATTGTCTTCCTGGTTTATCAACAGCAAAACCGTTTGGGTTGCCTCCTTTGCTCAAAGTGTTCAAAACACTTTCAACGGAAACTCAATTTGGTACGGCCTGATGTACTTCTTCATGGTCGTCATATTCACCTTTTTCTATACCGATGTTCTTTTTTCGCAACAGAATTATGGTGAGAATCTCAAGAAAGTTGGCGCCCAGATCCCCGGCGTCAACCGTGGTGGCCCTACCCAAAAATATCTCACCAAGGTTCAAAGGAGAATCACCTTTCCTGGCGCGTTATTCCTCGGTATTGTTGCCATTTTGCCTTATTTGCTAACCGAATTGCTAAAAGTGATCGGTATAGGCGGCACATCTTCCTCTGCTGGCTTATTCCTGGTTTCGGCCTCGGGATTGCTGATTGTGGTTGGTGTGGTACGCGATACCTTCGCTACCATCGATGCGGAATTAAAATTACACGGATACCAGGATTCCATTCTGGTTAGATAGAGAGGCTGAAATGCCAACCTACATTGTCTTGCTGGGGCCACCTGGCGCCGGCAAGGGAACGCAGGCAAGTTTACTTTCTGAAAAATTTAACTTGCCCCATATTTCCTCGGGTGATATTTTTCGGGAAAACATTAGAAACAACACTGAAATGGGGAAGCTTGCCCAAACTTATATAAGTAAGGGTGAGTTGGTGCCCGATGATGTAACCGTAGCAATGATCCGTGACAGATTCAAAAAACCAGATTGCGCGAGGGGGGCTATCCTCGATGGTTTCCCTCGCACACCTCCCCAGGCCGATAGCCTGGCGGAGATGCTAACAGAATTTGGTGGAAAAGTTGATTTGGTGCCTTTTATTACTGCCCCAACCGAGGTTTTGATAGAAAGGTTGGCCGGCAGATGGACATGTAAGGAAGCCGGACATATTTTTCACAACAAATTCAATCCTCCAAAGCAATCTGGAGTATGTGATTTAGATCAGTCTCCACTGTACCAACGTGAAGATGACAAAGCCGATACTGTTAAACACAGGATCGACGTTTACAAGCAACAAACCGCCCCGTTGATCAATTATTATCTTCAACGCGGTGTTTTGACAGAGGTCAATGGGATTGCCTCCATCGAAGATGTGGCGAGCCAAATGAATACATTGATCAGCCTGGAAGAGAAATAAAAGATGATGGATTGGGCCAGAAAAGTAAACATAAAAACCCCGGCTGAGATCGCGATCATGCGCGAGGCAGGCCGGATCAATGCTACCGTACTGGCCACAGTCCGTGATCTTTTACAACCTGGAATTTCGACCGCCGAGCTCGACGCGGCTGCCGAGGATGTGCTGGTGAAATTCGGGTGCGTATCGCCGTTCAAAGGATATGGGTACCCCCCATTTCCAAATTCAATCACCGTCAGCATCAATAACGAATTGGTGCATGGCATCCCCTCCAAGGAAAAAAAACTAAAAGAGGGTGATATCGTTTCAGTAGATTGCGGAACGCTCTACAAGGGATTTGTTGCCGATTCTGCCTTTACCGGCGGAGTGGGCGCAATTTCTGAAAAAGCTTCCGAACTGCTTCGGGTAACCGAACAGTCCCTGTATCAGGGGATTGAAAAAATGAGGCCTGGCAATATGACGGGGGATGTTTCAGAAGCGATACAGAAATACGTGGAAGGCCATGGATACCATGTGACCCGGGAATATACCGGACATGGAGTAGGTCGCCAAATGCATGAAGGACCGCAAGTACCCAATTACGGGAAAGCGGGCACAGGCATCTTGCTGACCCCAGGTGTCGTTATCGCCATAGAACCAATGGTTCTTGAAGGTACGCACCGAACAAAAGTGGCCAAAGACAATTGGACCGTGGTGTCGGCAGATGGGTCGTTAACAGCGCATTATGAACATAGTGTTGCAGTTACCGAAGGAGAACCCCTAATCCTGACTGTCCTGTGATCAGAAGCCAAACCACTGGCACATTGTTAATATATAGACAAATAATGGAAACCGAGTATAATTGTAACTTCGGCTGTTGGGACCTATTAACTGTCCTCCTGAAGGAGAAAGGCACTCATGAAAGTATCACCATCCATTCGCAAGCGCTGTGCCAAGTGCAAGATCATCAAGCGCAGCGGCAGACTCCTCGTGATCTGCGAAAATCCGAAACACAAACAGAGGCAGGGTTAGTATATGGCTCGTATTGAAGGTATTGACCTCCCTCGTAACAAGCGTGTTGAGATCGGTTTAACGTACCTGTATGGTATTGGTCTCACCCGTGCGCAACACATCCTCGCGGAAACCAAAGTAAACCCAGATACCCGAATTAAGGACTTGTCTGAGTCTGAAGTTGCCGCGTTGCGCGAATACATCTCCAAGCATTACACGCTTGAAGGTGACCTTCGCCGTCAGGAACAGCTGAATATTAAGCGTTTGATCGAGATCGGGTGCTATCGTGGCTTACGCCATCGTCGCAATCTTCCTGTCCATGGTCAGCGCACCCGCACCAACTCACGAACCCGCAAAGGCCCAAAGAAGACCGTTGCCGGTCGCGGTCGACGCCGTGGTGCAAAGAAATAAGCAGGAGATTAAACAACTATGGCTCAAAACGTACGTCAGTCGCGCCGATCTGTTGGCGCCAAAAAGGCCAAGCGCTCCCTATCATCTGGGCAAGTACACGTATTTGCTTCCTTTAACAATACCATTGTCACTGTAACCGACACCATGGGCAACACGGTTGCCTGGGGTAGTTCAGGTTCAGCTGGCTTTAAGGGCTCCCGTAAAAGTACTCCTTTTGCCGCTCGTTTGGCTGCCGAACAGGCGATCAAAGCTGCCCAACAAATGGGTCTACAGGAAGCGGATCTGGTCATCAAGGGACCTGGTCCCGGTCGTGAATCTGCCATCCGCGCAGTTCAGTCCATGGGCATCAAGGTGCGTTCCATTCTGGATAAGACCCCCGTCGCCCACAATGGCTGCCGTCCTCCCAAAAAGCGCCGCGTGTAATTGATAGAAGAGGTGTAGAACAATGGCGAAATATACTGGTCCGGTATGCAAATTATGCCGGCGTGAAGGTGAAAAACTGTTTTTGAAAGGCGAGCGCTGTTTTACCGCCAAGTGCGGTTTCGAAAAGCGCAGCTTTGGTCCTGGCGTTCATGGCAAGTCTGGCGGTCGATCAAAATCCGTCACTGGCCGAGAATCCGACTTTGCTCGCCAGCTCCGTGCCAAGCAACGCGCTCGTCGCGTTTACGGCACCCTGGAGCGCCAATTCCGTGGTTATTATGAGACCGCGGTACGTAAAGGTGGCCTTAAGGGTCTCAACTTGCTTCAGATCTTGGAATCTCGGTTGGACAACATTGTGTACCGTTTGGGCTTTGCCACCAGCCGATCGCAAGCTCGGCAATTGGTTTCCCATGGGCATTTTGTCGTCAATGGTCGCAAAACCGACATCCCATCCATGCAGCTTTCAGCTGGCGATGTGATCGAAGTGCGCGAGACCTCCCGTGTTAGCAATTACTTCAAAGAAGTAGCGGAAACCGCCCAAAAGCGTGTTTATCCTGCTTGGATCAATCGTGACCTCGCAAATTTCAAGGCGAATGTCCTCCGACTTCCTGAGCGAGCGGAAATCGACGGTAATCTGAACGAGCAACTCATCGTCGAGTACTACTCCAGGCGGTAATGTGATGGATTCCCTGGTGGAGTGGTTCCACCAGGATGGAATTATGCGATGGTTATTGAACCAGGAAGAGGTGAACCTTGACCGGAATTTGGAATATGCCACTTATCGAGCGTGAAGCAGTAGCCGAAGCTCGAAATTACGGAAAATTTGTTATTCATCCGCTTGAACGCGGGTATGGCGTTACCATGGGTAATGCTCTTCGCCGCGTTCTGCTCTCATCGCTTGATGGCGTGGCTGTCACATCCATTCGTATGACGGATGTGCTCCACGAATTTAGCGATATTGAGGGCGTTCGCGAGGATGTCATCCAAGTCATTCTCAACATCAAGCAGATTCGAATGCAATTACATGGCGTTGATTCCACCCGCATGCATCTTTCCGTTCGTGGCGAGGGTGTTGTCACTGCCGCTGATATCAATACATCCTCGGATGTAGAGATCATCAACCCGGATCTTTACCTGTTCACAGTGGATGATCCAAAAACCCGCGTAGACATCGAATTTACGGTGGAACGTGGCCGCGGTTACTCGCCCGCCAACGAACGCTCTGGCCATTTGCCGATTGGTGAAATGCCCGTAGATGCAATTTTTAGCCCTGTTAAACGCGTAAACTGGGATGTTTCCAATACCCGTGTTCAACAGTCGACCAATTACGACAAGCTGACGATGGAGATCTGGACTGATGGTACTGTATCTCCTGAGAAAGCGCTAAGTACAGCTGCCATGACGCTGATCGAACATCTGCGCCATCTGGCGGGTTTCAGCGAGGAGGTCATTCCCGTTAAAAAGGAACTTGATATCCCAGCCACCCGCATCCACAGTGAACTGGCTGAAACATCCATTGACCAGTTGGACCTTTCGGTTCGCGTTTTCAATTCATTGAAGCGAACCGGCATCCAGACCGTCGGCGATGTTCTCGACCTGCTCGAAAAAGGTGAACAAGCTGTAATGTCCATTCGCAATTTTGGTGATAAGAGCCTCGATGAGCTCCGCCAAAAGATGGTCGAAAAAGGCTACCTTAAAGATCAAACAATCAATTTGGAGTAAGACAAAATGCGACATGGAGTAGCTGGTTATAAATTAGGCCGCACCAAGGGTGCCAGAATTGCCCTTCGACGGACCTTGATCAAACAACTGTTCACTCACGAGCGTATCACAACCACTCGTGCCAAAGCCGAAGCCATTCGTGGCGAGGCTGAGCGCATGATCACGGTTGCCCGCCGATCTGCGGACGGCGCTGATATTATCAAGGTGAATGCCCGTCGTTTGGTTGCCTCCCGCTTGGGCGGTGGCCCCGATGTAGTTAAAAAGCTTTTTGATGAGATCGCCCCTCGTTTTGCGACCCGTCCTGGTGGATATACCCGCATGCTAAAACTGGGTGCCCGCCAAGGCGATTCTGCACAAATGGTGATCTTGGAATTGGTAGAAGAGTAGGCTTAGCTGCTGGGGTTAACCCCGGCTTGGATGCCTGCAATTGGAACGTTACAAACTTACCTTAGCTTACGATGGCACCGATTTTTATGGTAGCCAAAGGCAGGCTAACAAACCTACCATTCAACTCGCTTTGGAAAAAGCGCTGAATGGTATCGGCTGGAGTGGCAGCTCTGTTTCATTTGCCGGAAGGACTGATACCGGTGTCCATGCAAGTGGACAAGTGGCATCTGTAGAAATGGAATGGCGGCACACAGGTGGCGAATTGCTAAAAGCGATCAACGCCAAGTTGCCCCAAGAGATTTCAGTACTATTCGTTGAACAGGCTCCTCCACATTTCCATCCCCGGTTCAGCGCTTCATCGCGTTCGTACCGATACAGGATCTACCACCAGCCGGTTCGCGACCCTCAACGGGAAAGATACGCCTGGCGAATTTGGCCGGCGTTGGAAGCTACCATGCTTAATAAGCTGGCAGCCGACCTCGTTGGTACCCATGATTTTGCCGCATTCGGGACCCCGCCCCGCAGTGGGCAAAGCACCATCAGGGAAGTTATGGCCGCAGAATGGATTGAAAGTGATGATGAAGTTGTTTTTTGTGTAAAAGCAAACGCGTTTCTTTATCACATGGTAAGAAGGCTGGTATTTGCCCAAGTGGCGATAGCCCAAGGGCGTGAACCAGACAATGCGCTACAAGATTTACTTGGAGCGCCAAAGAGGAGAACGTTTGCCGGCCTTGCGCCCGCATGCGGATTAACTCTAACAAACGTAACTTATCCTGATCAGTTCAGGAACATTTGAAAAAAGAAAGTATTGGAGATACGACCGTGTACAAATCGTACTATCCTAAAGAAAGTGAAATTCAGAATGACTGGATCGTGATCGACGCGGCCGGTCAAAATCTGGGCCGCTTAACCGCCAAGATTGCTGCAACCTTGCTCGGCAAGCATAAACCTACCTTCACTCCGGGTGTACCGGTTGGCGATTACGTGGTTGTGATCAACGCAGCCCACATTGCTGTCACCGGCACCAAGATGACCGAAAAGTGGTATCACAAACACTCCGGATATCCGGGTGGGCTCAAGTCTGTTACTCTCAAGGACCAGCTGAAGAACCACCCAGACCGGGTGATCCGCGATGCAGTATGGGGAATGCTTCCCAAGAACCGCTTCGCCCACGCGATCATCAAGCGCCTAAAGGTGTACGGCGGTGCAGAGCATCCGCACACCACCCAGGTTGAAAAGAATTAAAGGAGCATAAACAACCATGGCACAGTATTTCGAAGGAATTGGCCGCCGAAAAGAAGGGATCGCCCGTGTTCGCGTTTCCGATGGTTCTGGCAAGTTCGTAGTGAATGGCAAGGAAGCCGCTGACTTTTTCACCCGCGCTGGTGATATGGCCCTTATCCTTTCACCCTTGTCCGCTATCGGCGCTACACAATCCTCCTACGACGTTTCGGTCGTAGTGAAGGGTGGCGGTGTCTCCGGCCAAACCAGCTCGGTAGCCCTTGGTTTCGCTCGCGCACTCGTCAAGATCAATGCTGAATGGACTTCCGCTCTTCGCAAAGCCGGTTTGTTAACCCGCGATGCAAGGATCAAGGAACGCAAGAAGCCAGGTCTTAAGCGAGCCCGCAAAGCCCCAACCTACACCAAGCGTTAGTTTTACTTTTACCAAATATTGTTGGCGTAAAACCAATTGGAATCCTATATTCCAACTTGGTTTTACGCTTTACAATTTAAAGGATTGGAGTTTTGACCATGTTGGACTTTTCACCATTATTGGCTATCGCCAAACGCGACCACCCCATCGGTATCTACTTTGTGGACCAATTACCCAGGGTATTTACATTACCGTTCTCACCAAATACCCAGGCGATCTTTGTCGGCGAGGTATGCTCCCGGGCAGATCTTTTTCGTTTGTTGGTAGAGCGTTATGGCGAGAATACGGAACTATCCGTCCTTGGGGCAGACAACAACCTTTACCAGAGTACCCTTGCAACATTGGATGCAAGTATGGAAGCAGTTTTGTTTCCCGGTTTGCCAAATGGCGAATCACTGGAGCACTTGGTCAATATCATCGCCAATTTGCGGGATCCTGAACAAGGTTGCCCATGGGATAAAGAGCAAAATTATGGCTCCCTAAAAAGACATTTGATAGAAGAATGTTATGAGGTATTGGACGCAATCGATACTTTGAATAGCCAAAAGATCAACGAGGAATTGGGCGATTTATTGATGCTAATAACCATGTTGGCTCAGATCGGCCATGAGAACCGGGCCTTTACTATTTATCGCGCCATAGAAGGTATCTCAGAAAAAATGATCCGACGGCATCCCCATATCTTTTCGGATACAAAGGTGGATAGTGTAGAGGAAGTTTTAGGGAATTGGCAAAAAATTAAGGCTGAAGAACGGAAAACCAATGGGGAACGTGACAAGGGCATTTTGGATGGGTTGCCCCGCTCGGTGCCTGCATTGTCGCAAGCGTTGGAACTGCAAACGAGAGCGGCAAAGGTAGGCTTTGACTGGCCAACCGTCGATGGCGTGCTTGATAAGATGATGGAAGAGTTGGATGAGATCCGTAACGCCACTTCTGAAGAAGAGTATGCAGCTGAAATTGGTGATCTTTTATTCGTATTGGTTAACTTTGCTCGTTGGCACCATGTAGAACCAGAAGAAGCCCTGCATGGTACCAACAAGAAGTTCAGAGATCGCTTTAGCTATATTGAAAACCAATTACGGATCAAGAATTTGGCATTTTCAGATGTTGACCTTGCCCAAATGGATACTTGGTGGAACGAGGCTAAAAAACTCACCCATCAATGATCTTGATCATCTGGTAGTTATCGTAAAAAACACCATCAACCTTAAGGGCGAAAAGGTCCGTGGCATAGAATTTGAATCCTGCTTTTAAATACATCCTGACCGCCGGCAAATTTGATGTGGTCACGGAAAGCTTTATGTGATGTAAACCCTGATATATTGCCCATTGATCAAAATGCTGAAACATTCGCTGCATAATGCCTTGGCCCTGCCAGAATTGTTGAAGGTATACCGCGATAATAGTGCCATAATGTGCTCTTTTGGGTGAGTTTTCGCGCCTTATTGCTGCCATGCCAACAAGTTTGCCATCACATTCACAAACAAGCGGAAAAAACCAATCCGGTGTGGTTTCGATCCAATGATCAGCCCACTGCTGGAATATTTCATGGGCTTGGTCTGCGCTTGAACCAAAAAATTGTGGGAACAACGTCAACGCTTCCATGCGAAGGCTGATGATATTTTCCTGATCTGAAGCCATCGGTAGCCGAATGATGACAGGTCCTAATTTGGTTTGGAAGACCTCTGGTTGGAAAAACTCAGGCTGATTCATAAAAACACTCCCTCTACTTCGAAAGGTGTCTCATCAATCGGTTCCGGGTTTTCGAAGGTTCTGGCCGCCTTGTGCCCGCTGTAAACTGCTTGGGCTATGATATTGGGGGCTTCTGCATCACCGATCAGTTTTAGGCTTTTCAATTGACCATTTTTGAGGGCTGGAAGCAGCTCATAATACAATGAGTCCTGTGAGACACGGTCGGTAACAAGGACCACCGCATCACAATCGAGGTGTAAGATGTCGCCTCCAGGTTCGTACTCCGCAGTGATAAAGCCTTCACCAATCGTTTTTAACAAATGTCGAGTAAACAATTGGACACCCAAACCCAAAAGCCGTTTTTCAATTTTATGTTGTTCCAAAGTAAATTCTGTCCAGTACGAAACTTGAGGGGCTGGGGTCAATAATTTAACTTGGCAACCATTTTTGGCCAACAGTTCTGCCAAAACTCCTCCCATGTAGTAGTGGTCGTCGTCAAACACAACTACACGTCCAGCTGGCAGTTTTCCGTCCATCAGATCATCGGGATTGTATACCCAGGCTTGGTCATGCCCCGGGATGGCCAAGCGGGTGCTTCGGCCGCGGCCATCACGCCTGTATTTTGCTCCCGTCGCCAAAATCACATTGGCTATGCCGCTTTCTAAAACATCGCCGGCATTCATCGGGCTGGAAGGATAGATCGTAATATTCTTTATTTTGGAGATCTGGGTCAGCCGCCAATCGGTTACCCGGCGCCATTCGTTCAGACCTGGCAGGTTGCTTTCCCGAAGAACCCTGCCACCTGGTTCGCGGTTGCCATCCACAACGGTTACCTGGTAACCTCGCGCGCCCAGAGCCCGGGCAGCTTCCAATCCGCTGGGGCCAGCACCAACAACCAATACTTCTTCAGTACTCGTTTTAACTTCTATCTTTTCTGGGTGCCATCCTCGGCGCCATTCTTCGCCCATGGTGGGGTTTTGGGTACAGCGCAAAGGTACGTATCGCGTATCACCAGTAACGCAAATATTGCAGCCAATGCATTCTCTGATATCCTCCAGCTGCCCTTCTCTAACCTTGGCGGGTAAGAACGGATCAGCGATGGAAGGGCGTGCGGCGCCGATTAAATCGAGAACACCGCGTCGGATAGCCGAAGCCATGGAGTCTGGAGAGGTGTAGCGGCCAACCCCAACAACGGGTTTGCTGGTTAGTGTTTTTACAAAGGAGGTGTACTTTTCCTGATAACCCTCTTTTTCGAACCGAGATGTGGCGGAATCATTGGACCAACCGCTCACATTTACATCCCACAGGTCGGGGTACTCGGCCAACATAGCCACAATCTCATACCCTTCTCCCTGGCAACTAATACCATCCGGGCCTATCAGCTCATCCACTGCCAGCCGGGCAGCTATGCCACAGGTATCGCCAATGGCGTCTTTGGTATCCTCGATCAATTCCCTAAAAAACCGAACGCGGTTGGCAAGGCTGCCACCATACTCGTCGGTGCGGTCGTTGGTGTGGCGGGTCATAAATTGCATTGCCAACGTCAATCCGTGGCCGGCATAGCAATAAACAATGTCGAAACCGGCTTTTTTTGCCCTAATGGCGGCATTACGATGCCAACGTCGAACGTTGCGAATATCTTCCTTGTCCATTCGGCGAGATTGTACAGGTTCAAAACCAGTTCCACCGACACTTCCCATTGAGATCGGTCCCAATGGTGCTACCCGAGAATAGAGATTATTGGAGTCCAGGCCGTTATGGACCAGCTCTATTGCCGCCAATGCCCCATGTTTATGAACGGCTTCAGTCATCAGGGCAAGGTTAGCAATATCCTTGTCGCCCCATATGCGCCCTTCAAAATAAGGTGCAATATCGCTGGTATGGTGGATCTCTACTTCCTCTGTGCTAACCACTCCCCAGCCACCTTCAGCTTTTAGGCCACGCATGGTTGCAAGCCCGCGGGGCATTCGGTAACCAAATCCATTGCAATGCGGAACTTGGTAAAAACGGTTGGGGGATGTGACCGGGCCGATCTTGACCGGTTCGAAGAGAATATCGTATGGAGAAGCCATTTTCATCACCAATCAATTATTAAAGTTATCGGCAATGCTTTCACATTGCCGATGCCAATTTATTTCAAAGCGCAGGGTTTATGCGGTGCCAAATAATCGGTCCCCGGCATCACCCAAGCCAGGTACGATGTAGCCTTTTTCGTTTAGGTGGTCATCAATCGCGGCCAGGTATATCGGCACGTCAGGGTGCTCCTTTTGCAATAAGGCAATGCCTTCTGGTGCACCGATAAGGCCAACAAATTTAATTTTCTTTACACCCCAATCCTTTAGAATCTCAATCGTGGCGGCTGCCGAACCGCCGGTCGCGAGCATGGGATCCAGGATAAGGCAAACGCTAACGGTTGGTTCAGTTGGCAGCTTGTTATAGTATTGTACAGGGTGTAGAGTTTGCTCATCACGGTACAGGCCAATGTGCCATACTTCAGAAGACGGCATCAATTCCCAGATGCCTTCCACCATGCCAAGACCCGCCCGCAAAATGGGAACAAGACCGATCTTTTCTTGAAGTTCCCATCCCTGGGTGATTTCCATCGGTGTTTGAACTTCCCGGCTAACTACCGCCAAATCTGCGGTAGCTTCGTAGGCTATCAACGCCGAGATCTCTTGCACGAGTTCACGAAACTTCTTTGGGTCTGTGGCGGTATCTCGAAGCCTGGTAATTTTGTGTTTTACCAGCGGATGGGTTGAGGCGTGTACGGTTGACATGAGCGCTCCTAATTGGGATTTATATAATTATATACCCCAACAGGGTGCCATTCTTATAAGCATTGATAAATTGAGGTGTGGAATAACTTACAGCCCGATCACCCTGCTTGCCAACGTGAGTAGAATGCCGCCCGCAATGACCGACCCCAATTGGCCAGCTGTGTTGGAACCCATCGCGTGCATCAGGATGAAATTGTCCGGGTCTTCATCCAGGGCGGTTTTGGCCGATAACCTGGCTGCCATAGGGAATGCGCTAATGCCGCATGCGCCGATCAATGGATTGATCTTCCCGCCGCTGAACCAATTCATCACCTTTCCAAATAACAGGCCCAATACTGTATCCATCACAAAGGCAACCAGGCCCAATGCCAAGATCGCCAGGGTCTGCCACCTAATACCGCTCTCGGCAGAGTAGAGGAATGTGTCTGCGGTCATGGTAGCACCAATGGCCAAACCCAGGAAAAGGGTAGAGATGTTGATGATCTCATTTTTGGCAGCTGAACTGAGCCTTTCGACGACGCCAGATTCATTGAGCAAGTTGCCCAACATAAGGGTTGCTATCAGCGGGGCAGCAGCCGGCGCTACCAAACTGATGAGGATGGTTACCAACACCGGGAAAATTAAAACCGCGATTCGAGAGACCGGTTTGGCCATGTACTCCATTCGGATCGCCCTCTCGCTGGGTGTGGTTAGCAATCTCATGATCGGTGGTTGGATGATCGGGATCAGTGACATGTAGGAGTAAGCGGCAACGGATACCGGGCCAAGCATGTGGGGTGCCAATTTGCTGGTCACAAAAATAGCGGTAGGGCCATCTATCGCGCCGATGATGCCGATCGAAGCTGCTTCATTCAGGTCAAAACCGATCCACGCCGCGATCAGCAATGTGCCAAAAATGCCAAATTGCCCGGCAGCGCCTAACAACACCAGCTTGGGTTGGGAAAGTAACGGCCGAAAATCGATCATGGCGCCGATGCCAACAAAGATCAACAATGGGAACAATTCGGTGGTGATGCCAAAATCATAGATCACTTTAAGAAAACTGCCATCCGCATAAGCCGACATGCCGAGGTTGGCAACAATACATCCAAAACCGATCGGTAACAACAAAACCGGTTCATATTCCTTGGCAATTGCCAGGTAAACCAGACCGCAACCGATCAGGATCATAATGGCACTTGCCCAAGTAAAACCTGCCAAAAACACAGGTGTAGTCGCTCCTTCAGCAAAAATGTTCATGCATCGAACTCCACCATCACCGTTTTTTGGGCAATAGTTTGACCCTGGCTAACGTGGACCTTTTTTACCTTGCCAGACCTGGTAGAGCGGATGCTGTTCTTCATTTTCATGGCTTCGATAACCAGGATCACCTGGCCTTTTTCTACCGAATCTCCGTCCTTCACAAAAATATCTACGACCTTGCCGGGCAATGGCGCGACCAGATCCGTAATTAAATTGGAAGTAGCGGGAGGAATTTCTGATGCCGCGGTTTGTGGCTTTGTGATGGTGGAGGCCGGTTCTGAGGCAGCCGGCGAGGAGTAATGGACCGACATCTCTTTGCCATTAACCCGTACTTTTGCCAGGCCGCTGTCAATATCGAGGATCTCAACAGAGTAGTTTTTGCCATCTAGTTCAACTTGGTAAAGAGTTGGTTTCATAAGTTATTTCCGGTTCATAAAGTTGCTTTTTTGGGTCATTTGGCGTGTACGCATACCTAACTGCCACGCGCTCACCAGCACAGGTGGCAGGCCGGCATTCAATAATTCATCGTCGGTATTTTTCTTATGTAGGTGAATCGCGACCATCGCCGCCGCTACCATTGCCGAGGTTTCATCCGCCTGTTCTGATGTTTCAGGTTCTTGGGAAACTTCAGTGGAAGGGTGGATCTTGAGCAGCAAGGCCATTAGGCCCCACATGACCAAAAACATAGCCGCTATCGACAAGGTTGACAAGAAAGTAATGCTCAGGGCTTCAGTGATCGGTTCCATTGTATTCACCTACACCGGGATATTCCCGTGCTTGCGTGGCGGCGCGGGAGCGTATTTGTCTTTGAGCGCAGTGAGCGCGGCAAACACCTTTCCTCGTGTTTCACAAGGTTCAATAATGTCATCAATGTAACCGGAGCCGGCTGCCATATAGGGGTTGTTAAATTTTCGCCGGTACTCATCCGCTAATTTTTTCCGTTCTGCGGCCGGATCTGGGGCTTCATCGATCTGTTTCTTATACAAGATATTAACCGCCCCTTCAGCACCCATCACCGCGATCTCCGCGCTTGGCCAGGCATAGGTCATATCTGTTCCCAAATATTTGCTGGACATGACGACATAGGCGCCGCCATAAGCTTTGCGGGTGACGATGGTGATCTTAGGCACGGTAGCCTCAGAATAGGCGTATAACAGTTTGGCGCCGTGGCGGATGATACCGCCGTGTTCCTGGGCGATGCCGGGTAAAAAGCCGGGGGAATCTACAAAGGTGACCAATGGCACATTGAAACAATCACACATCCTCACAAAGCGGGTCATTTTGTCGCTGGCGTCAATGTCTATCACACCGGCAAGAACAGATGGTTCTTGGGCGACGATGCCGACGCTAAAGCCGCCGATCCTGGCCAATCCGACAATTGCGTTTCGCGCCCAGGTAGGCTGGATCTCCAAAAAACTATCTTTATCCACGATCCGCTCGATCACCTGGTGCATCACATATGGTTCGGTGGGGTCAAGCGGAATGATGTTGTTTAGAACGCCATCATCGCAGGTGTTTTGTTCGTAAGTGCTTTTAAAGGGTGGATTCTCAATATTGTTGGATGGCAAATAAGCAAGAAATTTCCTGACCAGGGAAAGCGCACCCTCCTCGGTTTGGGCAGCCAGGTGGGCAACGCCGCTAATGGACATATGCACGTCGCATCCGCCCAAATTTTCCGCGTCGATCACCTCTCCAGTCACTGCCTTGATCACTTCCGGCCCGGTAAGGAACATGAACGATTTTTTCTCTACCATCACGATCAGGTCTTGCAGGGCGGGTGAATAAGCTGCACCACCAGCGCATGGCCCCAGCATGATAGAGATCTGCGGGATAACGCCCGAAAACTGGGCATTGCGGCGGAAGATCTCGGCATAACCGCCCAAGGCTTTTACGCCTTCCTGAATACGCGCGCCACCGGAATCCAGCAATCCGATCACTGGAACGCCATTTCGCAACGCCAGGTCCATCACACGGCAGATCTTGTGGCTTTGCATTTCAGAGAGGGTGCCACCCAGGATGGTAAAATCCTGCGCATAGACGTAAACGGTGCGGCCATCGATGCGGCCGTAACCAGTGATCACCCCATCACCGAGGTATTTTTCGGTCTCAATTGTGGACTCGTCGGTGTGGCTGGTGATGAACGGTTCGAGTTCGTTGAAGGTGCCCGGATCGAGCATGGATTCGATCCGCTCGCGGGAGGTGTACTTTCCTTTGGCGTGTTGTTTGTCTATTCGGTCTTTGCCGCCGCCTTGTTTGGCTTTTTCACGTATCTCGCGTAATTCCAAGATCCTTGGATCAATTGTTTCCATAGTTATCCTCGTATTGTGATATTCTTCACAATAAAAGTATAACTTCCAGATACTGATCGCGATAGTGATAAGGGTCACCATCGGGGCTGTGTATAATGGCCTAATTTTGTAAGGTTATGGGCATTCCAGGGTTGCCCTGGCAGTTTCGATCGTTGAGGTTTTAAGTGGGGAAGGGGGAGATTGCGCTTCGATCCGATCCCATATTACGCACAGCGGCTGGCGGCTAAAATCTTTGCTTATCTTATAACTTCGTTGGGTAAGTTCCAAGGCTGTTTCCCATTTTTGTTGGTAGGCAAAGGATTCAATAAACGGAAAATACTCCAAGGCATCGTTGGGTTGATATCCAAGTTGTTGAGCGGTTCGCCATAATTCCGTAACTGTATTCCAATTCCGTCGTTGCCGCTCCAAATCCGCTTGTTGGTAAAACCCGCACCAACCCAGGTCTGGTGTTGGCAGTAAGTAAGGCGGAATTTCACCCTTGGAGTCATTGAGGATAAGCGAATTGTCGCTAAATTTAGCGGCGTCACGCACTTCGGCAGGCAGCCAGCGATTCCATGCTTCAACTTGGGAATCGACCACCCGAAGGCATCCGGGAGGAGAGAAAGTTAAAACGATCATTTGGTCTGTGTTGCCGGTGAATGTTGTAGCCAGGTAATTCTGCGAAAACTCATTTTCGCTTCCTACTCCATCAGCCAAGGCGCGCCCTTCCTTGGTCCGCACGCTGGCAAAGTAGAGGATGGTATCCATTTTTCCCGCTGGCGAATAGATCCAATTGAGGATCCCACTAAGTGAGTTGTCGCTAAAGTACGTGAAAGGCAGGTCGTTGGTGAGGAGCATTGTCCCTGGTTCGATGCCGGGGATCCTTGTTTTCAGCTGCCAAAAAAAGGAGCGTTGGGTTTCCCAATCTTGCCGGTATTGGCTATTGTAATAAAAGTGCTGAGACGTTGCCAAGCCTACCAGCAGAGCCACAACTCCCAGACGAATTTTAGTATTCCTGATCAATAAGGTTAGCAGGGCTGCCAAAATGATGCTTGCCCCCATCATAAACGAAAGGGTGAACCGGTCAGCTGAAAAGTGTAATTGGGGCATGGTTCTGCTGCCGATCAGCCAATAGGCACCCCCGCCCAATACCCAGACCACCAACCCCCATGCCAAGATCAGCCAAATGTTTCGGCGGGGCAACGGGTGATGACCTGGATCAGGTGTGCCTGTTGCGAATATGGCTAAGGATGATCCGCCAATGCCAAGAAGGATGGCTCCCATTATCGTAAATATGCCCAAATTACCGCCCAAAAGGGCTTCAATTGGGAAGGCCCAAGCATGGATCGCGGTTTCCCAAAAGGCTTTACCGATCAGTTCGACCAAACCAACCGCGCCTACTATTGGATCCGCTCGCAATTTGTCAAGTGTTTCATATTGGTAGCTGGCGTTTTGGTTGGTAAAGAAAAACATGCGCCAAATGGTTGAGCCGGCCAATGGAAGTAAGTACCATATCCATAATAAACACGTTGTTTTATGGCTCTTCCCGTTCTGCCGTCCCAAGTACCAAACCATCGGCAAGCGCACTAACTCGATGAAATAGAAATACTCCATTGCCAACAGGTGATAAACACTTAACAACAAGGCAGGCAGATGCAACCAGTTTTTGTTGCGGGTAATTGCGATAGTGGTGATATACAACGATGCCAGAAAGATCGCCAAAACCAAATAAAAATGGCTGTACATTAGGGAAATAAAGTTCTGGCTAAGGCCTGGGTAAACGGCGAACAATATGGCAGCAATTTTTACGATGGAAGGTTCATTCTTCCATACATTTTTTAGTACCAACCAAAAAATCCAGGTGGTACAAAATCGTGTTATCACCAACAAAACTTGCCATTTCCAAGGTTCCGGGCCGACCAACGGCAAGGTTATTTGGTACAGCATCCCCCAAAATGGCCGGCTGGTCGAAAAGGTTTTAGTCAGAGCTTCCGGGCCAAGCCGAAAGTAGATCCAAGTCCAGGGTGCTTCATCCCAATAAAAACCGCGCTGCCAGAACAATGGGCTGTAGGCGAGCAATGTGAGGGCAACCAACCAAATTACGAACGGAACTCCTTTGAGTTTGTCACCAATATTCGAAAACCACCTGAAAAAGGTTGTATTGTTCATGGCATCCATTGTAGCAACATTCGTCGCCGATGATACGAGCCTTCCTTGTATTGGCGGATAGTCTTAAATCCGGCGGTGGCATACAAATGAAGGGCGGAAGAATTATCTTCTTCGACGCTTAAGATGATCGAAGAATACCCCGCCTCGCGGGCAGCATGTATAAAATGGTCCAAGACCTGCCTGCCAAGCTGTTTGCCTTGCCAATTCCTGCCAATACCTATATAGGTCAACTCAATGCCGCCTTCGGGGATGGAGTTATCGCCGGGCATCAGTAAGGCTCCGGCCAAAAGCAAGATCCCTTTGGGGTTATTGACGAACACTTTGGCCAATTGGCTGGCAAGCCATACGCGGTCAGCGGCCAAGAGGCGGGTGACCATGCCAGGGTTTTTGCTGCCAAAAGCCCATCCCACTGCTTCTCCATTGATCGTGGCCAGGAAACCCAGGCAACCTGCCTGATGTTGGGCCAGCTGATAATAACGGTGCAATAACGGCAACCCAAGTTCTGATAGCAAGGTGGGCATTGTGGCGTAATGCAGGCTGGCCAAAGCAGATAACTGGTCAGCTTCAAGGGTTTTCAGGTCAGTAAAGGAAAGCAAGGCCGAATTCATCAAGCGATCCCGTTGATCAGATAAGGTCCCATAGCTCGAACGGCAAAGGCTGGCAACCGCTTCCAGGTTTCGATCGCGAGCTGAAATTTGGGATTTTTTTGGTTGAGGTTTGGGAGTGGATACCCAGGTTGTGTGTGGTACCAATATTGCAATGGCAAACTGGCGGGGTTCCACTTAAGCTTAAACACCTCATTGCCTGACCCAACCAAGCTGCGGCCCAGGTCAAACACCTTGAATCCCTGTTGGCTAAAGTCGCGAATCAAGGACCAGTAAAAAAACTCACCGGCGTAATTTTGCCGATAAGCCCTGAGAACATTGGCATGCAGGTTGATGGCAGTATCACCATCCAAAATGAAAACCCCCGCGCCTGCGATCGCCCCCTGATGATGGATGACACCCAGGCGCACGTTGGGAGCGAGTTCCCGCAGCATATTTTTCAGGTAACTTGGGCGATGATACGGGGAACCCAATTCGTGCATGGAGGCTGCCAAGCCTTCGTAGGCATCGGCCAACAACTCAGCGCCGCCCAAAACATACTCAAAATCTTTTTTCAGCGACTTTCGCACATGGTTGCGGTGGTTGGAGCCATACCCAGCCAACATTCCCTCAGGGTCGGGGTCAAGGTCAATCTTGAATGTCCGATAGTTATCGACCTGTTGCCAACCGATCTGGGGAGGGACCTGTTTTTTGGCCAGGAACCGGAGGTTGATATAGTGCGCCCCAAGGGTTTGGCACAATTCCTGGGCTGTATTTAAAATTTCTGTAGCTGAGTGATTTAATAAAACCCCGCCATAGGAGCCATAAGGCGCGGAAGTGAGGTAATTACCAAAAATGGGATGCTTGATATGGGTGAGTGCCAAAACCTGCTCTGGAAGCCCGTTGACCTTTTCAACAAGCCAATACGTCTCGAAGCCATACTCTTGTTGAATCAAAGATGCCCATCCAATGCTGGCAGGGTACCCAGCCAATGTACCATAATGGTCGGTGATCAGTGAGTACTCGTGGTTGGATGGAAGCGTTTGTATCTGTATCATCCCGGATGCCCCGCCTTCAGGCGCACATACCGATCCATTGGTTGAACAGGGAAATTGCGTAGCAAACTACGCAAAAAAGGTAGTTTGTTGATCATAAAAGGCAACAGCTGGGGGTTGCCGAGCAGGTCCGGCAACATCTTCGCAAAGAATTTTTCAGGCGGGAACAGTTCATATGGATGCAGAATGATTACCGGGCTTAGGCCGGCGGCCAACTCGGTCTCCAGCCGTTTCAGGATCAGGGCGGGTGTCAGGCCGATCATAAAGCTTGACCCAAATGGAACCTCCCCCTGAGCGAGGAGTTTTGTATCGAACTGGCGAGGCGCATTTAACTGGGTTTTCTTGCCAAACAGGTTCAGGCTGCTTACCGGCAACTCAATAACTCCTTGCTTGCGGAGCATA
>SXKT01000020.1 GCA_005778035.1 Chloroflexota bacterium
CCCAGCCAACCGCACATTGCTCCTTGTTTCTGTGGAGGATGCGGCCGAGGCTGAAAGAACGTTCGATATCCTGATGGGGGATGAAGTAGCTCCCCGGAAAAAATTTATTACCACGCACGCAAAGCGCGTCCGTAATCTTGATATTTAGTCGATCCGAAAGCCCCAAGTTTACCCATTCGGCTTCTACCAGAGAGTTACGATGAAACCAACCGGCCAACTCATAGCCAGCCTCATTGAACAGGTTCAGCGCGATTTGGCTGGTTTTTCTATCCGCGCCTTTTTTTGGAACCCGAATGCCGGCGCATACCAAACAGCGCTTCCTGAAAACCAAACCCCGGCCATCGAGAGGATCTTCGAAGATGGCCTGCCTGCCGCTCTGCGAGGTCACCAGGGGGTAGAAAACTTGCGCGTTGGCCAAAACAGTGCCTATTTTTTGGTTCGGGTACCCGACAAATTGTTTGGCTGGGTAGAGGCGACAACCGTTCAAGATATCGACCCAGAAGCATTAACCGATTTCCAGCGAGCTGAGAGCAATATTTGGCAGATCCGGATCGACCTCGTACAGGCCTTTACCAGCAATGAATTGGAAAGGAAGACCAACGAGATTGAAATCTTATCGCGTATTGCCCAGGGCATCAACATCACAGTTCAAATCGACGACATTCTGGAATTGGTATATGCCCAAACCTGCCAGCTGATGCCAATAGAATCATTTAGAGTCTTGACGAGAACTGAAGTAGAAGGCCAATACACTTACCCGTTCTTTGTGGAACACGATGAACGGATAACCCAGCGAGAAAATAAACCAGGCACTTCAGCCGATGATCCTGAGATCACCGTCGCCCTTACAAGAAAACCGTACATCAGCCACGATGATGCAAAGGGCCGGTCTTATACCAATTTTTTAGCCGTACCTCTCAATAGTGGGGCCGATACGATTGGTTGTTTGGCGGTTGCAAATTCCGATCCCCATTCTAAATACACCCGTGCCCATCAGGACTATCTGCAATCGATCGCCGATCAAACTGCCAGCGCAATCCTGCGTTCCAAACTTATGCGCCAAATGGAACAGCGCAATACCAAACTTTCACAACTCAATCAGGCGGCCGAGCAACTGAATCAGTCCTTATCCCCCAACCTTCTGCCACCGCTCATCCTCCAATTTGCCCTGGGGTTGATCGATGGTTCCAAGGGCAAACTTTGGGTTTCTGAGGATGGCCATTGGATGGTTGCTGCCGAAACAAGCCCAGACCCACTTGAACAAAGCAGGGTTCACAGCATCACATTGGAATCTGGCCAAACCATAATCGGACGACTCGAGATTGAAGTGCAAAACTCGCCATATTTGGTAGAAGCCGAACATAAATTACTTGCGGCGTTTGCCAACCAGGCAGCTACTGCGCTTGCCAACGCCCGACTGTATGCCCTAACTGACCAAAAACTTGCAAACAGGGTTGAGGAATTATCAATCATGCAACAGATCGATCTGGAGCTCAATCAGAAGATCGATATCGCTCATTCCTTACGAACCACTTTAAAATGGGCGATCCAATTTAGCGGATTGCATACAGGCGCATGCGGCTTGTGGGCAGATAATAAAATGGTCTACACGCAACTGGCAGGTATCGGGGAGGAGCAGGGCGAATTGTTCATTGATGAACTCGGAGATTGGTTGGCGCACCCCAACGAGAACCAATCGCCGGTTGTTGTTCTAAATTCCAGCGACGCCACTATCCCAACGCGTACTGATGTACAGCCAAATCATCAACTTCAAGTTCGGTGCCGGATCCTTCGTGATGGTTCAACCATCGGGATTCTGGCACTTGCGGGCGATAATCTGGCAAAACCGCAACAAGAGCTGGTTGCTTTTCTTGCCCGATTATGCGACCATGCCGTCATTGCCATAACCAATGGCATGTTGTTTAACCAGATCAGTGATGCCAATTTGGCCAAGAGCGAATTCGTTTCTTTTGTGGCCCACGAATTAAAAAATCCAATGACATCAATCAAAGGCTATACCGAGCTTATGTCTGCCGGCGCGGTTGGCCAGCTTACAGACCCGCAAAAAAGCTTCCTAAACACGATCCACGCCAATGTAGAACGAATGCGAACCATCGTCGACGACCTTAACGATATTTCGAAGATCGAAGCCGGCCGCATGCGCTTGGAACCAAAATCCGTTCTCATCAAAACCATCTTCGAAAACGTACTCGCATCCACAAAAAGGCAAATCAGTGATAAGAAACAATCGGTCCAACTGGATCTGCCTGACCAATTTGGAGAGCTGTTTGTGGACCAGACGCGTACCGAGCAAATATTCATCAATCTGGTGGGCAACTCTAACAAATACACCCCCGAGGGGGGATCGATCACCATCACGGCCAAACCAGATGGACAAACCGTAGGCCACCTGGTGATATCCATTTCAGATAATGGCATTGGCATGAGCCAGGAAGATCAAAAAATGGTCTTTTCCAAGTTTTTCCGATCCGAAGATGACCGTGCAAGAAAGGCAACCGGAGCCGGACTCGGCCTGAACATCACCAAAAACCTGGTTGAAATGCAAGGCGGCAAAATTTGGTTTACAAGCGCCATCAACCAAGGGTCCACCTTTTATGTATCGCTGCCAACAACGGCAGGCAGCATAGCCCCAAAAATCTAAAGAATGTTTTCTTGTATAATGGACGTATGATCGAGGTAATGGTGCCCGGATGTGGCAACTACACTTTTAAACATTTGGTGCTGGATGTAAATGGCACGATTGCGGTTGACGGCCAACTCATCGATGGTGTCCTCAAGCGCATCTCCCAGCTACGCAGTAAAATGGAGGTCCACCTCCTAACCGCCAACACCCATGGACAACAAGACAAGATCGACCACTACCTCAACCTCAGTTCAGTACGATTGACAAAAGGGGGCGAGGCTAACCAAAAAGCCCAATTTGTGCGCGAATTGGGTAAAGAGTACGTAGCGGCCATCGGCCAAGGCGCCAACGATGCGGAAATGCTAAAAACAGCCCAACTTGGGATCTGCGTTCTATCCGAGGAAGGGACAGCCAAATCCGCCTTAGACGCGTGTGACCTGCTATGTCCTAATATCCATTCCGCTCTGGATCTATTTGAGAACCCTTTACGGATGATCGCGAGTTTACGCCGATGAAGCAAGATGACCTTGATCATCCTGAGAATGATAACGAGGGTCAAAATGAGATAACCGACAAGGATAACCTTGTTGTTCCACCCTCAGCAGATCAGAACAATGAAGAGTTTGATTTTGACCGTATGGATAAGGATGTCGCGGAATTTCGGCGTAAGATCCAATCTATCGAACCCAATGTAGATAACAATTCCGCCGAGGATTTTGACCATTTTGGCGCCGATTACACCCCCATGCGGCGCAGGCGTCGCCCAATACGGATGCAAGACAACCCCAAGGAAATTACCGAGCAGCTGGGAGGAATTTTAGATCGTTCCAATCCCAATCTCGATTTTTTCCTGCTTTCGGTTCTGTGCGGTGTAGTGATCGGGGTTGGTTATGCCATCGACTCCAATGCGATCTTGATGTTTGGTATCTTCGTTGCCCCCTTTCTGGGTCCATTGGTTGGTTCGGTATTAACCGCTATTTTGGGAGATTCCACTACCCTCAAGCAAACTGGTGGCGCTTTCCTCACTGGTTTAGCTCTCACATTGCTTACCACTACCCTCGTTGGGGGCATCGCCCGGTTTTTCCCCGGCAATAACGCCATCCAGGCTTACTACCACTCTCATTTGTGGTGGCCCGATATCTTTCTGGCTATTGTTGGATCAGTGATCCTGATCCTGCGCTTTACCCAATCGGAGTCACGGCCGATCATACCTGGCTTGATGGTTGCCTACGCGCTCTATCTTCCATTGGGGGTTGCTGGATTCGGATTGGGGTCTGGGATCACCGACTTGTGGCCACAAGGGTTGTTTGTCTTTCTGGCCCATCTTTCAATCACATTGTTGATCAGCCTCACCATTTTTATCTATATGGGGGTCAGGCCAGCCAATAAATTGGGTTTGGCGCTTGCAGGTTCCATCGCGCTCATCTCATTGTTTGTCCTGGCTTTTTTTGGCGGGTTGGGTAATTTGTTGCCCGCAGGCTCATCTGCGCCTTCCCAATTACAACCTGTCGTAACCAGCGAACCAACCCTGTTACCCTCCGTATCTGAAAACACCCCCACCGCCACGCAACTGGCTGTTCCAACCACCACTCCGCGTCCGAACACCCCAACCGTATCACCCGCCCAAACAAGCGAATCTACCATTACGCCAATGGGAAGTTTGCCAATGACAGGCGTTCCTACGGCCATTTTTGGGAGAGTCCTTTCCACCGAATCGGACGGGGTTGTAGTAAGGGATTCCCCTGGGGGAATTACCATCACAACTGTATTAAACGACTACTTGGTCCAAATTCTGGATGATCAGCCGGTTGTGAACGAACAAGGAACCTGGATCCATGTGATCATCAAGGACCAGACCGCTGACATACAAGGTTGGGTTATCTCTGCATATATCATTACCGCAACACCATCCTTTACACCCTAAACGAAATCGGAGCAAACCTATATGCCCATCCACTTTGGCACCGACGGCTGGCGAGCCGTGATATCAGACTCTTTTACTTTCAGCAACTTGCGTATGGTTGCCCAGGCAATTGCCGATGCCGCTTCCTCGGAACATTGGAACAAGGAAAGTGAAGAAACTTACGATAGTAAAAAATTTGTGGTGGGGTACGATACCCGATTTTTATCAGACCGTTACGCCGCAGAGGTTGGCCGTGTTTTGGCAGCCAATGGATTTAAAGTGCTATTGGCCCAATCCGATTCTCCTACCCCCGCGATCTCGTACGCTGTAAAACATAATCGAGCCGCTGGCGCGGTGATGATCACCGCCTCTCATAACGCCCCCCGATATAATGGCGTTAAATTAAAAGCCGCATATGGCGGGTCCGCCCTCCCGGAGCAATGCCGGCGCGTTGAAGTATATATAAACGATAATGAAGAACTGGCGCGGGGACCAAACCTGATGGATTACCGCAAAGCCAAAGAACTGGGCGCGATCCAAAAATTCAACCCCCTGCCAGATTACTTTGACCATTTACGAAAATTGATCAATTCGGATGTGATCGCCGAGAACCCCCAGCGTTTTGTGATCGATTCTATGTATGGGTCCGGTCGAGGTGTTATCCGGGCGTTTTTGCAAGGAACCGGCTGCGAGATCACCGAAGTTCGCGGAGAGATGAACCCTGGTTTTGGCGGGGTTCACCCAGAACCGATCGCCAAAAACCTTGGGGCGCTTACCGGGGCAATCGGAGCCGGGCTGGGTTCATTTGGCTTGGCCACCGATGGTGATGCGGACCGAATTGGAGCGATGGATGAGCGCGGAAATTTTGTTGATCCGCACAAGATCATGGCATTATCCCTCAAATATTTACACGAGGTTCGCGGTCTAAAGGGTTCGGTTGTCAGGACTGTATCAACCACCCGCATGATCGACCGTCTCGCGAAAAAATATGGCCTTAAAGTATACGAAACACCAGTCGGTTTTAACCACATTGCCGACCTGATGATGTCGGAAGAAGTATTGATCGGCGGTGAGGAATCGGGGGGTATCTCCTTCCTTGGACATATCCCTGAAGGCGACGGTCCGATCATGGGTTTGTTGCTGGTAGAAATGATCGCCCATTACAAAAAGACCCTGGGTGAATTGGTAAACGATCTGTTGGCGGAGGTTGGCCCAGCCTTTTACGAACGTACAGATCTTCGCCTTGCCCGCCCGGTAGCCAAATCAGAAATGACAGCGTTCATTACCAAAAACGCACCCAAGGCCATTGGCGGAGAATCGATTGTCGAGATCTCCAACCTTGATGGCGTCAAGTTTATCCTTTCGGACGATTCCTGGTTGTTGATCCGCCCGAGCGGCACAGAGCCGGTTCTGCGGGTATACGCTGAATCACGATCAGAACCATTAATGAAAGAACTATTGGCTTTCGGAAACAAGATCGCCGAAACGATTGTTTAAACACATTGAAGATCGGCATAGCGGTGCCCGAAGATAAACACCGGCCTGCGGCCTGACCAGAAGAGGTGCATATGAATGACAAAAAGATCAGGGTTTTAATCGCAAAACCCGGCTTGGATGGCCATGACCGCGGCGCGAAGGTGGTTGCACGCGCCCTGCGGGATGCAGGTATGGAGGTGATCTATACCGGTCTGCGGCAAACCCCCCACATGATCGCCGAGGCTGCCCTTCAGGAAGATGTAGATGTCGTTGGAATATCCATCTTGTCTGGTGCCCACATGACGTTGGTCCCCAAAGTAATTGAATTGCTAAAAGCCAACGGCCAAACGGATGTAAAAGTGTTTGTGGGCGGCATCGTCCCCAATGCCGATATACCATTACTTTTGGAATCGGGTGTGAACCACGTGTATGGCCCTGGCGCATCTACCGAAGAGATCATCCACGACATACGCACATCAATGACCGTCTA
The DNA here is from genome assembly GCA_005778035.1 of Chloroflexota bacterium. GTDB lineage: Bacteria > Chloroflexota > Anaerolineae > Anaerolineales > Villigracilaceae > UBA5195. Next base: position 6,514 of record SXKT01000020.1, read on the forward strand.
ACCATTCCATGGACCTGTTAGTTGAAAAAGCGATCAAAGGTGACCGACTCTCACTTTCTCGTTTGTTAAGCTCTATCGAGAATAACAGCGCCGGCAGCCAACAAGCGTTGGACGCTTTATTCCCATTGGCTGGAAACGCGCATATCATCGGGGTTACTGGGTCTCCAGGTACGGGCAAATCATCACTGGTAAACCGGATTGCGCTCGAATACCGAAAGAGAAGACAGACGGTCGCCATCATCGCGGTTGATCCAAGCAGTCCTTTTAGTGGTGGCGCCATCCTCGGTGACCGTATCCGGATGAAAGAATTATCGGGTGACACGGGCGTTTTTATTCGCTCCGTCGCCTCACGAGGGTCACTGGGGGGGTTATCCATATCAACAGCCCAAATTTCAAGTGTTTTCGACGCGGCCGGGTACGACAAGATATTGATTGAAACAGTTGGCGCTGGCCAAAGCGAAGTTGAGATCGCCGGGTTGGCGCACACCACACTGGTTGTAGAAGCCCCAGGCATGGGCGATGATATTCAGGCCATTAAGGCGGGAATTTTGGAGATCGCCGATATCTTGGTGATCAACAAAGCCGATCGCGAAGGCGCGGACCAAACTGAACTGGCCTTACGGACAATGCTCGAGCTGGATCACCCCAAACCAAAAATATTCCACCACGCCCTGCTTATGGATGTTGTCCCCCTGCCCGACCAGCAGCCCGATGAATCTCTCTGGATCCCTCCCATTGTTAAAACAATCGCTACCAATGGCACCAATGTAGAAGAATTGACCAACCGGATCGAAATCCATCGACAATACTTGCTCAACACCGGATTTTGGGCGCGCAGAGACTCTGAACGGATCCTCCACGAGCTGGAAACTTCCATCAAACAACAATTGTTCCAGGGGTTTATTTCAGGCATCGAACCGTCAGATTTGCTGGATGTTGTACAAAAGATCCAACAACGTACATTGTCTCCTCATAACGCCACGCAAATATTAATTAATCGCCCATAGCATAATTGATGTTTTTTTTGCGAAAATCATGCCAATAACCGCCTTTGTCGGTTTTTTTTGGATATACTTACATTGGTAGTTCTGTATCCTCATAAAAAAAGGCTGTTTATGATTCAACATTCGCATCGTGACCTTACCTTGTACCGAGGTATCAAGCTTTATGCCGGCACAGGTTCACCAGACCTCGCCCAAAAAATCGCGGAATATGTCAAGGTTCCATTATGCGGACGCGACATCATTCAATTCCCCAATGAGAACTTATTTGTAAAATTGCACTCCAGCGCGCGCGGGCAAGATGTATACGTGATCCAAAACACATCCTCGCCTGTTCACCGCAATCTGATGGAGTTGTTGATCCTGATCCAGACCCTAAAATTAGATTCCGCGGCGCGCATCACAGCCGTTATCCCGTATATGGCATATTGCCGGTCCGATAAAAAAGACCAACCGCGCGTTCCCATCACCGCCAGATTGGTAGCCGATATGCTCGAGGTAGCCGGCGCCGACCGATATATGATCTTGGACCCGCACGCCGGACAGGTACAGGGCTTTTTCTCGATCCCCGGAGACGTCCTGACCGGTTTTCACCTGATCTCTGAACATTTGCGCGGGTTAGCCAAATACATGGTCGACCCGGTTGTTGTAACCGTGGATCTGGGTTTTGCGAAGAAAGGCCGCAATATCGCTGCTGATTTGAACGTACCCATCGCCTTCATCGAGAAAAGGCGCTCCAGCAACGATGCCAAAGCGCAGGCCCTATCTGTCATTGGAGAAGTCGCCAACCGGGATGTTATCTTGGTAGATGACGAGATTGACACAGGAGGATCTATTTGCCAGGCTGTTAACTTGTTAAAAGAAAACGGCGCGCGAGATGTTTATGTGATCTGTGTGCACCCAATTTTCTCTGCCGATGCCGCCGCCAGGTTAGCCGCCTTGCCCGTGAAACAATTCATCACGACCGATACAGTTCCCCTTCCCCCTGAAAAAGCATCCCTGCTGAATGGGCGTCTAACAGTACTCTCCATCGCGCCCCTGGTTGGCGAAGTAATTCTGCGCGCCCACGAGGGCCGCAGCGTTGGCGAAATGTTCAACGAATAATGCCAGAACTACCTGAGGTTGAAACCGTTGCCCGCAATGTAGAACCTCATATCATCCACAAGACCATCTCCCGATGTGAGGTATCTTGGCCCAAAACCATCGCCACTCCTTCGGTAGAAATGTTCCAAAAGAAAATTGTTGGCCAAAAAGTCAACTCCGTAAGCCGCCGTGCAAAATTCATCACGATCAGGCTCGGCCAAGATTCCTTGCTCATTCACCTTCGAATGAGCGGGGATCTTGTTATTTGCAACCAAGACCGGGCTCCGCAACCACACGACCGTGCCACAATCCACTTTTCAGATGAAACAAGACTTGTATTCAATGATCCACGGAAATTTGGCAGGTTATGGTTAGTGAACGACCCAGAAGTAGTAACTGGCCATTTAGGGTATGAACCGCTGTCCCCAAGTTTCACCGTCGCCATTCTTGCCCAGGTATTGGGTTCCAGCCACCGAAACATCAAGGCCTTCTTATTGGACCAAACCCAAGTAGCTGGTTTGGGCAACATTTATACCGATGAAGCACTATTTAGAGCCGGTATTTTGCCGACCAGAAAAACCAACGACCTGTCCAAAAAAGAAGTTGAGCAGCTACATTTCGCGATCCGATCTGTCCTTGAGGTTGGGATCGCCCAGAATGGGGCAAGTTTTGATTGGGTCTACCGGGGAGGAAATTTTCAAAATAACTTTATGGTCTACCAAAGAAACGGCCAACCCTGTAAAATTTGCGGTGAAAAGATCACCAAAGCCAGATTAGGACAACGCGGCACTCATTATTGTCTCAATTGCCAGAAGTGAGGAACCATGCAAATTCCAACCATCGTCATATTGATCGCGCTCGCGGCCATCGGCGGTTACGTGATCGGCATTTTGGATAGCAAATTTACACAAACCCTAATTGAAAAGGTTACTGCCAAAAGAGATCTGCCACCATTTCTATCGGTACGGCTCCTAAGAGACGAACAATTCTCCATTCAGATCCAAGGGCAGCCAATAAATACTGATGGCAGATTGCCACCAGAGCAGGTTGAAACCATCAAACGTATAGATCTGGCCCTGCGAGCCATCACCAAGGAAGGTGGCAGAAATCCTCATAAACCAACAACCAGAGAAAACCCGCCCATTGCTCCGCAACCATCTGGCCCTGCTTTGTTGGCCGCAGACACTAATTCCAGTACGCCACCAACTGGCAAATTCGCAAGGCCGCTCAACCTCGTTGAAATGATCAACAATGAATTATTAAAAAAATCGGAAGAAAACGGACTGACCATTAAACTGCGTTTGGAAATGAAACCGGATGATTCCATCTCGTACAGGGTCGGACCTGAATCATATCCCTCGGTAGAGAACATACCAGACCCACAAGCAAGGGAAATTTTTAAAAAAACCCTTGCGGAATGGCGGCAAACAAATTGATCCGCGCGTTTACTGGGGCGGACACCGCAAAGTAAGGATCGGCACCGAACAGGTTTCGGCGATCTCGGCGGTGACATTAGGCGCATACATTTGCCGTAAGGTATGTGAGGAAAAGTGGGAACCCATCACCACCAGGTCATATTGGCCGCGTTTGATCTCAGCCCTGATCTCATCAAGAACATTCCCATGGCTGGTCTTTACACTTACCCCAACCTCCGCAGCGGTTGCCAAAGCAACACCCTCTCGCAAAGTCCTGCCTATGATAGTGTCGGTTTCGGCCAGCCTCTGCCAGTTTTCTTTCACAATTCTGGCTTCGGGGTAATCAAATTCAATTGGGGGCACAACGGAAAACAATGTGATCTCAGCACCACAAGCTTTGGCAATATTTAAGATCAACGGCTCGGCCTTCACGGGATACCCAAGCCCGCCAATGCACAAAAGTATTTTTTTTACCGGGAAACGGAACTCGGGAACATACAAGATCGGTTGGCCAACAGACTCCATAATATACCGAAATGATTTGCCAACCAGCATTTTTCGCACTTGGCTGCGGCCAAAGGTGCCTACCAACACAATTGTATCTGGTTGGTTAATGTCCATTGGTATCCTTGCCAAGTTTTTTCGTTTCTTGGCCACATCCTCAACAATCCCCGGTTCCAATTCCAAGTCGTACACCAATCCAAGGTCCTGAAATAAGGTGACAGCTTTTGAAAAGATCTCCTCAACCGGATGGTGGACATCATCCTCCTCTACCACCCCAATCAGCTCAATTTCCAGGCCAAGCGCCTTGGCAAGTTGTGCCCCAAGGTCAATGCTGTTCCAAGTGCCATCATAGCCATTGGTGAAAATCGTCAATTTTGGCTTCATCGCAATAACACCACTCCCAATAAACCCGCCCCTAATAAAACCAAAGGTGATGGAAGGTCAAAGTACAAAGCCGCAAAGGTGAGCGCGGCAATGATCAATGCCTTTTTACCAATGGTTTTATAAACATCAGAACGCAAAATTTGGTACGAAACAAGCGTGATCAACATACCCACTGCCGGCCCCATACCCTTGATGAACTTGTTGAGCCATTCTTCTCCCTGAAATTGGGACAAAACAGATACCACCTTCAACATGATCACAGTGGGCGGTAACAACGCTCCTAATAGGGCAATTACAACCCCAGAGATGCCACTGGCGGCATACCCCACGAACATTGCCAGTTTCAGGGCTTCGCTGCCCGGCAACACATTAGAAAGACCCACAGCCTCGACGAACTGAGCTTCGGTCATGATCTTTCCTACAGATTCCTTGTACAACAAGCCAACAGAGGCAGGGCCGGAAGTGGTCATCAGGTTCACTTTAAGGAACATAACAAACAACCTCGACCAAACCTGTTTTTTTTCCTGAATGTTCATCAGAACAGATACACCCCGGCAATACCTGCCGCTAAAATTACCAATGGAGCCGGCAGATCAAATACCAATGCCGCCAGGCTGGCCGAACCGATCGCAATCGATTGCCACGGTAATGACTCATTGCCACCCATAAAGATCTTCCACGCCACAAACAACATCAATACCGCTACGGCAGGGGTGATGCCTTCAATAAAACTTGCCATCCAGGCTTCTTTTCGGATCCGGTGTAAAAGCGAAATAACAATGAACATCAGCACAGTGGGGGGTAGCACAGCACCCAGAATAGATACCAACCCGCCCGGAATGCCGGCTTTTGTGTAACCCACATACATTGCCAACTGTAATGCATCGGAACCTGGCAATAAGGTCGAAAAACCTACCGCCTCAACATATTGTGATTCAGTAAGTAATTTGCCGGTTGAGACAGCCTCGGTATACAGCAAACCCACCGATGCCGGGCCGGATGTACTTAATAAATTGACCTTTAAAAAGGTCCAAAATAACAGCAGCAACATTTCCATATATAAAACCGAGTTGTTTGATAGCCTTATTATAATTTCTTAATTAAATAATACTCACCGCGTTCAAAGCCTCTTTCAAGGTAATACTTGCGTGTACCGATAGCTGATATGACCGCGATCATTTTGTAACCTTTTTGCTTGGCGATTTGTTCAGCCTGATGCAGCAGTTTGGTTCCCAAACCACTATGTTGAGCAAATCCACTTTGTTCAGAACCAACCGGCAAAGATTGTCCATAGACATGGACCTCACGGATAAGGGCTGCCCCAATAAGGTCGGTAAAACCGGTATCAGGTGAAGTATGCCCGGGCAGGCTTAGTCGTAAAAACCCAGCCACTTTGTCGTTTTCAGTATCAAATGATAAAAAGTGTTCCTCCGCGCCGCCGGCCTGGTAAACCAGGTCGTTGTTGGCAAGTTCTCCGCCCTCAACCTTCGTCGATCGCAACTCCCGGCATCGAACACATTGGCAAACTTGCCCTCGTTTTTGCAATTCAGCGTGCACATCTTGCCGCAAGCTTGTTCGGCGGTTTCCTTCCACCACATTATTCGAAGGGATATCCCGGATCACTCGATTGATACGGCAATACCGTGGCACCGATGGTTTAATATCTACGATCAGATCGATCAGCTCTTGGGTCGTATATGGGGTATATTGCCCCTGTTTCCAAACCTCGTACAATTCAGCGTTTGCCAATAATTGGTTCGGGTAGATCTTTAGCTCATCAGGGCAAACTTGTTCCCATAGTCGGCCAAAATCTTGGCGATCAGAAGTAGGGGTTGCTCCCAGCAAGTTGGGCATCCAATGCAGCACGATCTTGAATCCAGCTGCCCGTAACAAGCCTACGGCGGTAACAGTTTTCGCAGCTGTATGCCCGCGTTTGTTGGCCAACAAGATCTCATCATCCATACTCTGGGCACCCATTTGGACCTTGGTAACCCCAAGCCATCTCAACCTGACCAACTCTTTGGGGTCGATCTCATCAGGACGGGTCTCGATCACAAGCCCAACATTACGGTGTGCCGCGTTTTCGTTTTCCGATTGGGCTTCAAGCAATGATTTACTTTCCAACTCTTGATGGTCTTCTGTATGGTTCATCGCGTCAAAACAGCGTTTAATGAACCACTCCTGATAATCCTTTTTATAGGCGCTCCATGTTCCCCCAAGGATCAACAATTCGATCTTGTCGGTTGGATGCCCCAAAGAATCCAGCGCGTTGATACGAGACCTCACTTGGGTATACGGGTCAAATTCATGGTCCAGCGCCCTCATCGCCCCCGGCTCATCGGGCAGATAAGATTTCGGCATGCGAACATCTGTGGGGCAAAAAATGCACTTGCCCGGGCATGGATATGGCTTGGTTAGAACAGTGACCGTGGTAACCCCGGAAAGAGTTCGAACTGGTTTCATCCGGATCTTTTCTAACAACGGTGTTTCCGCTGCCAGCTGCCCACTTTCTACCATTTCGTTATAGGCTGCTACCAAACCTGCCTTGCTAATGATCGAACCATCGGGCATTGGTTTTGACCTGGCAGCTTCAAGCACACCTTTGCCAGCTTTAATATCCAGCAGAACTTGCCGTGCAACCGCCAATTTTTCAGGGGTTACTATGCGGGTCTTTTTCCATTTTTTTATTCGTTCCGATTCTGGCATTATCTCTTTACCCCATCGAAAACCGCAGCCGTTGGCCGCCAATGATGTGCAAATGCAAATGTTGGACGGTTTGGCCGCCGTGTTCACCCGTGTTAATGATCGAGCGATACCCGCTGTGGGCAATGTTTTCCTGTTCGGCGATCTTTTTGGCTACCAAAAACATGTGCCCAACCAAGGTTCCATCCAACTCTTCCAATTCGTTGACCGACTGGATATGTTTGTTCGGAATGATCAATACATGGGTTGGCGCTACCGGGTGCATGTCTCGGAACGCGGTCACGAGTTCATCCTGATAAAGGATAGTTGCGGGCAGCATGCCCGTTGCGATCTTACAAAAAACACATGTCTGCATAAAAATCCGCTACTGTGCCAAGCCACCGTGCTCTTGGCTGCATAGGATGTCGTAGTACTCCAATTCGACCGCCTTGTTCATTGCGCCATAAGCCCCGGCTTCATCACTGATGTTTAAAATGTCATCCAAATGTTCGCGGATATCCGTATCCCAATATCGCGGCAAAGTGAACAGTGGTTCACCGATTTGGCCTTCGGGGATGAAGGAGGGGCGCATTGGGTCTGCGGTATCAGAAAGAGGCACCCAATTAAACATCAATGGCCCTCTTGGGTTTACCGTAAAGGCCACCTTATAGCCATATTTTTTGGCAGCCGCCACTGGTTTTTCGCCAAAACCACCACCTGGCCAAATAAACGCGACAGGGGTCTTTCCGTAATCTTGTTCCATTTTGTCCATCGACCCCAGCAATTCACCTTGTAAATACTCATCCGTAGAATCATTGGACATCGGAATGTTGTGGATCGTTCCATGCGATTGGTGATCCACCCAGCCCTCTTGTTCCAACGCCTGATTCTCGGCAATGGTCAGGGTATAGATCGAGTCGTCAAAATTGATCCACGAATTCACCACAACCCACCCCCAATCGCGATAGTATTTTGCGAAAGTGGTGTCGAAATACTCTCTGTACTTGCGGTCGTCAACGATCAACAAGACCGACCTTTTTGGGATGCTCTTGTTTTCGTACAAAAAATCAACTGCTTGTTGCATGGTAACCGCTTCAAAACCCATCTCGTGTAGGTCATTCATGATCCGTTTGAATTCGGTGAAGGTAATGGCATTGTCAGCGGTAGCGTCTCCTTTGGTGATGGAGTGAAACATGATCGGCACCAATACCGTTCCCGGTTCTGCTTTTCCTTCTGACCATTTCCTGTTGAGGTACACACAAGCGTCTTCTACATAAGTATGGGGGGTATCCAGCGGGTTCAACAACCCGGTTGTAAATACCGAAGGCAAGGCGGGCGGTGTTTGGTTGGGGTTTCTGGTAGGTTCTGGGGTCAGTGTTGGCGGTTCAGTAACCATCGCATAGGCGGTTTGTGTTACCTCGGCAAAAATGGTAGCCACCGCCTGGGTTTGGGCCGCCTGGATATCAATTTCAGGTTCCGCCACCGCGCTGTTAGCGCAAGCAGATAGCAACAAAACCGCAGCGGCGCACCACATTGCAACCAGAATATTTTTGGCAATCAAGCTACTTTTCATATCTCTGATTCTACCCGATGATTTTTTAATAGAAGACAGGCTGCTTACGCAGCCTGTCTATCTTCATCTTGCAGGAATAACTTAGCCCTTGATGAATTTTTCAGTGATCTCTTTGCAAACGTTATCGTTAAATTGCTTGGGCGGGGTTTTGAAGAAATAGGATGAAGGTTCGATGATCGGACCACTCATGCCCCGGTCAAGCGCCAATTTGGCGCAACGTACCGCATCAATGATCACGCCGGCAGAGTTGGGGCTATCCCACACTTCCAACTTGGCTTCCAGGTTTAGCGGAACATTCCCGAAAGTGGTCCCTTCCATCCGGATGTAGCACCACTTGCGATCCGTCAACCACGGCACATAATCCGAAGGGCCAACATGGACATTCTCTTCACCCATATCGTACGGGATCATGCTGGTAACGGCACCGGTCTTTGAGATCTTCTTGCTTTCCAGGCGCTCGCGTTCCAACATATTCATAAAGTCGGTATTACCACCAAAATTCAGCTGGTAGGTTCGGTCGATCTGCACGCCACGGTCTACAAACAAACTGGTGATCACCCGGTGCAAAATGGTGGCGCCCACCTGGCTCTTGATGTCATCTCCCAGCACGGGTAAGCCAGCGTCTTTAAAGCGCTTTCCCCAATATTCTGAAGAAGCAATGAACACCGGAATTGCGTTGACAAATGCGCAACCAGCCTCGATGATCTGTTCAACATACCATTTGGTGGCCATTTCAGAACCAACCGGCAGGTAACTAACAACTACATCGGTTTTGGTTTGCTTAAGGATATTGACGATATCGGCAGTTGGTCCGGGAGCTTTCTTAATTACACCGCTCAGGTATTTGCCCAAACCATCGTGGGTCATACCCCTTACCACAGGGGCATTCAGGTGTGGAACATCCGAAAATTTGTAGGTGTTGTTGGGTTCCGCAAAGATCGCTTCAGACATATCTTTGCCGACCTTTGTCGCATTAATATCAATGCCCACGGTCAATTCGATATCCCGAATGTGGTAACCCCCAAGATTTACATGCATCAGCCCAGGCACAGTTGCGTCATCGGGTGTGTCCTTATAGAACTCTAAACCCTGTACCAGCGAAGAGGCGCAATTGCCTACGCCGATAATGGCAACCCTGACTTTCTTATCACTCATTGAATTACTCCTTTTTTATCTTCTAAGAGGATGTAAGCCTGATTATAGAATAAAATGGTGAATGTGTGTATCATCCATGCTTTAAACTATACATCTTAAGCAACCTCATCCTTATTTTACCCTGTGAAAAATAACAACTCAAGTAAACTTACTGATCACAAGATCGTTATCGCGGGTCAACTGCAACAAGAATACATTCTGCCTCCGGCTGGGAACGCGCATAATAACATTCCGGGCGGTATGGGCTTGTACGCTGCCGCCGGGGCCAAAATTTGGGTAGATTCTGTAAGCCTGTTGGCCAAGGTGGGAGAAAATTACCCAACGGAATGGTTGGCGGAGTTTGAGCAATTTGGAATTGCTACTTCTGGCGTTCAGGTTATGCCGCAAAGCATAGAATCAGTTTCTTTTTACGCCTACGACCAAAATCTGAGGGGGTCATCAAAACACCCTGCCACCCATTACTTGCAGAGGGGTTTGCCCTTCCCAAAAGACTTGCTAACCCTTTCCAGCGGCATCTCAGCCTCCCAGAATAGGTCGCAGGAAAATGACCTGACTCTTCGGCTTGCCGATATACCTTCAGGGATGAAAAACGCCAAAGCACTTCTGATGGTTGAGATTGCGCTATCCAACCAACTCCAACTCTCCACATTCTTTTCCGCCAATCATGCCAACACGATCAGTTGCGCTCCCAAACCCGCAGAAATGGCCAATGGTTTCTCCAAGAATATCCAATTGTTGGCAAACAATTGCCGCATTTTCTTCACCAGCGAGCAAATGTTGCGCAACCTGTTTTGGGATCAGCACGAATCCATTTTAAACCTGGCCGCGAAGATCACCCACATGGGAGCGGAGATGGTTGTTGTATCACGCGGATTCAGGGGAAGTTATGTGCTCGAGAAACATACAAAGCAAAAATGGCATATCCCGCCATTTGGCAACAAGATCGTAGACCCTACCGGGTCAATGGCCGCCAATTACGGCGGTGTTACGGCCGGTTATTATCTTACTTTAGATCCGGTTGAGGCAGCTTTGTATGGTTGTGTCTCCGAATCGATTTGTTGCGACGGTAGTGGGCCAATGTTCATGTTACAATCGCTGCCCGAATTGGGGCTTCATCGATTACGTCAGATGCGCGGGAAAATAAAAAAGATCAAGGATTCTGAATGAAAAATCGGATCATCGACCTTGCTTTGCAAATTCAACAAGTTGCCGCCCCAACCTTTGAAGAATCAAACAGGGCGACTCTCGTTCAGTGCCTTTTTAACGCGATCCCTGGCCTAAGCGACATTGAAGTTTGCCCCAAAGGGAATGTATACGCACGCATAAAGGGCCGATCAAGCAACTCCCCAGTCGTGGTCTCAGCCCACCTCGACACAGTATTTCCGCTCAACACTCCGCTCGCTATCCGCTTGGATGGAAACAAGATCTATGGCCCTGGGATCGGCGATAACTCGATCAGCGTGGCTTGTTTGATAGCCCTGGCAGAGGATTTGCCGTACGGAAACTTGGACCAAGATATTTGGCTTGTAGCGAATACTTGTGAGGAAGGGCTGGGTGACCTTGCCGGAATGAAAGCCGTGGTAGACCGTTTTGGCAGCAGCCCAGGTTTATACCTGGTTCTCGAAGGGCTGGGGATCGACCATTTGATCCATAATGGCATTGGCGTAAAGCGCTACAAAATTACTGCCAACAGCCAGGGCGGCCACTCCTGGGCAGATTTTGGAACGCCTTCTGCCATCCATCAAATGGCCAAGTTGGTCGACCTGATCAGCCAGATCAAGGTGCCTAAAGAACCAAAAACCACCTTCAACGTGGGCAAGATCATTGGTGGCACCAGTATCAATACCATCGCCGCCCAAGCAACCATTGAACTGGACCTGCGATCTAAATCAGAAGTGGCGTTGCGCCACCTCGACCAACAAGTGCTGGCCATAATTGGTCAAATGAATCGGGACGGTGCTCAATTCTCAACCGAAGTGATCGGGGAACGGCCATCCGGGATATTATCGTCCAGCCACCCCGCACTGCGCCATGCCCAGGATTTGTTAAAAGCCTGCGGCATGGAGCCAATCCTGATGGCAGGTTCTACCGACGCCAATGTGCCTTTAAGCAAGGGATATCCATCTTTTGTGATGGGCGTTACCAGAGGCGGTGGTACACATACTGTACAGGAATTTATTGAAACCGATGATATCGACGTCGGTTACCGGAACTTGCGCGAAATGGTCATTTGGGCTGGCACAGACCAGGTGAAACCCCTACCCATATAACCATCGACGCGATTTTGCACGCAGAGCTGCCCAAAGAACCCTTGCGGGGGCCAAGGTGGAACTTCCAACCGCGCCTGTGCGCGAGAACATGATTCGCGCGTGCTCCTCGTAAATGGCGATGATCTCTGGTTTACGTTCAGGTAACAGCTCTGCCAAATATTTCGCCCGCATCTGAGGGGTAGATGATGGTTGAACCCGCCCTGTGAGGATTGTCAGACTAAGGTTGATAGCGGCGAATTTTTTTGAACCTGCCGGTACAAGCAACCATCCAAAGAATGCCACCATCCACCCAGGGGGTTCCAAACCCCGGCTTTCAAATTGGTTCACGATCATACCTGGAACTTTAATGGCCACCTTCCTGATCTGTTTTCGATAGAAATACATACCCCCGATCATAGCCGCTACTCCAAGGATGATCCCTGCCCATTTCCATACTACAGCGCTTGGCCAACTAAGCGTATCCGGTGGTTGGGCGCCTTCTTCGTCTATTCCCCGGTTTTGCTCCCTGTCGGCAAAATCCCCCGTCAGTGGAATCAATGGAGGGGCGACAACGGAAGTCTCTCCACTGGGGTATATGATCGGGTCCACATTGGGGGTTGGCTCAAAATTGACCCAGCCTACCCCTGAAAAGTACACTTGAACCCAGGTATGCGCGTTTTTCTGCCTAAAGACCTTTTGGCCATTTTCGGCTGGCTCTCCCTTGGTAAAACCCAATACCAACCTTGCCGGAATACCTTTTGCCCTTAGCAGCAGAACCTCCGCACTGGAAAACTGGTTGCAAAAACCACTTTTATTCTCGAACAAAAACCACTCCACCGGGTCTTTTCCTCTTGGCGGTGCGGTTACCGTTTCGGAATAGACATACTTGCTTCGCAAGTAAGCGGTGATCTTGGCTGTCTGGTCATAGGGAGTCAGTGCCCCGTCTGTGATCTCTTCAGCCAGGCTGATCAGCTTGGGGTCAAGGGCTTGGCGGTCCATCTCCAATCGCAATGCCAGCGCTTCTGGGTACTCGGTGCTGCTCTCCCTTAGTATCTTTTGGGTTATGGCCGGTTGCAAATACGCCGCTTTAAACTTCTCGCCAGCCAACACTGTTTCGGCAAGGTCCCACTGCAATGGGAAGGCGTCAATGGTTATCCCATCCTTTTGGATAGTGGCCTCCCTGCTGATGCCAACAGTATAAAGCGGTACAACCGCTATACCTGTTGCGTCCCCTACCCAGGCGATCTCGATCGTATTTTGGGTATTCACGTTATCGTTCCAATCAACAACGGTAGTGCTTTTTTCGCCTGATTGAGCCACCCATTTGCCACTCTGGTATCGGTCATAGATCCTTGCGGAAAAATATTTTGGGGTTGACGCGTTTCCCAAAAAAGTTCGGAAGACCGCTTCATCACCCATGGGGGCTTGTGTGCCAACCCCAAACGCGTTGGGGAAGCGATTGGTTCCACTTAATTCAACACTGGGGGTAAGCGCCGCAAAGAGGTCCTCCAACCGTTTTTCAATAAATGTTGAACCGGACTTTGCCGCACTGATTCCTCTCAGATACAAAACTGAGAATTCATGCGGGTATGGGATCAACCAAACCGCCATCACCAAGGTCAGAGAAAAAATGACCATAAACCGGCTCAGGTCCGATTCCAGTTGTGTACCCGCAATAACACCCTGCTTTACCCATTCCTGACGCGCCAGCCCAAGGTTTAGCCTTCCCACCAAGGCCAGGCACAAAACAAAATACACCGCCAAATTCCAAATTCGGCTGCCGATCAATCCATCGTAATATTGGATCGTCAGGATGATCACCGTTGGCAACAGGATAGCTTTGGCGATGCTGCGGTGGCGAAGCAATTGCACCATGCAAATGGATGCCGTGAGCCATAAAAGGATCGCGATTGCTGAAACAAACAGCAATGGATCTGATACGGGTTGAAGGTACCAGAAGGCTTGCAGGGAATTCGTTATCCTGCCTGCCAAGCTGGCCATTCGCAAAAAGGGTTCGCTTTCAGTTTGGATCATATTCGCGAGCGCCAATGGCAGATACCCTATGGTGTACCCCAAAAATATCACCCTCTTAACAGGGGCGGTAAACCTGCTTATTGCCAACATCCAGCCAACGATCGCCCCCGCCAAAGTGATCGATTCTACATACCCCAACTCATCCGCCCAGCGGGTCATTTCGAGCCGAACGCTGACCGTCATGATCAGGGCAATGAACAGGACGCCCATGGGCCAATCCCACTCAATGGCCGGCGCGTTTTCAAGCCACCAATGTTTTTTTGTCATTTTCACCTTTAACATTTTAAGGTTACAAAAACCAAAATGCTATAATTCAAACATCAGGGAAAAAAACCACATGTCGGAATCATTTGTCCACCTTCACACGCATACTGTTTACTCCTTATTGGATGGTTTTTCGAATATTAAGAAGTTAGTTAAACGTGCCAAGGATATGAACATGCCGGCGCTGGCGATCACCGACCATGGCACCATGTTTGGCGTGATCGAGTTTTATAAAGCCGCCCAAAACGTGGGTATCAAACCGATCATTGGGGTTGAGACCTATATGGCCGCCCGTGGTATGGCAGACCGCGACCCTAAGCTGGATAAAAAATCTTCCCACCTATTATTATTGGCAGAAAATGAGACCGGATACAAGAACCTGCTCAAAATCACATCTGCCGCGCAGATGGATGGGTTCTACCACTTCCCACGCATCGACCATGATTTTTTGGCCGCCCATGCCGAAGGCCTGATCGCTACATCAGGATGCATGTCGGCAGAGATACCTCGTCATTTATTGGCCGAAAAACCTGAAGAAGCGGTAAGCCGCATGAATTGGTACTACGATGTTTTTGGCCCAGACCGTTTTTATGTGGAACTGCAACAACACAACATTTCCGAGCTGGTTGACCTGAACAAGCAACTCGTCCAACTTGGCGCCAAATATTCGGCCAAATTTGTTGCCACAAACGATGTGCATTACATTGAGCAGGATGACGCCCAATATCAGGACGTCCTCTTAGCCATCCAAACCGGCAAAATGCTTAATGACCCAACCCGTATGCGCTACGAATCGAATACTTTTTACTTGCGGTCTCCGCATGAAATGAGCCAATTATTTGCCGAAATCCCCGAAGCCCTTAGCAATACGGTGGAGATCGCTGAACGGTGTAATGTTGACCTTGGGCGAAAAGGGAATAACTTGCCAGAATTTCCGGTTCCCGACGGATACACCCCACAAACCTACCTGCGGTACTTGTGTGAGATCGGGTTGGAGAAACGCTACAATGCCCACAAGAATGACCCAGAGATCAGAGAGCGGCTGGATTTTGAGTTGCAGGTCATTGAACAAATGGAGTTCAACTCTTATTTTTTGATCGTATGGGACTTATGCCGTCATGCTAAAGAAAACGGCATTTGGTACAACACACGTGGATCTGGTGCCGGTTCCTTGGTTGCGTATTGCTTGTTCATCACACTTGTCGATCCTATCCATCACCAACTGCTGTTCGAGCGGTTCCTGAATCCCGATCGGGCAAGTATGCCCGATATTGATCTGGATTTTAGGGATGACCGTCGGGCAGAAATGTTGGAATACACCGCCAAAAAATACGGCAGCGAAAAAGTCGCCCAGATCATCACCTTTGGCACCATCGCCGCAAAAGGTTCAGTACGAGATGTTGGCCGCGTGATGGATATGCCCATCCCCGAGGTGGAACGCATCACCAAGTTGATCCCTGATAAGGGGGGCAGCCTGTTGGAAGTGTTGGCAGAAGTACCAGAGCTAAAAAAGATCTACGATGAAGAACCAAAAATGCGCAATCTCATCGACGTCGCCTCCCATATGGAGGGTGTCGTTCGAAATGCCGGCACCCACGCGGCCGGCCTGGTGATCGCGCCTAAACCGATCACAGAATATCTGCCGATCCACCGTCCTACCTCAAACAGCGAAGACTCTCCGGTAAAAACGGTTACCCAATTCGAAATGGGCGTGTTGGAAGATATGGGCATGCTCAAGGTCGATTTTTTGGGTCTCTCAACCCTCACAGTGATGGCCCATGCATGCGCCCTGATTCAGCAACGCCACAATTTAGAACTGAACTTAGACAACATTCCAACCGATGACCCGGCTACCTTTGAAATGATCAGCAATGGCCACACCGCCGGGATCTTCCAGTTGGAAAGCGGTGGAATGACCAAAAGTGTGATGGACATGAAACCCACCACGCTCGACCACATCATTGCCATGGTAGCTCTTTACCGGCCAGGGCCAATGGATTTCATTCCATCCTACATTCGCCGCATGCACGGTCAAGAGCAGATCGAGTACAAGCATCCGTCGATGGAGCCGATCTTTCGGGACACATATGGCATCCCGATCTACCAAGAGCAGATCATGCGCGCCGCGGTGGAACTTGCAGGGTATTCCCGTGGAGAATCGGATGACTTGCGCAAAGCGATCTCCAAAAAGATCGCGGACAAGATTGCTGCGCATAAAGAGAAGTTCATCAAAGGCGCCAGCTCCAAAACCATGGACGAGCCAACCGCCCGCGCCATTTTTGAAGATTGGGAGAACTTTGCCCGCTACGGTTTCAACAAATCCCATGCTGCCGATTATGGATTGATCTCGGTACAAACTGCCTACCTTAAGACCCATTTCACCGCTGAATACATGTGCGCGCTCATGTCTGTATTCAAGGACGATTCCGCAAAAATTGCGATGTATATCACTGAATCCCGCTCCCTGGGCATCGAGGTGCTAAGGCCGGATATTAATTATTCAGAATACGGGTTCACCATTGAAGACCAAGTAAATGGAAATGGAACCAAAAAACCAGCCATTCGCTTTGGGTTAAGCGCAGTCAAGAATGTGGGCAAAAATCCTTCCGACATTATCGTAGAAGGCCGCGCGGGAACTCCTTTCCGTGACCTTAACGACTTGATGCAAAAGGTGGAGCTAAAATCGGTGGGCAAGCGCGCGTTGGAGTTTTTAACTAAAGTGGGCGCACTGGATTCCTTCGGAGATCGCGCTGCGATCCTATCGGTAATGGAACAGATCATCAAACTGAGCGAAAATTACTTCCGTAACAAAACGGGCGGCCAGATCGATATGTTCGGTGCCCATTCTTCCGTCGCACTAGCTCCATTCTCCCTGCCAGCAGCGATCAAGATCGATAAAAAAGAAGCCCTTACCTGGGAAAAAGACCTGATCGGTGTTTACCTTTCCGACCATCCATTGTCTGGCTATATTGAATTGCTTGCCCAGGTTTCCAGTCACAACTCTCAGACACTGCAAGAAGCCGCCAAAGACCAACATGTGCGAGTTGCCGGGATGGTCGTTGGCATGCGCACCACAAAAACCAAATCGGACAAATGGATGGGGTTCATTACCATCGAGGACCTGTTCGGCACCATTGAAACGGTCGCATTTCCCAAAACATGGGAAAAATTTAAAGCCATCTGTGAAGAAAAAAAAGTTGTGATCATTGACGGCAAAGCCGACCCACAAAGCAACGGCACTAAAGTTCTGATCGATAACATTCGTACCCAGATGGACTTAAAAACCGCTGCCACAGAACCTGCCGGAGGAGCGGAGCGGGTTCCGACTCTCATCCCGAACTCTGCTACAATATCAGCCACAAACGGTTTCGAACCCCAATTTGAAGATACTATCCCGACCTTTGAGGATGATCCGTTCCCGATATTTCCACCCGAGCCAGAACCCTTCTTTGACGAGAATATTGAGCCAAATGCGATTGGTAGCGACAAACCCACGGCCAGTATTTATTCAAGCAACACCAATGCTGGGCAAACCAACATCACGATTCCGGCTAATGATGTGGTCGAAACAACCCCCGACCCGGT
The DNA here is from genome assembly GCA_005778035.1 of Chloroflexota bacterium. Lineage (GTDB taxonomy): Bacteria > Chloroflexota > Anaerolineae > Anaerolineales > Villigracilaceae > UBA5195. Next base: position 24,443 of record SXKT01000020.1, read on the forward strand.
CGCTGAACTGGCTGACCAGATCTTGCGAGAACTGCCCCCGCCCATTATTTCCATGCAGGTTATTCGTTCGAACCAAAATAAAACTCCCCAGGTATTAACTGTTTATCTTCATAAAAGCGAGGATTCTGACAGGGACGACCGCAGGCTAAAAAATGTATTCCGTATCGTGACCTCAACCCATGGCAATGATCGCTTCCAACTTCTCATCCATGAAGGCGGACAGGCAAACCTGATCTCCTTCCCCAACGAATCAATCGATATATGCCCTGAGGTATTGGCAAGGCTAAAGACGTTGTTGGGCAAGGAAGCCTGGAAGATCGAGGATTTGCGCTAAAAGGACCGATTATTTACTGATCCAGGCGGGTTTCCTTTTTTCCAGAAAAGCGCGCATGCCTTCTTTTTGGTCATCAGTATCGAACAACGCATAAAAAAGATCCCGCTCATAGTCCAGCCCACTCTTCAGCGGTAGTTCATCAGACTGTACTATCGCCGACCGGGCCGCTACTACTGCATCAATGGGCTTGCCCGCGATCTTGTTGGCAAATTCCATGCATTGTTGCACAAACGTATCTTTGGGGTAGACCCGGTTCACCACCCCCAACCGCGCAGCTTCGCTGGCATCCAACTTTCGGTCAGCCAAGATCATTTCAGTTGCCAGGGCTTTGCCAATTTGGCGTGCCAACCTTTGGGTACCGCCCCCGCCCGGAATTACCCCCAGGTTGATCTCAGGCAGGCCAAAGATTGCGGTCTCGCAAGCCAGTATCATATCGCAAGCAAGCGCTACCTCAAAGCCGCCACCCAACGCATATCCGCTAACACAGGCGATCAATGGTTTATTATGCTGCCCAATTTCTCCAAATTTTTGGATGAACCCATCCGCCCGTATTTGTTGCTGTGTCATCGGCGCCATAGAGTGAATATCAGCGCCTGCGGCAAAGGCTTTTTCTGTACCAAATAACAAAAGTACACGCACAACGGGGTCATTATCCAGGCGCTTTATAGCCTGCAGAAGATCATCAAGCATCCCGGCATCCAATGCATTCAGGCTGGCGGGTTTGTTCATGGTCATCACCCCAATCGGCCCTTCAATGCGGACCAAAAACCCCTCATTTCGTTCATTTTCCATTCTCGTCCTCCGCATTCAATTCCTTATACAAGATCCATATTCCTGTTTTATTTTGTTTGGTGGGCGTCCGGTCAAAGTAGATCTCAAATACCCTGCCTACGGTCGTTAGCACCACAAAAGAGAACCTGCCTACCCCAAAAGAGCCCTTTGCTTGCGCCGCTTCCAAGTGGGTTTCCTTCATATTGCGTTCAAATTTACCCCTTCGCGAAAAATCCACCCATTCCCGTAAGGATCTTTCTACAATGAATAATTCGTCTCCCCAACTAAAACGGGAAGGGCAGTTAGGGGTTTTCTCTCTCAGCAATGGTTCATTAAATTGAACCGTTATAGCCTCACCGATGTAAGATGGCATTTCGTGCATGCTCCTAACCATATTTATAACCCTTTATGGTAATTTGGAACTTATTTGTAACGGACACGTTGGATGATTGAAGCATATAATTGAAGCATCACAAGGAGACCCGCAAGATGAGCAATTTACCTGTCAGCAATGGCTTCTATTTTGAGGATTTTTCGGTCGGCCAAAAAGGAACTTCCGCAGGCCGAACGGTTACCGAACACGACATTACTTCCTTTGCCGGGCTATCGGGAGATTTTAACCAGATCCATACCGATGCCGAATATGCAAAGGACACACCTTTTGGCCAAAGGATCGCTCATGGTTTGTTAGGTTTGTCCATCGCCTCAGGCTTGGCAGTTCAAACCGGCGTTCTGGGCGCCAATGTTATTGCCTTCCGAGAGGTGAACGAATGGAAGTTTGTAAAACCGGTTTTCATCGGAGACACCGTGAAGGTAGAGATGGAAGTGGTTGAAGCCAAACATCTGCCTCGGCTTAAGGCAGGCTCACTTACTTTGGCAGCATCATTGCTCAACCAAGATAACGCAACCTGCATGAAAGGTTTGTGGACCGTTCTGGTAAGAACCAGGGATTAACTATGCAAGATCCAAACCGAACTACCGAAGGGGAAGAACCAACACCGGAAGAATTAGGCAAAGTGGCAGAAACAAGCCCCCACCCTACTATTCCCAGCGCGTTAAAAGAGACCAGGCTGCACCAAGACACCAGCCAATTTGTTGCCATACCGCGCGCCCGGTTCCAACCGCCAAAACAGGTAGAACAAGCCGACCCATTGGCAACCCAAGTCGCAACCGTACGGTCGGCTCGGCCCGCGCCTAAAAAACGCAAAACCCGATCAAAATGGGTGCCAAACTTGCATTTCGGCTGTAGCTCCAATTTCCTGCTCATTGGGGCGTTTGCCGGCATTGTTTTGGTAATTCTCGGTTCTGTAGCCGCGGTGATAGCTTATTTTACGATCGCTGTCACGTTGCCATCTGTCGATGACCTTCGTGCCCGGTCTGCCCAATTCGAAACAACCCGCATTTTAGATCGCAAAGGCAATGTTCTTTACGAGATCCTCGACCCCAACGCAGGTCGCCGCACTTATGTTCCACTCCCCCAAATCTCACCCGCACTGGTAGCAGCCACCATCGCCACTGAAGATAAAGAGTTCTACGACCACCCTGGCTTTGACCCTGTTGCCATTCTGCAGGCTATTTGGGCGAATGCCACCAGCCAAGGCAACGGACCTGGCGCTTCTACCATCACGCAACAACTTGCGCGGGCTTTATTGCTCTCTCCCGAAGAAAGGGTGCAACGCAGTTACTTGCGCAAAGTTCGCGAGATCATATTGGCGGCTGAGATCACCCGCCAATACAGCAAGGACGAGATCTTGGAACTGTACCTGAACGAGATCTACTACGGGAACCTGTCCTACGGTATCGAGGCTGCCGCCGTAACGTACTTTGGGGCAGGCATCGATGGCCAACCTACCGAATTCAGCCCGCAAGGTACCGCCCCCAACGGCCGGCTGGCTGATGATCTGGACTTGGCGCAGGCGTCTTTCCTGGCTGGCTTGCCACAATCTCCCGCAGTGTACGATATCCACACCAATCGTGATCTGACCCTATCTCGCCACCGTGACGTACTATCGCTAATGGAAGCGTTGAGCAATGAACGCGATTGCATTTTCGTATCCAACTGGGAATCCAAAGTGTGCCTCTCTATGGACAAAGCTTTGGCTGCCTCTGAAAAAATGGAAGGTTACCAATTCCCTACCCCTAATATCCAAATGCGCTATCCCCATTGGGTTAATTACATCCGGTCACAATTGGAAGCCCAATATGATGCCCAGACCATTTATCGATCTGGTTTTACCGTAACCACCACTTTGGATGCAACATTGCAAGACATGGCCCAACAGCAAGTAAGCGACCAAGTGGCCCTGTTGTACCAAAACAATGCCCGAAATGCTGCCCTGGTGGCGATACAGCCATCCACCGGGCAGATCCTGGCAATGGTAGGCTCTGCCGATTTTATGAATGAGGAGATCGACGGCCAGATCAATATGGCGACCACAGAAACAAGGCAGCCAGGCTCTTCGATCAAACCTTTTACGTATTTGGCCGCCTTTGAAAAAGGATGGACCCCCTCTACTGTTGTTTGGGATGTTCCGAGCAAATTCACTCCCTCTGGTGACCCTAATGATCCGAGCCCGGCATACGAACCGGTTAACTACGATGGTGAATTTCATGGCCCGGTCACTGTTCGGTCTGCTCTGGCGAACTCGTATAACATACCGGCGGTAAAAGCGCTCCAATTTGTTGGCATCTACGATGACCCCAACACACCTCAAAAAGAAGGCCTCATTGGCATGGCGCAAAAACTTGGCATTAGCAGCCTAACCCGTACCGATTACGGCCTTGCCCTCACCCTTGGCGGTGGCGAGGTTAGCCTGCTGCAAATGACCCAGGCCTATTCTGTGATTGCGAATAACGGCGCCAAGCTTCCGCCTGTTTCTATCCTCAAGATCACCGATTTTACAGGGACAGTGATCTTTGAGCACGAACTGGCAGAACCTGAACAGGTTTTAACTCCCCAGCACGCGTACCTAATCAGCTCGATCCTTTCTGATTACGAGGCTAGGCAACCCATGTTCGGTTACAGCCCTGTGATCAACCTGCCATTTTACAATCGTGTGGCTGCCAAGACCGGTACAACCAACGACTTCAGGGACAATTGGACCATGGGTTACAGCCCAGACCTGGCCGCAGGGGTATGGGTAGGCAATGCGGACTACAGCGAGATGATCGGCACCACCGGATTAACCGGTGCCGGCCCAATTTGGGCTAACTTTATGACACAAGCCATCCCTTACCTAACAGGTGGTGAACCAACCGCTTTCCAAAGGCCCCAAAACATCCTCGATTACACCATCTGCAAGGTCTCGGGTACCCAACCATCCAAATGGTGCCCAGAACAGGTCAACGAGATTTTCGCCGCAGACCAACCTCCGCAGAAAGCGGAAGAAGACTTTTGGAAAAAAGTACAGATCGATACCTGGAGTGGCCTGCGCGCCAACCAGTACTGCGACGGTTCAACCACGGATGAGCTCACCTTTAATGTTGCCGACGAATTTGCCCGCAGGTGGATAAAAAACCAGGATGCCGGGAAGGATTTGGCAAAATCGCTGGGCTTTGATACTCCCATCTTTTTTACCCCCACGGATGAATGTACACCTGAGACAAATTTACCCCGGTTGGAATTCAGTAACCTCTCAGACGGTGTGGTCCTTACCGATGCCACTATTAATTTGCGCCTCGTCGCGTTTGCAGACGGCGGTTTTTCGAATTGGAGATTGGAATTTGCTGCGGGAACCGACCCTGATAAAAAAAATTGGCTGGTGTTGTACGAGTCCGACCAGGCTCTAACCCAACCAACCGATGTATACCCCCTTTCACTATCAGACCTACAGCAAGGCGACTATTCTTTGCGGATTTATATGGAGTCTAAGCAGGGTGGTTTTTATCAAAAAACGGTCCATTTTGTCAACGGCTACTTCCCACCTACCGAGATCATCATTCCCACCAATACACCGGAGCCTACCTTGATACCGACCGTAACCTTGGAGCCAACACTGGAACCCACCGCGATCGATTTTCCAACCTTTACACCGTTTCCAACCATCGAATCGCCAATTACATTGCCGACCAGTACACCTTAAAATCCGAGGGATGCCTGGCTTTCAGAGCCTTTGCGCTTCCAGATACCCGTTTTTACTGATAAGCGGTTTGCGATATCCTCAAATAAAGGTCCCTCCAGTACCAACTGGAGGTCCTTTTCTAATTGGTCTGCCGAATACTCAGTTAAAAATTGAGGGGAGGTTGTCCCTATTACCTGGAGTACGTCTGCCAAGATCAGAAAATAAGTCTTCGGTTCTGAACCCGTGGAAAAGGAATCAAGAAGGATATCTTGCAACCAATCCTTTACAAGCTTTGTGGATCCAATTTGGTGGGAGGAAGCAGTCTTCTCCCTGTTCACTTCCACCATCGTCAATTCGCTGCCAGATCTCGGAGTAAATGAGAACCAATGGAAACCCGCACGCGCAAGAGCATATGCCACCACCAGCAGGAAATCTGATTCTGCATCGGGGATGAACAGCGTAAGAGGAGCGTTCGAAGGGCAGTTTTTAATGATCCTGGCCATCAGGGTTCCAAGCACTTCTCCATACCAAGCCCAGTCAAACCTTTTTCGGCGTAAAATGGCCAGGTATTCTTCTTTTTCATCCGTATCCAATATCCATCTGGCCCAGATCGCGGACAATATCCAATAGGCTTGGCTTGGCCTTGGCAACACTGTGATCACATCCATGATCGGTAATTTGGGATTCGTAGCAAGCCACTTTTTATAACTTCCGGGATACAAAACCAAACCTGCTCCTTCGGGCAGATCGGGGTACTGATAAACCACACCCTTGTCCCGTGGTTCCAACAGGGCTATGTATGCATCGGTTAAAGCGTTCCAGATGTTGGTCTCAATTCTTTTGGGTGGGCATTGCACCATCTTTGGCCGATAAATGCTTTCAGCCGGATTCCACATCCCACTGCAGCGGTCTGCCACAAAAAGTACCAACAACCTGGCGCAGGCATTTTTTTCATCTGAATCAAAGCCCTCGCGGATGCGGTTGACCAACAAGTCTATTCCGTGCAGGCTTCTTGGGCTATAAATTTTCAGGTGCTCGACAAGGTCATTTGAATCAACGCCATCGATAGGTTTGAATAACGAAAGGATCGCCGAACGGTACAAACCATCTGATCTGGCCCATTTGTCTGCCAATGCCAGGTCTTTTTCATCCACCCCAAATTCCCCGCCATAACCACAGGGGCAATTGAATACCTTCTCTATTAAGGTTTTTGTGTCATCATTCCAAATGTATCTGTCTACAGGAACTTGTTGTCCACATTTCCCACACGTGGTAGACATCATCGCTTGAAGGTGTTTTTCCAGCCGAACACCTTCTATACGCAATTGGGAGAGCTCCGCCATCACGGAACGTACAACTTCTGGCGGTGGAGAGGAAAGAGTGTATTGCAGCAGCAACCTGTCGACGGGATTCGAGACCGTCGCGATCACCCGATGCCCAGCCTTTACCAGGTCTGCCAGCAGTTGTGGAGATCCACCGATCGGATCCAAAATATAATTCGTGCTACTTGTTGAGTGGTTATCAGAAAAGCGCACCAGCCTGGCCGGAAAATATGGCTGAAACCGCAAGACAGGTCCGAGTGGTTCACCAATACCTGCCATGGTTTGGGTCGGCATCTTGTGTCACTCCCGGTTATTCTTCCGGGGTAATTTTCCCGCCAGAGTGGATCTCAAGCAGATCCCCATGATAATCTACGGTAACCTTAAAACCAGACATCCCCAAATAAGCGCGCATATCCTCGGGAATGCCGCCTTCCAATAATTGGTCAAATTGCTTGTC
>SXKT01000021.1 GCA_005778035.1 Chloroflexota bacterium
AAAGACACCTTCCTGGGCGAAGGTGTAAAAATGGGTCATTTTTCCTACATTGGCAACGCTGAGATCGGCTCGGAAACCAACATCGGTGCGGGAACGATCACCTGCAATTACGACGGAAAAAGAAAGCATAAAACCAAGGTCGGCAAGGATGTTTTTATTGGCTCTGATACCATGTTGGTAGCGCCGGTGACACTGGGAGATGGCGCGCGTACAGGGGCTGGCGCGGTAGTTACGCGTGATGTGGAAGAAAATTCTTTGGTGGTAGGGGTACCAGCAAAGCCAATTAGAAAATCGGTGAAGGAATAATTGATGACGATCACAGAAAAAGATATCCAACAAGTTGTGGGGTTGGCGATTGAGGCAAGAAAAAAAGCTTATGCGCCTTACTCTAATTACAAGGTTGGCGCCGCTCTGCGCACCAAAGATGGCAGAATGTACCAAGGGATAAATATTGAAAATGCCGCATATCCCAGCACCATTTGCGCAGAAAGGACGGCAATTTTTTCGGCGATCACCCAGGGCGAGCGTGAGTTTGACCTGATCGCGGTGGTCACCCAAAACGGTGGTTTTCCTTGTGGGGGTTGCAGGCAAGTGATGGCAGAGTTTGCGTTGGATATGTTGGTTGTAATTGCGGATGAGGATGGGAAGATCCACGAAAAATTGACCGTCTCTCAATTATTACCCGGCGCTTTTACCCCACAGTTTCTTTCCAAGTGATGATCGCCCAATGCAGCAAATTTATCTCGCGTTAGGTACAAATTTGGGTGACCGGGAGTCTAATTTGGCAAAAGCCATCGAACAACTCTCAATCCATTGCCCGGTCGTAGCAATATCTTCAATCTTTGAAACTGAACCCTGGGGATATCTGGATCAGGGCAAATTCCTAAATATGGTTGTGGGCTGCGAAACAAGCTTGTCCCCGCTCAGCTTGTTAGATTTCGTCAAAAATTTGGAGGGAGAATTGGGGCGAACCCCTAATTTCCGCAATGGGCCACGGCTGATCGACATTGATATCCTGTTTTATGGAGATCAGGTGATAGACGAACCAGGGTTGGCAATTCCCCACCCGCGTTTGCATGAACGCGCTTTTGTTTTAGTGCCATTGGCAGAAATTGCACCAACCTTGCTCCATCCTGTTACAGGTTTTACCATTGAAAAGCATCTAAAGGATGTGCCCGAGGAAGGAATAATGTTGTATAAAAAGAACACAGGTTTCACCGTTCAAATGGAGAAAAAATGACCAGTGATTTAAAGCCATTGAATTGGCAAAGAAAAGAGAATATCGGCTATACCGTCGCAAGGCGTTCAGATGGTGGAATGAATCTCACTTTTACTGACCTTTCGGAGGAAACAGTAAGGGATTGGCGGGAATTTTCTTTTGAACACCTGATGGACTCAGACCGCTTGACTCGCAACTTGTACGACTTGCGAGAGGTTGCGAACATCCCTTCGAATGTGATCAAATTGGCGATCGAGGTCAATAGCGATCCATCTACGCGCAACCTTAGGGTGGCTGTGCTGGTTGCCACAGAAGAAGTGAAAAATGCGATCTTGGATGTTTCGGCCGGATCGGTAGCCAGCGGGGCGGTAATCAAGGTTTTTACCAGCCTGGTAGATGCTGAAAACTGGTTGCAACGCTCGGTTGAGCAGATCATATAAAGGCGGATTTTGTGCCCGATTCACCTGTCTTTGACTGGAATTCGCGTACCTATGTGATGGGTATCCTCAACATTACCCCGGACAGTTTTTCGGGCGATGGTGTTTTACGCGCAGCGGATGCAGGTGAGGATTCCTTGGTATATTCCGCATTGCGCCAAGCGGAACAATTCCTTGCGGATGGCGCGGATGTGTTGGATATTGGCGGTGAATCGACCAGGCCAGGAGCCCAAACAGTAGGCGCTGATGAAGAGATCAGCCGGGTAATTCCGGTAGTAAAAGCGATCTCAAAAGAGTTCCCAAAGGCCATCGTATCGGTGGATACCTATAAAGCAGCTGTGGCAGAACAAGCGTTAGCCAATGGCGCGGGCATGGTGAATGATGTTTGGGGATTAAAAGTGGATCCACGGATGGCGAGTGTCGTGGCCCGCCATCATGCCTGGGTGATCCTGATGCATAATCGCAGCAAGCCGGAAAACGCGATCATCGTTCAGGGTTTGGGTGGCCGATACGTGGGCACGGATTATGTTGACTTATTGACGGATGTTGGCGATGAATTACAGGAAAGCGTAGATATCGCCATCGCGGCCGGGGTAGACAGGAAAAAGATCATCATAGACCCCGGCATTGGCTTTGGCAAAACCGTGGAACAAAACCTTGCCTTGGTCAATCAGCTTGCATATTTTAAAAAAATGGGTTTTCCGATCTTGTTGGCACCTTCAAGAAAATCCTTCATTGGGTACACTCTCAATTTGCCACCCGAAGACCGGCTGGAAGGCACAGCCGCTGCCATTGCTTTTGGTATTGACCGAGGAGCGAATATGGTGCGGGTGCACGATGTAAAGGCGATGGTGAGGGTTGCCAGGATGTCTGACGCGCTGAAATTGGCGCGAGCCTAAGGAGATCGAATGACCGCACCAAAGCGCCAAATATACTTATTATCCCCCAAAAAATATTCCCCTGAGACCATCGCGGTTGCTTTTGCCAAGACATCCCGTTCCCCGGAGACATTTCAGGCAATCGCGGATGAATTGACTGAAGATAGTACGGCCCAATTCCATGAAAAATGGGTGGTGGGATACGGCCATTCTTCGGTTGCCGAGCATGCTGTTTTACATTTGGCCTTCGAAAATGCCTCCCGATTGGCAATGGAGGCGATAGAATCCAACCGACTTGCCAGTTATACAGAAAAATCTACCCGGTACCAAAAATGGGATCGTGACCAATATTACTGCCCGCCAGAGGTCGAGGAAGGCGGTTACAAGGAACGATACAACCAGATCTGCGGTTATTTGTTCGACACTTATTTGGCGATGTTAGAGCCGGTTAAGAGTGAGGTCTCAAAAAAGTACCCGCCAAATTCGGGCGAGAGCGATGAGCTTTACGACCGGCGGATCAGATCGAAGTATGTTGACGCATGCCGATTTGTTCTGCCAGCAGCATCGATGGCGAATGCAGGGATGACAGTGAATGCGCGGGAATTGGAAAGCGCGATCCGCAAATGGCTTGGCAGCCCACTGCAAGAGGTCCGTGAGATCGGGGAAGAGATCAAATTGGTTGCCTCCCAGGAGGTGCCGACCCTGGTAAAGTATGCCGACCCGCACCCCGCAATGCAGAACATCACATCAGAGCTGACATTATTAGCCAGCCATGTAGATGCGGGCGATGAAAAAATGGAGCCATGCACCCTGGTTGCCAGCGATGGAACAGGTGAAGACCGTATTTTGGCGGCATGCCTGTATCGGTTTGGCGAAATGAGCTATGCTGAAGCGTTGCGGACAATTAAAGATTCCACCCTGCCGACCAAAATCGCCGATACCTTATTTGCCGGACTAAGTAAATTTGATGCACCCCTTCGGGAATTGGAACATTCGTACATAACGTTTGACCTGGTAATGGACCAAGGTGCCTATGCAGAGTTTAAACGTCACAGGATGATGACACAGACAACGCAAAGGCTTGGTTGCAATCTGGGCTATGCGGTTCCCTTGTTATTGGTCAATGCCGGCGTAGAAGATGAATATAAAACAGCGATGGACACCGTTCAGTTGTTTTGGAACGAATTGGCGCAATGGAACCCGGATGTAGCCCAATATGTGGTACCGAATGGCTATAACAGAAGGGTGTTATCTACTTTTAATTTGCGCGAAGCATTCGCGTTTTGCCAACTTCGGTCCGCTCCCAATGCCCATTTTTCAATCCGCAGAATTGCCCAAATGATGGCAGTTGAGATCAAGCGTGTATACCCCACCCTCTCAAAATATCTCCGACTAACGGATGAGCCGTGGCAAAAGGTAGAGCTTGAAAATTTTGCCGGAACCCGCTAAAGGCCGAAGGTTGAATCTTCGAAACGACTAAGCAACCCCAAATCCACTCTGGCGGTCATATCGAGCGTTAATGGGGTCACCGAAACCTTCTGTTTTGCCAACAAGGTATACACATCGGTATCTTCCGCTTCGATGGAAAGATCCATCGCAAGTTGATAGCCGATCCGTTTTGGTTCGCTCCAATTGGTTCTTTCTGGCTTGGTTGGTATGTAGTAGCGTTGGCGCGATAAACGCGTCCATTCCCATTCAGTGGTTTGGGTTGCGGTGGCCGGCACATCCACTTTGATCAGGTCAATGCCAATGGGCAATTGGTGGTTTAAAAGAATACTGGCAAACTTGGCGGTAAAGTGGGCGGCGATCGAAAAATCCACATCCAGCGAGTAGGAAAGATGATGGGCGGGGTCGGTTGCCAGTGATACGGCAAGGGAGGGGATGCCAAGTGAAGCAGATTCCATCGCGGCACCGACCGTTCCCGAAATGGTGATGCCAGTTGCGACATTTTCACCGTAATTGATCCCGGATACGACCAGGTCAGGAGTTGTCCCAAGGATCTCCAGAATGCCATGTTGGACAGATTGGGCGGGTGTACCGCCGATGGCATAAACTTTCCAATCTTGGCCATTCACAGAGATCGTCTCCTCGGTGATGACCCCATCAGAGGTAGAGGGAAGACTGCGCCCGGTCCCACTGGCTTGTTCTTTGGGGGCGGCAACTGTAACGAAGCCTAACCGGGAAAGTGCTTGGGCGGCAGCCCATAGGCCTGGGCTGCGGATGCCATCGTCGTTGGTAAGCAAAATATTGGGTTTGTTATTGGATTTCATACCTGGGATTTTAAACCAAAAAGAGCAGAATTTTCCTGCTCTTTTTGAGTGCCTTCGGAGGGACTCGAACCCCCGGCCTATTGCTCCGCAAGCAAGCGCTCTAATCCACTGAGCTACGAAGGCATTTGAGAATGGACATTCTACCGCTTAAAAACAGGATGGTCAAGGTTTGGGCGTGTTTGGCGGCAGGTTGGTACGGAGTTGAGGCCGGATCACACAACGAAAACCACGGTTGATGCCGGGGGAATCCGGATCATGGCTGAACCGGTTGTAGGAACTGATTTGGTTTTGGTCATCCAGGTAAGAACCTCCACGCAGAGACCGGCGGTCTCCACTGGGGGATCCCTGTGGATTTTTGGCAGGAGACCGCTTGTAATAGGTTGGGTTGTATCGGTCCTTGACCCATTCACGTGCGTTACCAGCCATGTTCGCAACCTCAAACGGGCTTGCCCCGTCGGGGTATGTAAAGGAGCTGACCAACAAAGCGACAGAATTGCCATAATTTGCCTTTTGGCTGTCTGGGGCAGCATTTCCCCATGGCCAACGGTAATTGTTGGGTCCACGGGCTGCCATTTCCCATTCTGCCTCGGTAGGAAGGTCACCCCCCGACCATGCGCAATAATCCGCCGCCTGCTTCCATGTTATGTACACTACAGGATATGTTGAAAAAAGGACATTTCCAAAATATGGATTAACCTTGGCTGGATCATCACATTTTTTATCACGAACGCATTGCGAGTACATCCAATTTGTAACTTCAAAGGTGTATATGTAGTAACTATCAAGGTTGACCAGATGCGAGGGGCTATTGGGTGTATTTCCGACATCATCCGCCCCCATGGAAAAATGGCCGGCAGGTATTAAGGATAGAGGCATTTGGTCTTTTGGGTTCTTTTTCCCGCTTGGTTGCCAATTCATATATGCCACCGAAGTTACAAAGGATTTCGTTATACCTTTCGCTACTGAGGAAAAGGACTTTGCTTGCAATTCACTCGCAAAAAAAGGTTTTACAGTGACATAACCTACCAACGCCAATACGGCAAACAAACCTGCAACCAGGATTTTGCCTACATTAACCTTTATCCAATAGTTAATTGCCACTGAAAATTTATCCCTACGATTAATTATAATGGCATGGCCTTGCAATCACCAGAAAAGTTTCTGTAATAAAACGGGGTAAAATAGGAATGTTAATTTGTTTCCTTGAGGAGTAAAGTATGTCTAAAAAGCAACGCAGTGTTTCTACCAAGGTTTCTCCCACTTTTGCCAACATTCAAAAAGGGGTTCCCGCCACTTCCGAATTCAACCCTGATTACAGTCATACGATGAAAGAGTTGAAGAAGATCGTGATTCTGGCGGCAAGTTTTTTTGTGATCCTGATCGCTCTCTCATTCGTGATCAAGTAAGGCTTTGCAAAAGCGGTCGATCAGTGGTTCAAGCCAATTGGTCGACCTTTTTTGTTTAAACCATGAACAAGCAAACACCGCCTACTATCCAGGTCATTCTGGCCGCTTCTGCCTATGGCGGAAGTTCAGTTGGCCGTTACAATGGCAAAGCTGTCTTTGTGCCGTTCACCATCCCCGGCGAGGTGGTTAAGGTATCTATTGTAGAAGAAAAGAAGAACTTTGCCTTGGCCCGCCTTGTTGAAGTGGTCAAGCCTTCCCCGTTACGGGTGGAGCCGCCATGCCCATATCACTCGGTATGCGGCGGATGCCATTACCAACATCTCCCCTACCAGGAGCAACTTAACCTCAAGCGTACCATCTTTGGTGAGCAGCTAAAAAAGATCGCCAAAATAACCGACCTTCCGCCGATAGAGGTGGTTCCATCGCCTTCCCAACTGGGTTACCGAAACAATGTGCAGTTTCACTTGAACAGCCAAGGAAAGCCTTGTTTTGTTCCAGCTGAAACAGGGGTACCATTGTTGGCAGTTGAAGATTGCCTGTTGATGGGCAACGCTTCAAAAGAATTGTTGCCATACCTCAGCTTTGAATCTGAATCGGGGATAGACAGGGTGATCTTGAGGGAAGCGGAAGGCTCTTCGATGCTTATTTTGGAATCGGACGAGCTGGATGTACCCGCCCTGCAGATTGAAGCGGATATGTCTGTGGTACATATAACCGAACAAGATACAGTAGTGCTGGCGGGGGAAGATTACTTGGTGCATCAAGTCGCTGGTCAAAAATTCAAGGTGTCTGCTGCGTCGTTCTTTCAGGTAAATACACAGGCCACTGCCGTCATGGTTGAAAAAGTGTTGGATACGATCAATTGGGATGCTGAGATGGTGGTCATGGACTTGTATTGCGGAGTTGGGTTATTTTCTAAATTCCTTGCTCCACGGGTGGGCAAGATCATCGCGCTCGAGGTTTCCTCTTCTTCATGTGCCGATTTTGTGGACAACCTGGATGAGTTTGATAATGTAGAGCTCTACGAAGGGCTGGCGGAAGAGATCGTGCCGAATATAAGAAGCAAGGTGGATGTTGTCGTGGCAGATCCACCCAGGGCCGGGCTGGATTCTCGGGTTACCGATGCCCTGGCAAAACTAATGCCAACTTGGCTGGTTTATGTGTCGTGCGATCCTACGACCTTTGCGCGCGATGTTGCGCGACTTGCCGGACATGGCTACGAACTGGCTTCATCTACCATATTGGATATGTTCCCGCACACGTACCATATTGAAAGCATCAATCTGTTTAAGCGCGTCTAAGCTTATTGCTCTGATGTAGCAGTTTGGCGAAAGAGCGTATTTTTTTCAGTAGCGGGGTTGATCCTGTACCTTTTGCCATTTCTGTGAAGCAGGTCAATGTAGGAACCTTGGCGGGCGTGGGCTTGCCGGCATAATATGGAATGTTCGTGATAGTTGTCAAAAATGGTTTGGTAATAGGCAAAAAGTTGGTCATAGGTTCGCACAAACTGGCTGCGAAACTTGGGGTCAACCTGCTCCAAATGGCCAGAGAGCCAGCATAGATTGGAAAACTCCCACTCCACTGCCAAGCCCAAAAACGTGTAATCAGACCGTACATAAGGGAAAAAAGGGAAACTCCTGCAACTTATGGACCTGAAACCACGAATGCACGCCGCAGGGCCCTGGCAGATATGCGGAGACAATCCCACAGGAATATCCTCGGAAACTTTCTCGGTGGTTGATGGCAGCCAAAGTTTGGTAAGTGGTTCTAATTGTGTGTATTCAGGGTCGTAGAGTATCGGGACGGCAAATTGGGGATCACAACAAAACGGTTTGTTGTTCGGATTTTGGCTGCGGCATTTTTCTCCGCAATCTATTTTGCTTGATGGCAAAGAAAAGCCGTTGTATACCTGTAATATATGTTGTAACGGTTCTCGAATGGCCGAGGAAAATTTGTGTTTGTTTGTTTTCAAGCGATTCTCGTTTTTTGGAGGAATAATATGAATATTCTAACTTGGTATGGGCACGCCACCCTCGGTTTGGAAACATTTGGCCATAAGTTGGTTATAGACCCATTTTTTACCAATAACCCTGCTTCGCCGATCAACGCAGCGGATGTGGTTGCTGATTTCTTGCTGGTAACCCACGGGCATTCGGACCACATCGGTGATACGGTAGAGATCGCCAGGCGGACAGGGGCAAAGGTAATATCCAATTTTGAGATCGAGAATTTCTTTAACCGGCAGGGCGTAGAAAACACCCATTCGCAACACATCGGAGGTGGTTTCTTGCACCCTTTTGGCCACCTCAAGCTAACAATGGCATTGCACGGTTCGATGATCGAAGTGGACAATTCAGACGGTGGAAACCCGGTAGGGTTTATGCTTACGACCAAAGACAATAAACGGATCTACTTTGCGGGTGATACCGGTTTGTTCGGCGATATGCGCCTGATCGGAGAAGAAGGGATCGATGTCGCAATCTTGCCGATCGGTGATAATTACACCATGGGGCCAGTTGACGCTATTCGGGCAGTGAAATTACTGCAACCCAAAGTTGCCATTCCTATTCATTACAGTACCTGGGATGTGATCCGCCAGGATGCGGACGCATGGTCTCGCCAGGTTGAGCAACAAACCAACACCAAAGCAGTAGTTTTAAAGCCCGGCCAAAGTTACACCCTTTAAGGGTTTGCGGCAAGCACGGCTGGCCAAAGTAGTACAGCAAGGGAACAAGGTATAATTTCTTCTTCAAACTGATCTTGACCAAAGGTGAACAAAATGTCAGATAAACACACATTCCAATCCATCATCCTAAAACTGCAACAATACTGGGCCGAGAAAGGGTGCGTTATTTGGCAACCTTATTACACTCAGGTAGGGGCAGGAACCATGAACCCGGCTACCTTTCTAAAAGTGCTTGGGCCGGATGCCTGGAATGTGGCTTACGTAGAACCATCAGTACGGCCTGATGATGGCCGTTATGGCGAAAACCCCAATCGATTGCAGATGCACTACCAATTTCAGGTCATCCTCAAGCCAGACCCTGGCAACCCGCAAGAGTTATATCTTGAAAGCCTGAGGGCGATCGGAATCGATCCTCGAAAGCACGATATCCGATTTGTGGAAGATAACTGGGAACAGCCAGCCATTTCGGCATGGGGCTTGGGGTGGGAAGTATGGCTGGATGGGCAAGAGATCACACAGTTCACTTACTTTCAGCAGGTCGGCGGCATCGCATTAGATCCTGTGGCCGTTGAGATCACCTACGGGTTGGATCGGATCTTGATCGCCTTGAACGACGCCCCCTCGATTTGGAATGAACCGTGGTCTGAGGACCTGATGTACGGGGAGATAAGGCGGCATGAGGAGTTTGAGCATAGCAAATATTATTACGAAATTGCCGACGTGGAACGAGCACGCCAAATGTATGAGTTGTTTGCGGCGGAGTGTTTGTCTTGCTTGGAACAGGGATTGGTGCTGCCTGCCCACGATTACGTACTAAAATGTTCGCACACATTCAATATCATGGATGCGCGCGGCGCGGTGGGTGTTACCGAGCGCCAAGCCTATTTTAGGCGCATGCGAGACATGGCCAAACGGGTTGCCGAAGCGTATTTGGAACAGCAAAAATCCAACCCCAAACCAGCCCCTGCCAAGACAACCACCCAGAACGCGTCCGCCTTTTTTGGCAACAGTTCCTCCGAAACCGATACGCTATTGGTAGAAGTTGGGGTAGAAGAGCTGCCTGCAGCCGATGTTGACACAGCCTATGCGCAATTGGAAGAAAAGGTCCATGCTTGGTTAGATGAATTATCCATCCAACATGGCGAGATCAAAATTTTTGCCACCCCCCGCCGGTTTGGTTTTATTGCCAGCCAGGTTGCTGCCATGCAACCAAATAAAGAAGAGGTGGTGAAAGGCCCCCCCGCAGACCGAGCGTTTGGGCCGGACGGATCACCCACGCCTGCGGCGATCGGTTTTGCCACCAAAAATGGAATATCAGCATCCGATTTGAAAGTCGAAGAGATAGATAACGGTAAATATGTGGTCGCCAGGGTATTCAAGGCTGGTCGTAAAACTGGCCAGGTAGTTGCCGAACAAATCCCAAGTTGGATCAACGCGATCAAGTTTGAACGTTCTATGAAATGGAACAACAGCGGTGTCTCCTTCTCGCGGCCGATCAGATGGATAACGGCTCTGTTTGGTTCGGATTTGGTCCCATGCCAATATGCCGGAGTGAACAGCGCCAAAACCAGCCGCGGCTTGCGCCCTTACGACTCGCCGCTGATCGAGATTCCGTCCGCAGACGGGTACATATCTGCGCTTGCATCTGCCGGTATATTGTTGGACAGGGCAGAGCGATCCGCGGAAATTGAAAGGATGGTAACCAGCGCCGCAAATGCGCTTGGCGGGCAAGCATATATAGACCCTGGTTTGCTTCAAGAAGTGACAAACCTGGTCGAAAAACCCACCGTGATCGTAGGAAAATTCAACCCCGAATACCTGGCATTGCCACGCGATGTGCTGGTGTCTACCATGAAGAAGCATCAGCGATACTTTCCGGTGGAAGATATCTCCAACCCCAAAGACAGTTCTGGTAATTACCAGTTACTTGCTTTCTTTATTGCCATCCGCAATGGAGATGACCAGCATATCGAGGTCGTAGCGCACGGGAACGAGCACGTATTGGGTGCCCGCTTTGCTGATGCCAATTTCTTTGTCCGCGAAGATGTTAAAAAACCATTGGCAGATTTCCGTAATGAACTGCGGTCGCTGATTTTCCAAACCAAACTTGGTTCCATGTTAGAAAAATCTGACCGCATTTATCAATTGGCCCCGCAGATCGGGGAGATGCTTGGTTACGACGTAAACCTTAACCAAGTGGTCCAACGTGCGGCTTACCTCTCAAAGGCCGACCTAACCACGCAAATGGTCACCGAAATGACCAGCTTGCAAGGCATTATCGGCAGGGAATATGCCTTGCGCAGCGGCGAACCTCAGGAAGTGGCGGTGGCCATCGGTGAACAATACCAACTGGTACCAAAGACCAAAGCAGGGGTGGCCATTGCCCTGGCAGACAGGGTAGATACTCTGGTTGGCCTGTTCAGCGCGGGGGTGATCCCAAGCGGAGCCAAAGACCCGTTCGGCTTGCGTCGGGCGGCGATAGGCATCGTCCAACCGTTGTTGGAACATGGCTTGCCCTTTAACCTGCGCGATGTGGTAGCCCGTGCCGCGAAATTGCAACCGGTAAGCACTGGAGCTGAGGTAAATGATCAGGTATTGGCCTTCCTTGCAGGCCGATTGAAAGTGGTACTCAGTGATATGGGCTATCGCTATGATGTGGTGGACGCGGTCTTGGAAGTGAATTACAGCGACCCATACAAATCTTTGGCCATGGTACGCCAGCTTGGCGAGTGGGTGGGAAAACCGGAGTGGAGTGGCGTTCTGGACGCATACGCGCGCTGTGTCCGCATCATCAGGTCCGCTGGCCATATCGAGGGGATGCTTGATACAGCGGCGCTACAAGAACCTGCGGAATTAAAATTATTGGCCAAATTCCAGGGATTTGCCGGCAAAACATACACAACCGTCGATGGGCTACTTAATGACCTTCAAGATATTAGCCCAGCCATCAGCGAGTTTTTTGACAAAGTGTTGGTCATGTCCGATGACCCGAATATCAGGATCAATCGATTGCGGATGCTGAAAGGCATTGCGGGGCTGGCGACAGGCGTTGCCGACCTCTCGAAGTTGGAAGGGTTTTAAATAGCAAAACCGGCGCAAACGATGCGCCGGTTTTTTTTTCGGTCAAGGCTGCATCCGAAAAAGGCATCTATAATTTTTAATATGTCATCAATTGATGAAGTAAAAACCCGAATGGGTATCGTAGAGTTGGCGGAAAGCGCTGGAGTAAAACTGCGCCGAAGCGGAAAAACCTATACCGGTTTTTGCCCCTTTCACTCCAATACCAAAACCCCTGCTTTTGTTATATGGCCAGAATCTGGTACTTGGCGGTGCTTTGGCGAATGTGGTGAAGGCGGGGATATTTTTAAGTTTGTGATGAAAAAAGAGGGCGTGGAATTCAAGGATGCTTTGAAGATTCTTGCTGAGCGGACCGGGGTAACCTTGGCCGAGTACCAACCACAGGCACCAGAGCAAAAAGAAGAATACCAGCGGCTTCGCAATCTATTGGAAGAGGCGGCAACTTTTTACCGGCATCATTTGGTTTCTACCGAAGGTGGCAGTGTGGCTTTGGCTTACCTGATGGAAAAAAGGAAAATCACCCGTGATACGATAGACCGGTTTAGTTTGGGCTTCGCTCCCAATGGCTGGGACTCGACATTGACGCACTTTAAAACGAAAGGGTATTCAGAATCGGACCTGCTTGATGTAGGCCTGATCACGGAGCGGGAATCCGGCGGATACTACGATAAATTCCGTAATCGGGTCATGATACCCATCAGAACAGAAGATGGAAAAATGGCGGGATTCGGCGCCCGAATATTGGACCCTAACGATATTCCCAAATTTATGAACTCCCCCCAAACGGTCCTGTTCGATAAAAGTTCGATCCTTTTTGGCTTGAACCAAGCCAAAAAACCAATTCGGTCAGCAGACCAGGCGGTTATTGTGGAAGGATATTTGGATGTGATCGCGCTGCATCAGGCCGGGTTTTCAAACGCAGTGAGCCCCATGGGAACAGCCATAACCGAAACACAAATTCGCATGCTTAAGAAATTTTCCCGCAAGATCATCCTGGCGTTGGACCCGGATTCCGCGGGGCAAAAGGCGGTTATGAGGGGGTTGGAGTCCGCGCGGTCATCGATGGATAGCGAGGATGAGGTTCGCTTTGACGCCCACGGTTTGCTGCGCCACGAGCACCGTCTTAGCGCGGATTTGCGAGTGGCCAGCATGCCCGATGGTTTGGACCCGGATGAAGTTGTCGAAAAAAACCCTGATTTGTGGCGCCAATTGGTTGCCAGCGCAAAGCCCGTAGTGGAGTATGTGCTGGATACCCTGATCGCCCAGCAAGATGTAAACGACCCTAAAAATAAAAGCGCGATCGTTACAAGGATGATACCGTTGATCGAGGACCTGCCAGATCCGATCCAACGGGACGCTTACCGTCAAATGGTTGCCCGCAAGGTAAAGGTGGATGAACGTTCCTTGCTTGCCATAAAGGTGCATGAAAAACCATCCCTTCCACGCTGGAAAGAAAAACCTGTCGCTCAAAATTCAGGCCAAAATAAGCCATCCACCCTTATAGTTAATGGAAATGAGAATGTCGAGATCACAATCTTGGCGATCTTGCTTCAAAATCCTGGCTTGTTACCCAAGCTGGACCGAAAACTCAGCGAATCCAACCTGCAGAGCCTGGGATGGCAGGATTTTAACAGCACCGAAATGCACATTATTTTGTCGTTATTACAAAGATCGCTTGAACAAGATCAATTGGAACTATCAAAATTCGTAGAAGTAAATGTTCCTGATGAAGTGCGGCCAATGTACCAAAGGATCGTTGGCCAAAGGCAGGCCAACAGTTTGGAAGATCGATTATTGGATGAACTGCTGCGGTCGATTTTCGCGATCCGAAAGGATCGGATAAAAAAAGAACTGGAGCAGATCAGCTACCTGATGAAGGACCCCGACAATGCCACACCGGCAAAATTATCTGATCTTTCTGGGGTTATGCAGGCTCATAGTATGCAACTAAAGAACCTGGATGATGCCCGAAAAAAAATGACAGAGTACAGGCAAAAGTAGAACTATGAAAAAACAAGTGAACATCGATACCGATCGACCTGACATGGATAATCCTTCCCCCGGTTTTGATGGTGGTTTGGAGATCGATGATATCGAGATACTTCCCGAAGACATAGCCGAAGCCGAGGTAGAGCCTGAAGAGCCAGTTATTGCGCCAAAATACGCAACTGGTGATGAGCTATCCGAAGATCCGGTAAAGTTGTACCTGCGCGAGATCGGCCAAGTCAAGCTGCTCGATTCGGACGCAGAATTTCGCATTTCTACGATCATTGAAGCTTGGCGATTATTTTCAAGCATGGCCATCCGCGCAGAACGAACCGGAGACGCTTCTCAGGCAGCGATCTACGGCCTGTTGGTAGAAGAGTTGATGATCAATTATCGCCGGTTTGAAGAAGATGCCCATCGTGTCCACGCGGAATTGCCAGACATGGTCACTGTACTCACATCGGCACAGGTGCTGCGGGGCGGCTGGAATTTGGATACGCCTTCTTATCTGAGAGCCTATCTCGATAACGGACAATGGGGCCACGACCTGTTGTGGAACAGTTATGCCGCGAACACATTCAACCTGTTTGTTTGTTTGTTCTTATTGCCAAAATCGATCGCGACGCCCTTGTTCGAGATCATGAGGAACAACGGACATATCTTTCCCACTGAGGATTTCTTCTACGAGCAAGTTCCCGCGGAATCTGACCTTAGGTACGAAACTTCGATCCTGGATATTCGATACGAGGAGGCGAATGAGGCGATCATTCGCGCAAATTTGCGCTTGGTCGTGAGTGTGGCAAAGCGCTATCTTGGTCGCGGCATCTCATTTCTGGACCTCATCCAGGAGGGCAACCTTGGGTTATTGCGTGCGGTAAACAAATTCGATCCTCGCCGCGGGTTCAAATTTAGCACTTACGCAACCTGGTGGATCCGCCAATCGATCAACCGCTCCATTGCAGAACAAGCCCGTACCATCCGCATCCCTGTCCACCTTTTTGAGTCGATCACGCGCATCCTCAAAATTCAACGCCAGCTCGTTCAACAGTATGGCCGGGAACCCAATAACAATGAGCTTGCATTGGAGGCTGGTTTCCTTTCTCAGGAAGATGTGGATGCCATCGTTGCTTCTCGCTTGAATGGCTCGGAATTAGAGCCGGAATTGCAAAAAAGATGGGAAGCCGCAACCGCAAAGGTGTACCGCATCCTGCGCTCCGCAGAGGAGCCCGTTTCCTTGGAGGGACCGGTTGGCGATGAGGATTCATCGCAGTTGGGAGACTTTATTCAGGATGATGAGGCAACCGAACCCATGGATGCCGCTGCCCGCGAAATGTTGCGCGAACAGGTTCACCATGTGCTAACCGCACTAAACGAACGGGAACGGCAGGTGTTGGAGCTGCGTTTTGGCTTGATAGATGGCAAGGACCATACCCTCGAAGAGGTAAGCCGTTACTTTAATGTTACCCGCGAGCGTATCCGGCAGATCGAAGCCAAGGCCTTGCGCAAATTGCGTAATCCGACGAAAAGCAAACAGTTAAAGGATTTCCTGGGCGATTAATGTTGCCGGTGCTTTTGCTGGCAGAGTTGCCTGCATGCTCCAGGGACCTGTCCAGGTAACCTGTACAGCACGGATCTGGCCACGTAAGTTTTCATCCGACTCTACAAAAACCAGCTTGTTGGTAGGCGTTCTGCCACGCCAACGACCTTTTACCTTTTCTTCGAACAACACTTCTACCGTTTGCCCAAGCAGTTTGGCGTTGATCTCGGCAACGATCCTTTCTTGCTGGTCTTCCAAAATACGGAATCGTTCCCTTTTGTCTTCATCAGATACATCGTCTTCCATCTTGCGGTCGGCAACCGTACCGATGCGGGTAGAATAGCGGGCAAGGTGGGCAACATCCAGCCGCAGGTCTTCCAACACCTGATATGTCTGCATGAATTGTTCGTGTGTTTCACCAGGGAACCCAACGATAATGTCGGTAGCGATCGAGCAATGTGGGATTTTTTCCCGTATCTTGGCGACGATGTCGCGGTAATTTTGTTGTGTATACCCGCGGCGCATGTTCTCCAAAACCTTATCATCTCCGGCCTGGATCGGCAATTCGATGTGCGGCATAACTTTGGGTGTATTTGCGATCGCGTCTATCAACTCCTCACCAAAATAATTGGGATGGGAAGTCAAGAATCTGACCCGTTGTATACCCGGAACCTCTGCAGTCAATTTCAGCAACTGGGCTAAATTGGGCCCATCGACAATGTCTTTGCCATACCTGTCGACGATCTGCCCGAGCAATGTGATCTCCACCACTCCCTGGGAAGCCAATGAGCGAACTTCGCTGATGATGTCTCCAACAGGGCGCGAGCGTTCGATGCCTCGCTTGTACGGAATGATGCAATACGTGCAGGCATGCGAACAACCATAAACGATCGGAATGTAAGCCGAAACCAGTTTTCCTTGTTCAGAGACCGGCAAAACCAGCTCTTCATCCATGGCCAAAAAGCGCCGGGTGGTCTCGGCATCCTCAAAAGAGCGAACCTCACCCTGGGTAAGGTGGCTGATCAGCGGGCCAGGATCAGATGGAGGGGAGAAAACATCTACGAATGGAAAAGCCTTTTTTAGCCGATCGTGTCCTTTAACGCCAACAAGGCAACCCATCAGATTGATGATCAGATTGGGATTTTTTTGTTTTAATGGCCGCAAGGAGGTTAGCCGGCCAGTAGCCTTGTCTTCTGCAGATTGTCGAACCACGCAGGTGTTCATCACGATCACATCGGCAAGTTCAACATTCTCGGTTTGGGAGTACCCCAAGTGTTCCAAGGCGGACCCGACCCGCTGGGAATCGGCCACATTCATTTGGCAGCCTTCTGTCCAAATATGATAATTCATGCAATTTCCTTCGATTGTAAATTGGACTGAATTATACCAAATTGAAAAATATCCTTTGGGTGATGGCGATTGTTTGACGCTCCGATAGGTTAGTGATAAAATCCCTATTCGCAAGCCGGGCGCGTAGCTCAATGGCAGAGCAGCGGCCTTTTAAGCCGTTTGTTGAGAGTTCGAGCCTCTCCGCGCTCACATAAAAAAAGCCGCAATTTGCGGCTTTTTTTATTATTTTTTCACGTGTGCGTTGGGGGTGTCAGCACCTGTTGGGCAAATGTTGAGCAAGGGACACGCCAGGCAATTGGGCTTTCTGGCGTGGCATACTTCCCGCCCCAACCTTATCAGGTTGAGGTGGGCGCTGTAATAAACGGCAGGGTCAAACAGGCCCTCCAAGTGGGGGTGGGCATCTTCAACATTCATTTTTTCAGGGCGCAAGCCAAGCCTGCCACTGACCCGATAGATATGGGTATCCACCGGAAAGGCCGGTATCCCAAGCGAAAAACAGAGCACAATAGCGGCGGTTTTTGGGCCGACCCCCTTAAACCGGGTCAACCATTTCCTGGCCTCTTCAGCCCCCATGGTTTTTAAAAAGTCCAAATCCAAAGCGCCAGTTTCAGCCTGAATTTGTTCCAAAACCTGTTGGATACGCGGTCCTTTTTGGTTTGCAAGGCCAGCCAAACGAATGCAATCGATCACGTCTTCACGCGGTGCGGTACGAACGGCATCCCAATTCGGGAATTTTTCGACCAAGGCAAAAAACGCCTTGTCTCGATTCAGGTCATTGGTATTTTGAGATAGTATCGTAGATACCAATTCGTCGATGGCCGGTAACGGATTGCGCCAAAGCGGTTCGCCGTAGGCAGACATCAAACAGTTGGCGACCTGGGCCGCGAAGCCGCGGGTTGGACCAACCGGGAGTGAGTTCATTTGAGTTTTACCTGCCTGGACGGCCGGCCAACCCCTACTTTAATCTTGCGGAAATTTACCAATTCCACTTCTGGCCCAAATCGCGACATTGCTTCAAGTTGCTTTTGGTCCAAAGCACCCAGGCCGCGCAAGATCGCCAGCGCCAGCGCGCTACGGGCCCGGTCATCGTTATCACCATCGCTGATCTTGATGGCGATGCCAATTCCAGGGCTGTTCGCACCCAGGGCGCCTGGCATGATCCCTACCGATTGGTAACCCTCTGCACCGCCCTTTGAGACGATCATACCGTTGCCTGCTTGCATCAGTAAAGTGTCAAATCGATTTGGCCCCCCGACCATATCCGGAAAATGCATCATGGCGGAAGTGATGGTAACACACGCTTTTTGGCGTTCCACGGACAGGTCAAAGGGGTCACACAAGCGGGCGTACCCCAGCGCCGCGTTGTATAAAGGTATGGCAAAATTGGGAGCAGAACAACCATCGATGCCGATTTCCACTTGGTCTGGCTCAATTGCGCACATTTCACTGAATGCTTCTAAGATGCTGGTCTGGATTGGGTGTTGAATGTTGATGTAGTCGGCGGTTGGAAGCCCCCGCAAACGGGCATGCGCCAACATTCCTGTGTGTTTTCCAGAGCAATTGTGGTGGTACGCACAGGGTTTTTCATGCGCCAATTTCAGTGCATCGCTCGAAGCCTCATCCATGGGTGCGTGGAACCCACACATCAGGTCTTCTACCCCAACGCCGACCTTCATTTGAATCGATTTTACAGTGTTGACGTGGTCTTCTGTGCCGGAATGGCTGGCGCATAAAATGCCGACCTCTTTTTCGGATAGCCCAAAATGACGGTGGCCATCCCGTTCAATAAACGGCAATGCCTGAAATGGTTTTGCGCTGGAACGGAGAAATGTGACCAGACCTGCGTCTCCCAAAGAGTGCAGCAATTGGCCGTGGCTGTCTACAACGGCGGCAGCCCCAAAATGGGTCGATTCCACAATGCTGCCACGGGTTAGTTCATATACAGGTTGAAATTTGCTGGCCATTTGGTCTCCTCATTAGTGGGGTTGGTTGCTTCGCAGGTGTTTTACCAAATATTGCTTAAGGCCGTAAAGCAAACGAAGTTCATACTGTTTTTTATGTTTGGCAGGAAAACTGTACAGGTCTACCACAGTTTGGGTGAGTTTTTCGGCAAGGTCATTGGCATTATTCCTGGTTCCACCTTTGGAAATTTCGGCAAGGATCAAATTGATAACATTGGCGGTCTGTTCAACATCCGATACTGAGATTTGCCCGCCACGTCCAGATATGATCTTATAGTCGGAATAATTGGCCAACAGATGATCGATCGATGCCAGCCATTCGCTGAAATTGGCGGTAGAAAAATAAGGTGGTTGGTTCTTGGTCGCCAAATCTCCAATAAACACGACTTTCTCATTGGGAACAATTACCCAACTGGCCCCTGGGCATGGACCTTCGTGATTCTGGATGAGCACCGCGGTATCGTTCCATTGAACGGCCATATTGCCAGTAAATGTGATCTCTGGTGGAGACCATCTGACGGTCCCAATCCCCGGGATTGATTCCCAATCTGCTCCGGTTTCTTCTACCTGAGTCTTCACAGAAGATGGCCGGGAACGGAAAGCTTCGGCAACTTTTTCATGCGCAATGATCGGACAGTCCATTGCCCGTGCACCCAGCGTTCGGTCGAAATGGCTATCGAGGTTGATCAGGATCCTGTCGACCCCGCTGCTTAGGTTCATCAGTGATGCCCGCCAAGCGCGGCCATCATCTATCGATGGGGGTGCGTCGATTTGGATCAGCCCATGGGGTAGCGCGATCACCCCCAAGGTCACTCCTGGCATGTGTTCTTCAATATGGATCTTGTCTGAAACCAATTTCATATTCAACCTCCAAAGGTAAACGTGGTGGTAAGTATAATGGTCTTAGCGGATTGGTTCCGTAAAAACATTCCATTCGTATAGATTAGGTAAAAACAAGCCATGACAATAAACACTGCCAGAATTAAGGCGATCTGTTTTGATATTGATGGAACACTAAATGATACCGATGGCCAGTATGTAGACCGCTTGCTTCCTTGGTTTTCTCCCTTTGCGTTTTTGTTTGCTGGCCGAGATGCCCAAAAGGCGGCAAGGCGGTTTGTGATGTGGTTGGAAGCCCCGGGGAATTACATGCTGGGTGTTCCCGACATCCTGGGCATCGATCATCTCCTTGCAGGCATGATTGAGCGGGTTAACCGCTTCAGTAAAAAGAAAATGAGGGTATTTCAGCCTATCGAGGGTGTGATTGAAATGGTTGCCAGACTGGCAGACCAATACCCTCTGGCGGTTGTGAGCGCCAGAAGTGAAGAAACCACCCGCGAATTCCTTGCCCATACCGGGCTGGATAAATACATCTCGGTAACAGTGGGCGCCCTTACGGTTGAGCATACCAAACCATTCCCGGACCCGATCTTATACGCGGCAAGCAAAATGGGTGTTTCTGCCGAACAATGCCTGATGGTTGGAGATACGGTTGTAGATATTAGAGCCGGAAGGGCTGCCGGCGCGCAAACGTTGGGTGTATTGTGTGGCTTTGGCGAGAGATGGGAGTTGGAAAAAGCGAACGCGGATGCCATCTTGGAGACGACATCCGCGCTGGAAGGCCTGTTGAAAAAAGAATAGCTTAGTAAATACCCCAAAGGTGTAACCACCGGTTTTGTCCACCCAAGGTGCTTATGCCAATAACCACCAAGAACAAAGAGATTACGATAGCGGCAAGCATTAATTTTGGGTAAAGATCCGGCTTGCGTTTTTTATAAATGGCTGGGAGATGTCCAATAATGATCGCAAGCACCATAAAGCCCATATGCATGTGCCTGCCACCGTCAGACATGTCCGGGAGCATGAACGCGGCGCCGCCGAGGATGAGCTGAAGATCCATGAACCCGGTATAGAGTGCTGAAAAAAGCTTGGATCTTTTTGACGCTTCCACCTTTGCAAGGATATCTTTGGCCAGGTTAAAAACAGCCAAGAGCGCAATGAGGATGATGATCCATCGATTGATCGAGTGCAAGGTAAGTAAAAATCCCATGAGGTTCTCCTGTTATTTATCAAGAATTTTGGTGGATCCGAACAATTGTGAAACTGGTTTTAATTCTAACCCTGAAAGGGTATGGTGGCCGGTTTGGTAAACCTGAATACGATACTCTGTATCCGAATCCATTTTCAAGTTCAATTTGTGGCGCAATTCTCCCACGCTGATATACCCCCAAACCGTCATGGATCTCTCCATTCCCCGAAAGTTGAACCACTGCCTGTGTCGGATTGAGAAAAGCTTAGCCCCGTTGAACGTCACGATCAGGGCGGGTGGGCTGGTTTCGGTACAGTGAACCACACGAAGTTGGGTAAATACGGTGGATGAGTGCCGAACCCGAACGGTTTCAGTAAAGCGTAATTCTTCTTTTACCAATTCCAGTTTGTGGTTCAAACCTTCCACAATAACGGTCGCCGGCCTGTTCGAGACCAATTCAAAGCCAAGGTTGCCGCCATTGCGGGGCAATGGAGTGGCCAAGTCGCTAAATTGCCAGGTAGCCCATTTGGATCCGCGGACATCCAGTTGTGGGTTTGCTTGGCTGGTGGTGGAACAAAAGATAGCCAAAGCGTCGCTATTGCGTCGGTCTGCCATAGGATGGGCTACCGGAAGGGAGAAAACCGGGTCCATTTGGCTATTATCAGAAGTGCCAATAGCAGAAAGAACAAACGGCAGGCATTGCCTTGCGCCGATCTTGGTACGCGCGATTTGGCTTGGGTGTGGCAATAAAACAAACGGAATTTCATTCGCCTTTAATAACCTGCGCCAAACTATCTCAGCCAGGTTATCGCGCCGATACGCTTCTACCTCAGCCATGGTTGGGTACATCGGCAGCATTTGGGTTTTCTTACCGGCCAGATCATACAGGATACTGCCTGAGATCAGATCCAAAAGGGATGGGTCAATGAGGGTATGGATCGGCGATAGACGCGCTACCATTATGGCGATGGGGTTTGGGTTAGGGTTACATTTTTGGCAGGATCAGGTGTCGGCGATAGGAAATTTACCTGATTGACTGAAAGATCAGAGACCTTAATATTCAAGCCCGCTTCGTTGGTAGCGCTAACAAAAAAACCGAAACTGCCATTCCGATAGTAAGAATCAATAATACTGGCCTGAAAGTGGTCATTCAGGAAAACCCTGGTTTCAACCCCAGCAGTCCAAATGGTCACTTTAACCACCCCAGGAGAGCCAACCGGTACATCTCCGCTGGCAACCCATTCGGTAAGCGGCAGGGTTAGGTTTTCCCGCAATTGTTCCACCCTGAACCTGCCATCGCAGTTCATGGTAAGGCGATTTCCATATTTTTCATTTTGGGTATTAAACAACACACCATACACATCGCCCGCAGTGCACCGGTTGACGGTAAAGGTAATGCTTATGGCAGCATCGGCAAGGAGTACCTTCTGGTTGAAGGTGGTCAACCGGGCTGGTGGCTGGTTAATGGCAAATACCAATGTAGAATCAGATAAAATGGACCGATTAGGTGAATTGCCTCCCTGTAATTGGGTATTGACCCATGCCTCAGGGTCGGTAAATTGGTCGATCGAAACAACTTCACCAATACCAGATAGCACAACTGTGGTGCTGGTTGGTTGCGGGGGTGGCAAGGGTGTTGGCGTTGAGGTTGCGGGGAACCAAACGACGGTGGCGGTTTCGGTGGGTAGAACTGGCGCGGATGGGACGGGATTCTCTGCCAAGGCGGTTGGTTGTTGATCACAACTGATGGTCAAGTAAGCTAACCCCGCAACAAGTAGCACGAGAAAAAGGTGATTAATTTTTACTTTGAATAGTACCTTCATGGCTTGAATTATGACAAACAAAAAGAGTAAATTAAAAAATGCTGGTTCATTTGTACTTGTATTCTACGTGATTAAGGAGCAACAATGGCCCCAAAGGGTATTTTGGTAACAGGAGCTTGCGGAGAGATAGGGCAAGCCTTGATCAGGCAATTGGCAGAATCAACAAACGCACGGATCATCACAGCTGATCTGGCGCCGCTGCCCGAAGTGATTGCGCCGATGGTGAGCGAGCATTTGCAGGGAGACCTGTTAAATCGCTTAAAGCAATTGTACGATTACGACCTGGATGTGATCTACCATCTGGCAGCGTCTTTGTCATCCAAGGCCGAGATAGCCACCGAGGAAGCCCACCGCATCAATGTGGAAGGGACGATGCAGTTATTGTTGGTGGCGGCATACAGATCCCAAAAATATGCCAACCCGGTAAAATTTATTTTTCCCAGCAGTATTGCGGTTTACGGGTTAAAGGACCAGGAAGAAAAGATCGCCGCCGGCGCGGTGAAAGAGAATGATTTTAATTTCCCACATACAATGTACGGTTGCAACAAACTGTATTGCGAAAAACTGGGCTTATATTACAGCCATTACATGGGGCAACATCATTTGGATGATGTGCCTCCAACGATGTTGGATTTTCGTGCCATACGCTTCCCCGGCCTCATCAGTGCCTTTACCAAACCAAGCGGTGGTACCAGCGATTATGGCCCAGAAATGTTGCACGCCGCCGCACAAGGTTCGACGTACAAATGTTTCGTCCGGGAAGATACAGTGATCCCATTTATGGCGATGCCAGATGCGATCCGCTCGCTATTATTGATCACCGATGCCCCGCGGGAAAAGATCTCCCACCCTGTTTATAACATCCGGGGTTTTTCGATCAGTGCCGCCGATTTCCGAAAAGAGGCAAGGGCTGCTTTTCGCGGGGCACAGATCAGCTTTCAACCAAACCGGCAACGGCAGGGCATAGTTGATTCTTGGCCCATGGATGTGAATGACTCTACCGCCCAGGCTGATTGGGGCTGGAATGCCGAGTATGATGAGAAACGATTTTTTGAGGAATATTTTTTACCCGAGATTCGGCGCTCCTACGCCAAAAAGCCCAGTGTTCGCACCAGGGAATGACCCAAACAAAAAACAAAAAAACATCAGGTTCAACCTGATGTTTTTTTGTAATTTTGGGCGGCGGTTTTTACTTTGCCGTCACAACTTGTTCCCGTTCTGGCCCTACGCAAACCATGCGCACCGGTACCCCGGTGAGTTTGCTAATAGCAGCTATGTATGAGCGGGCTTGGTGGGGGAGTCGGTCCCATTCGCGGACGCCACATATGTCCTCATCCCACCCTGGCATGGTTTCATACATCGGCTCATAATCTTCCAGGTTCGATGGCCCAAAAACAATGTCCCTGATCTCGACGCCATTTTTCCGGTATCCAACGCAGATCTTCAGTTCCATCAAACCAGAGAGAATATCCATCTTGGTGATGATCAATTCTGTCAGCCCGTTTATGCGGACCGCATAGCGCAACAGGACACCATCCAGCCAGCCAACCCTTCGGGCCCGGCCGGTGGTTGTCCCAAACTCATCCCACGGGTTTTTTCCAGACCCACGCAACCGCTCCGCGATTTCACCGATTACTTCGGTAGGGAAGGGGCCGGATCCAACCCGGGTCTGAAAAGATTTACACACACCGGTAACAATGGCACCATTGGCAGTGGTAAGCCCCAACCCGAGGCCGGAGAAAACACCCGGGGCTGTTGTGGAGGAAGAAGTTACATAGGGGTAGGTGCCATGGTCAATATCCAGCAGTGTTCCCTGGGCGCCTTCGGCTAAAATGAACGCCTTTTTCTCGTGCGCATCACTCAACAAGATCGAAACATCAGTTATGTATGGCAGCAAAATGGATCGGTATTGGATAAAATCCTGCTCGATCTTGGCAACATCCATTTCATCGGCGCCCAAGGAGGAGAGTTGGTTGTTGATCTCTCGCGTCAGCGTGTTTAGCTTGTTCAAAAAAGATGATTCCATCATGTCCGAAAAACGCAATCCGCGCCGTATGGCTTTATCTGTATACGCCGGACCGATACCGCGCCCGGTTGTGCCAATATTCCCTTTTCCACGGGCGGCATCCAGCGCCTTATCCAAAGCCTGATGGGAAGGGGTTATCAGGTGGGCTGCGTGCGAAATTCGCAATCGCTGGGGGCCAACCAAAATACCATGTCCCTTAAGCATTTCCATCTCTGCCAAAAGCGATTGTGGATTAATGACCATGCCATTGCCCAAGACCGCTACAGCATGCGGGTGAATGATCCCGCTGGGAATGAGGTGCAGTTTAAACAAAGTGTTGCCAACAGTTACGGAATGGCCGGCGTTATCTCCGCCGTTATACCGGGCAACGAAATCACTCTTGGCGGCATACCAATCTACAATTCGCCCTTTCCCTTCATCACCCCATTGGGTTCCTACTATGATTTGAATGGGCATTTTATCTCCATCACTTGTTTGATCTCAACGACCTGATAAGGTTGGTGTTCATCGGCAACAATAACAAAATTGTTGAAATGACCATGGCAAGAGTTAATCCATTTGAAATCTGTTGACCGATTGGAATGATCCAGTTGGGTTGTTCACGCCTGGCAAACTGCTCCAATTTGTCCTTGTCGGTGATCCTGATCCGGTCAAACGGCGCACTTTGGTTCACTTCTCCAAAGACAAAGCCAGTTGGGTCATTAAAATTAAAGGATTGATCTGAAATTTGGTCGATGGGGCCTTCTTCCAAATTGGGAGCAAATTCACGCATGCCATATCCAAACAATACTTCGTACGGTGTTAGGGTGCTGGCGTGTTGGTCAAACACCCGTGCGTCATTCAGTTCGTTCAGGATCTGTTTCACTTCAAATCGTTCACCATCGCGGACCTGGCTCCAAATGGACTGGCTTCCATCCACCGAAAATTGGCGGCGCTGAAGGGAATCTAATGGAAGCAGAAAATAGATCGATGTGGCCGCCAGGCTGAAAACCACTATGGCAGCCCAAATCGCGTTTCTTGCCCGAGGAGCAGAAAAAAACCGATTGAAAACTCCATCCAATGACAAGCCAGCCAAAATTGAAAGTGGCAAAATGAGAACTGCGGTAAAACGCGGATTGACATGCAAAGATCGAAGGATCGGCAGGCTGCCCAAAACCGTGTAAAAGTTGCCTTTGGTAGTGATGAATTCCACCAAAACAACCATCATGGCCAGCAAAACAAGGGCGCTCCACCATTGATGTGCAGATAACCGCCGTTTGTTTTGCCGAAGCTCGAAAAAAGCGGTGATCATGCCAACCAGTATCAAAAGGAACAATGCTGGTGAGAGGGAGACGTCCAATTCCCACATTGGCAGGTTGCTGCCAGTGTATGTCATCAACAGGTCCCAGGCGTATTTGTGGGTTTTGCCGGTAACCAAGCCAAAAAAAGAAAACACCATAGAGCCAAGGAGTTGAAGCGGGATGGCTATCAGGCTTTGTACCAAGGTTGTATTGTATTCATCGGCAATGGCGCGCGGAAAAGACCGCAAAAAAGATAATACAGCGTACAGTTTGGATGCGCCAAGAGCCAGGGCTATCAAACTACTCACAAAGGCATTGCGAAAATAATTTTTGAGTTGTACTGTTCCAGGAAAAAACACCCCAGCCAAGGGAAAAAACAGCAAACAGGCAAAAACCATATATACAATGGCGTAAAAGCCACCGCCATAAAGCAACACCGCAAAAACCCACCCAACCAATAACCAGTTCTGAGTTAGTTTGGTTTTGGCTGTTAGCCCCAAAATGGCCAGGGGGAGCAATAAATAACCCATAAAGGTAAGATGGCCAATCCCCAAATGTTGCAACATGAATCCATTAAGAGTAAAGAATAATGCCACCACCAGGCTTGCGTGATGAGACAACCCAAGCCGCTTGTTGGCCAAATTAAATGCACCCAAATTGCCAAGGATAATAAAAACACAGATAGCCGCAAGGCTGGCACGCCATGGGTCCATGAATAAGGTAAAAGCTTGGGGCAAGGAGAATTGGATCTGTTGTGGGTTGGGGTAGGATGGCAACCCTCCGCCAAAACTGGGCGTATACCACTGGATGGACAAGCCATTGGTCACATAGTGCAAATGGCTGTCGATCAACCTTGGTATGAAATACTTGTAATCCATGCCGACTTTGGGGTAATACTGCCCCAAGGAGAGCAAATACACCCCGCAAATGATCACGGACTGAATCCATAAAAGGGAGGTTTCTTTGAGCTTTTGCATAAATTATTGGTTCGACCCAAAGTGTAGCATATAAAAAAATATGCGCAAAAAAAGCTACCTTTTTTCAAGGTAGCCTGCCGAATGGTAATGCCAAGATCTTGCTTACTTGCAGATACCGCCAGACCAAAAAATCGATCCAGCTTTGCGAATACCAGGAAATGAGTACTGTTGCAGAACAAAATCGCCATTGTTGCGCAAATAAAACAATTTGATGTCGCCATCGGACTCTGTAGATGCGCTTAAGATCTGCGGGAGCCCGTTGGAATAACAAACATCTTCCGGAATTGGCCCCATGTCAACATCCATTCCCAAGAACGCCTGTTGAGATGCGCCACAGCCGCTAACAAGCAATAACAACAATGTTCCAAGAAGGATCAAAACAAGTTTATTTTTCATTGTTTTCCTTTCTGTCTTTACTACACTTATTATAGGCATTCCATGTAACCGAGGCGGCAGTGAGGTCGTTCTGTAATACCTTTGAAATGATAGAATAATTGTATGGCTAATATGCTCACCCAATTCCTGCATCACATCAACCAAACCCGGCGCAACCATGCGCTGGAGCATGCGACCATTCACCTGATCGGTCGCAAGCGTCCAGGCAAGGCATTTGCCGGCCATTCAAACCCTTTCGGTTTTATATTGGTCGGAGATGCCAACCCGGAGTTGGTTGCGCAAACTGCCAGCGAGGCAATGGAATTATTGCGCCAAGGACATGCTTCCTTGGCGATCCATGAAGGCTGCGGTACCAATTACGCCATCTCTGGCGGGTTGGCAGCTGTTTTTGCCTTGTTGGCAACCGCAAACACAACCTCAAACCAACAACGTTGGAGCCGTTTCCCATTGGTCATGTTGTTGTCTTTGGTCGCGTACCTGATTGGCCGTTCACTTGGGCCAATCGTGCAAAAGAAAACTACAACCAACCCACACCTTGGCCAAACGCGCCTGCTCTCGGTATCGCGCATCTTCAATAATGTAATTTGGGTCCACACTTCTGGGAGCTAATTTGGCAGCCAAGCGTTTTTACCTGATCCATGGGTCAGATGAATTTGCGATCGAAAGACGGATCAAGTCTATTTGCGACACATTTAGTGATCCTACCTCCGCCCAAATGAACACTGCCCGGCTGGATATGGCCAAGGTGGATGTCGCCCAGGCGATCGATGCCGCATTTGCGATGCCATTCCTCTCTGATACTCGGTATGTGATCCTGGATAACGCAGTCCACCCATTTGTGGGCAATGTTGGTAAAACAACCGTTCAGCATTATCGTACGCAAATGTTGGATATGCTAAATAGATTGCCACCAACAAGCGCGCTAATAGTTACTTACAATGCCGATATAGACGCCGGAAAGGATAAGAAAGCCGAGAATCCGCTTTCTTGGTTATCTGGCTGGAGTGCACCCGATGGGCAGAGCTTCCAAATCGATGGATATACCGTTCCGCGTTCCGAGGTCGACAAACGCAAGTGGATCCTCAAGGCTGCTAAAGAGATCGGTCTCGCTATTCACGACCAGGCTGTTGGGTTCCTGATCAGCTTCTCCGGAGAATTTGACACCCGAGCCTTGGGAAATGAGATCGCCAAGTTGGCAGCATATGTGAACTACGAACGCATGGCGACTTTGGCAGATGTCACTGCCGTATGTGTATCTAAAGAAGTTTTTAGCATTTTTGAACTGACCGATGCCATTGGCCAACAAGAGTTAACGGCGGCGATGAAGATCTATCGAAATTTATCCCAGGAACTGGATCCTGCTACCGAGATCTTCCCGATGATCGTTCGACAATACCGCCTGTTGCTGCAGGTTGCGTATGTAGAGCAAGTGATCAAAGAGCCTTCGCAAATACCGGTCATCAACGGTTTGAGTAACTCATGGGTTGCTGATAAATTTAGGGCCCAAGCCCGTAAATATCCCTTTGAAAGCTTGCGCAGGATCTATAAGGCGTTAATGGAGCTGGATCTGGCGGCAAAACGCTCCAGGATCGATCCTGGAACCGGTATTGAAATATTTATCTACGAAAGCTCCCGCGGTGCGGTTTTTCCGATCTCTCCGATCTTAACCCCCCGGCCTGTTGTTGAGCACCAATAATGATAAGCATGCAAAAAAGAGCGCACCTTTTTTGGGGTGCGCTCTTTTTTTTCAACATAGTTGTTCAAGCGAGAGGGTAAGCAATCGCCAAACCCTTGGCACGGAGGGGAGGTACATGCGCTCGGTCGGTGAGTGGGGATTCTCGATGGTGACTCCTATGGATATCATGTCGATCCCCGGGTAAATATCGCCGATCGTACTGCATTCCAACCCGGCATGGATGCTTTCGATCTTGGCTTCTGTGCCAAACAGGGTTTGATAGCTTTTGCCAAGAACAGAAAGGATCGGCGAGGCCATATTGGGTTTCCAGCTTGGGTAGCTGCTTTCGGTGGTAACGACTCCGCCAGCTTGTTGGCCAATGCTGTAAATTCGGCTGGTGATCTCCGCCAACCTGGACATACTGGTGCTGCGCTGGCTGGTGATAACCTTGAAGTTGTCTCCAATGAGGCTGATGTTGGCCAAATTATTTGATGTCTCAACGAAACCGGCGATGTCGTAAGACATGTTCATCACACCATGCGGCAGGCTATTTAGCAAATGGATCACCCGAGCAGAATCATTGTTGGCAAGGGCAGTTGTTGAAGCGGCAACCCGCGTTACCCGCACCGTCAGGTCGGGCTCTACCGAAGCATGTTCTGCCCTAAAGGTTGCTCCAAAGGTTTGTGCGATCTCTGTGGCGCTATCGATGGCGGAATCCGCGACTAGAACTGTTGCCTTGGCCTCTCTGGAAATGGCATTATGGGCGGTTCCGCCGCTGATGGCGGAGATCCTGAGCGGGCTTTGCTGGTTGATCTTCCATAAAATGCGGGCAAGCAGTTTATTGGCATTGGCAAAGTTTTTATCAATGTCTACACCGCTATGTCCACCGCGGCAACCTTCCACGCAAATTTCTATCGCGGCTAAATCGGCAGCAGGTAGGGTATGGACGGGCAGATTAATGTGGGTTGTCTCACCACCGGCACAACCTACCACGTAGGTGCCTTCTAATTCCGAATCGATATTGATCAGAGTTTTACCTTGGATGAAACCAGGTTTCAGATCGTTAACCCCGCTTAACCCCACCTCTTCCTTGACGGTGAAAAGCAACTCAAGGGGTGGGTGTTGGATCGTCTTGTCGGCGGCAAGAGCCATCGCGAATGCAATAGCTATTCCGTTGTCTGATCCCAGGGTGGTTTCATCCGCGCGCATCCAATCACCTTCAACAATGTTTTGGATCGGGTCCTTGCTGAAATCATGTGCGGAGCGGGCAGATCTTTCGCAGACCATATCCATATGTCCCTGGATGACGATCGGGGCGCTTTGTTCGCCCCCATTTTTGCCAGGGACCCTGATCACCAAATTTCCCCCCGCGTCTTGGTTTGAAACCAGCCCATGTTCGGTGGCCCAGTGTTGCAACCAGGCGCATAATTCCACCTCGTTTCCGCTGCAGCGGGGAATAGCGGAGATCTGCTTGAAGTACCCTAAGATCAGTTCGGTATTTTTATCCATTGTTCAACTGCCTTTCCAATTCGGCCCGCATTAATTGCGGGTTGGCTTTCCCGGATGCTTTTTTCATGGCTTGGCCAAATAAAAAGTTGATCACCGTAGTTTTGCCGGCACGGTAACTGGCAACTTCTTCCGGGTTCTCTACTACCGCATCCCGGACAAAGGTTGTGATCAGCACGGTATCAGATACTTGTACCAGGTTCTTATCTTTTACGATCTGTTCAGCGGGTTTTCCGCTCTGGGCCATCTCCACCAATATGCTTTTGGCAGTGTTCTGGTTGATGTCTCCCTTGGCAACCAGGTCGAGCAGGTTGGCAAGCGATTGGGCGGATACAGGGGAATCACCAAACCATTTCTCCTGAGCGCCGAGCAAGGCGACCATTTCTCCCGTGACCCAAGAGAAAACCGTTCGGACTGGCAGGAAAGGCGAACAAGCCAAGACCGCTTCGAAGAAATTCGCTGATGCAAGGTCAGATACCAATTGCCATGCTTCCTGGGTCTGTAGTTTATAGGTTGCCATAAACCTTTCGGCCTTTTTCCATGGGCTTTCAGGTAAACCAGCTGAAAGTTCCTGCAACCATGCTTCATCAACAGTGATCGGGGGTAAGTCGGGTTCGGGGAAATAACGGTAGTCGTGCGCGTCTTCTTTCGATCGTTGGCTATAGGTTGCCTGCTTGGTGTCATCCCAGCCAACGGTCTCTTGTAATACAGGTTGTCCATTTTCCAATAATTGGATGTGGCGTTGGATCTCAAAATCAACCCCTTTTTCCAGAATACGGAAAGAGTTGAGGTTCTTGATCTCCACTTTGGTACCCAATTTGGGATCACCCACTGGCCTCACGCTAATGTTGGGTTCAATGCGCATCACCCCTTTTTCCAGGTCGCCACTGTTCACACCGAGATAGCGTACCAGCGCCCGAAGATACTCCGCGTAAACGCGCACTTCTTCAGCGGAGTGAAAATCTGGCTCGGTGACGATCTCGAGCAAAGGCACGCCTGAGCGGTTCAAATCGACCAACGAATGGCTTTCTTTTCCCGAACCGGCATGGGTTAGTTTGCCGGTGTCTTCCTCAAGGTGAACCCGACGAATGCGGATATGGCGCTCTCCCTGTGATGTAAATAGGGTGATCTTGCCGTGTTGGCCAATCGGATGATCGTATTGGGTGATCTGGTAGCCTTTGGGTAGGTCTGGGTAAAAGTAGTTCTTGCGGGAGAAAATACTGGTAGTTGCCAACTCGCAACTCAAAGCAGCGGCAACCATATACCCATATTCAATAGCCTTTACGTTGGGTACTGGCAAGGTGCCTGGGTGTCCTGCGCAAACAGGGCAAACTGCAGAATTTGGTGGCGCGCTGGTAAGATCTACTACCGGGCACGAACAAAACATTTTAGATTCCGTCAGCATTTCAACGTGGATCTCTAAGCCGATCACGGGTTCATAGTTCATGGGCTGCATCCGGGAATTAAATTAATGTAGCAGGCAGATCATTGGAAAAGATCGTAGCCGGTATCAGAATCATCTTCGCCGTCGATCTCGTCCTCAATATCGATCTCATCGCGCTGGATGTGCAACCACAGCAATAATACCTGTCCGTCATCCGTCTCCACAGAGCGGGCAGCCAGGATCGGGGCCGAAGCTTCCAGGCCAAGCTCATCCTTGTAATGGAGAGTGATAGGTTGTTTGTGTTTCCAACGGCTGTAGCAACGTTCCACCAATGCGGGGCCGTTAAAGGTACGCAGGCGGGTGAGGGCGGTGATCGAGTAGTTGTGCGTCTCGTTAAGGCCTAATGCCCAACCGTCCTGCACTGGCTCAAAAATGGGAGTGGGTCCCTCAATGATGGTGATCTTGTCTTCCATATCGTTTCCTTATTGGATAAAAATATACCATAAAAGGCTGCCTTCAGACGTCCCTCAGGGTGGCGGGAGGGCTACCCAAAGGCGAAAAAACCTGACAAATATCATCAAAAAAGATTATTCTCGGCGATTGTGAAATTTTCCACTGATAAACCCATTATGTTATACTTTGCACAATCCAAATTTACCCCCTGATGGGAGTTCTTTTATGCTGTCACATGAATATATTGCCATCGCAGTATTTATCGCGATCACTGCTCTGGTTGGCGTGATCGCGATTGTTCTGGGTACGATTTTTGGCCCACAGCGCCCAGCCGGTACCAAGACCATGCCGTACGAATCGGGCATGAATCCGATCGGTCCCGGATCCCGCCGTGTGCCAGTCCGCTTTTACCTCATTGCGGTTTTGTTCATTTTGTTCGATATAGAAGTTGTCTTTTTCATCCCCTGGGCTTTGATCTTTAACCAATCGGTTGCCAACGGCAATGGCATTTTTATGCTTGCCGAAATGGCGGTATTTGTGCTGATCTTGCTTGTGGGTTATGCCTATGCGTGGAAGAAAGGAGCCTTGGAATGGGAGTAGAACAAAAACTTGGCGAAATGGGCGTTGTTACCGCCAAGCTTGAAGACTTGGTGAATTGGAGCCGCACGAACGCAATGTGGCCGATGTTGTTTGGTTTGGCATGTTGCGCCATCGAAATGATGGCAGCCCAGGCGGCGAACTATGATATGAGCCGATTCGGCATGGAGTTGATGCGCCCAAGCCCACGGCAAAGTGACCTGATGATCGTGGCTGGCCGGGTTTCCCGCAA
Organism: Chloroflexota bacterium; assembly: GCA_005778035.1. Taxonomy (GTDB): domain Bacteria; phylum Chloroflexota; class Anaerolineae; order Anaerolineales; family Villigracilaceae; genus UBA5195. Next base: position 33,187 of record SXKT01000021.1, read on the forward strand.
AATGGCCCCGGTTGTACGGCGCCTTTATGACCAAATGCCCGACCCCAAATGGGTGATCGCAATGGGCGATTGCGCTTCCTGCGGTGGTGTTTTCAATAACTACGCGGTGGTGCAGGGCGTTGATGAGGTTGTTCCGGTAGATGTGTATGTTGCCGGTTGCCCGCCACGCCCAGAAGCGTTGATCCACGGGGTTATTACCCTGCACGAAAAAGTAAAGAAAGAAAGAATGAAGGACTGGGCCTGATATGAGCACGATCGATGAAGTGATCACCCATCTGGCAGAGAAGTTTGGCGCTGTCATCAGCGAATTTGCTGGCGAAAAAAGCCTGACCGTGCCGGCCGAAAAAATGCTTGCTTTTGCCCAGTACCTTAGTGACGAAGCTGGCTTCGAATTATTGTCTTGCGTTACCGCGATCGACTATTGGCCGCAAGAAACCCCTCGTTTTCACCTCGCTTACCGGTTTAATTCCATTTCCCGCAACCTGTCCCTCAATGTTCGGGTACCTGTTCCGGGGGTAAGACCGGTTGCCGATTCGTTGGAAAAGATCTACTACAATGCCAACTGGCAAGAGCGTGAAGTATTCGATTTGTTTGGCATTAAGTTCGAAGGTCATTCAGACCTTCGCCGGATCCTGATGCCGCACGATTGGCAAGGCCACCCCCTTCGCAAAGATTATCCGCTGGGTTACGAAGAACCTCAATTCACCTTCAATTTTGATGAGATCGACCTTCGTAAACCCTATGCCAAGAACCGGGACGGTGCATAACCATGTCACAGTTGCAAAGTGTAACCCTTGACGAGATCAAACACCTGGTCTCAGACCGGGCCCTTGAGGGCGAAACCATGCTCCTCAATATGGGCCCACAACACCCATCTACCCATGGCGTGTTGCGTGTTTTGTTAGAGCTGGATGGTGAAACCATAGTCAATTCAATTCCCGATATCGGCTTTTTGCACACGGGTGTTGAAAAGAACATGGAAGCGAAGACCTATACAAAAGCCGAAGTGATGACCGACCGCATGGACTACCTGAACACAGTCGGCAACAACCTTGCCTACTGTTTGGCGGTAGAAAAATTGGTTGGTTTGGATGTTCCCATTCGGGCTCAATATCTGCGGGTGATCCTGGCGGAGCTTCAGAGATTGGCCAGCCATATGGTTTGGCTCGGCACCTCAGCGCTTGATCTGGCCGCCATGTCCAATTTCATGTATACCTTCCGCGAACGCGAGATCATTTTGGGCATTTTGGAAATGGTTTCGGGCCAACGCATGATGACCACCTACATCCGCCCTGGCGGAGTATGGAGGGATGTGCCGGCGGAATTTGTACCCGCGGTGCGCGACCTGCTGAAGATCCTGCCCAAACGTATTGATGAGTATGAATCCTTGCTCACCAAAAATCCGCTGTTCATAGATCGTACCGCTGGCATCGGCATCATCTCCGGCGCGGATGCGATCCGTTGGGGCCTGACCGGCGCCAGCCTGCGTGGTTCAGGGGTCAATTACGACCTGCGCCGTTTTGCGCCATATAGCTCTTACGAGCATTTTGATTTTGAAGTTCCTTTGCGCACCGATGGCGATGTACGCGCACGCTACCTCGTCCGAATTGAAGAAATGCGCCAATCGATCCGAATTGTGCAGCAGGCATTGGACAAGCTTCCCGAAGGCGCGATCCGTTCTTCCAACCATAAATTTGTGCCCCCGCTCCGCTCTGAGATCGGCACCAGCATGGAAGCGCTGATCCATCACTTTAAGTTGTGGACAGAAGGCTTTGATGCTCCGGCGGGTTCGGTTTATGTAGCGGTAGAATCTCCGCGTGGTGAACTGGGAGTGTATTTGGAAGGTGATGGCGGCCCGAAACCGTACCGCGTCCATTTCCGTACACCTTCGTTCGATAACTTGCAAGTACTACCGGTTTTGGCCAAGGGCACGTTGGTTGCCGATCTTGTCGCCATCATCGGTTCAGTAGACATTGTCCTGGGAGATATTGACCGATGAGTCTCACGGAAAAATATAACGAAGAAGTGAAAGCCATTCTGGCGAAGTACCCGAACAAACGGTCGGCTGTAATGCCATTGTTGTACCTGGCCCAACGCGAGGGTGGTTTTGTAACCAAAGAGAGCATGGCCGAGATCGGCGCCATGCTGGGTATGGAAACCACTGAGGTTGCCGCGATCGTTGGTTTTTACAGCCTGTACCATGATGAACAAGCAGGCAAATATCGCATGCAGGTATGTGCCGACCTACCCTGCGCATTGCGTGGGGCAGACAAGTTTTTGGAGACATTGTGCTCTAACCTGGGTGTAAAGGTGGGCGAAACCACCAGCGACGGGATGATCACGGTTGAATCGGTGATGTGCCTGGCGGGTTGCGACAGGGCTCCTATGTTCCAGGTGCAAGATGGCGATGTGGTGACCTATCACGAAAACATGACCATCGACAAGACGATGGAATTGGTAGAAGCATTGCGTGCAGCTGGCAAGGAGGTGAAGTAATGGAACATTACCTGCTTCGCCATCGGGATGTAGCCAATATTCACAAGTTGGATGTTTACCGCGCCAATGGCGGTTTCGACGCGCTTAAAAAAGCAGTTACCTCTATGCAGCCGCAGCAGATCATTGATGAAGTAAAAACATCGGGTTTGCGTGGCCGTGGTGGCGCTGGGTTCCCTACCGGGGTTAAATGGTCCTTTTTGCCCAACAATAGTTGGCCCCATTATGTGGTTTGCAATGCCGATGAATCGGAACCTGGAACCTTCAAAGACCGCGAAATTATGGAAAAGAACCCGTTCCAATTTTTGGAGGGGGTTGCCTTGGCCTGTTATGCGGTCGGTGCCAATGAAGGGTACATTTATCTTCGCGGTGAATTTTTCGGTATCAGAAACTTCCTGGATGAATGTATCGCAGAAATGGAAGCGGCAGGCTTGCTGGGCGATAAGCTCTTCGGTACCAATTACTCGCTTCGGCTAAAGACCCACCTCGGCGCAGGCGCCTACATCTGTGGTGAAGAGACTGCCCTGCTCGAATCGATTGAAGGAAAACGCGGCCAACCGCGTGTACGCCCGCCTTTCCCCGCGGTGGTTGGTTTATACGGCAAACCTACCGTCATCAATAATGTAGAAACCCTTGCCAACCTGCCCCTGATCGTAGACAAAGGCGCGGTTTGGTACCGCACAATGGGCACAGAGAAAAGCCCGGGCGTCAAGGTTTTTTCCCTTTCTGGCAATGTTGTAAGGCCTGGCAATTACGAGCTACCCCTTGGCACAACCTTCCGCGAGTTGATCTTTACACACGGTGGCGGTATTCCGGATGGCCGCAAGGTCAAAGGCATTATGCCTGCCGGCGCTTCTTCATCCATCATCCGTGTAGATGACACTACGTTTGACACAGTGATGGACACCCCAATGGATTATGAGAATGTGCAGAATGTTGGTTCCTTGTTGGGCTCCGCCTCGGTGATCATCATCGATGACAGCCACGATATGGATTGGGTGATCAACAAGACCGTGCACTTCTTTAAGCACGAGAGTTGTGGAAAGTGTACCCCTTGCCGCGATGGTAACTATTGGATGTACCACATTGTTGACCGTATTCACGAAGGGCATGGCAGCCAAAAAGATCTGGCGCTTCTCATGAGCGTCGCGAACCAGGTCAACGGCAAATGTTTATGCGCGTTAGGAGATTTCTCTACCATGGCGGTTACCTCAGCCTTGGAGCGATTCCCCGAAGATTTCAATAAAAAGGTGAAGGCATAACCATGGCCAAATCAATTACCCTCACCATCGACAAAACCAAAGTGACCGTTTCTGAGGGCACGTTGGTAGTAGATGCCGCCAAAAAGGCCGGTATCGATATCCCTGTATTTTGTTACCACCCCAAAATGGAACCGGTTGGCATGTGCCGCCAATGCTTGGTGGAGATCGGCCGCCCAATGGTGGACCGTGCCACTGGCCAACCCATTTTAGAGGCGGATGGAACCCCCAAGGTCCAATTTATGCCCAAGCTGGAGACCGCCTGTACCAACACCGTCTCAGAGGGCATGGTTGTGCTCACCGAAACTGAGCGGGCAAAGCAAGGGCAAAAAGAGATCCTTGAACTCTTGCTCACCAATCACCCGCTGGATTGCCCCATTTGTGACAAGGGTGGCGAGTGCCCCCTGCAAAACCTGACCCTTGCCCACGGGCCCGAACAAAGCCGCTTCTTGTTCGAGGACAAACAGCGCCAGGAAAAGAATGTAGCCCTTGGTGATATGATCTTCATTGACCGAGAGCGGTGCATCCAATGCGCCCGTTGTATCCGCTTCCAGGACAAGATCGCCGGAGACGCGGTGCTGGGCTTTTACCAACGCGGCCGCTCCACCGATGTGGTCACTTTTTCAGACCCCGGTTTCGACTCGGTATTCTCAGGCAACACCACTGATATTTGCCCGGTAGGCGCGCTCACCAGTGTCGACTTCCGATTTGGAGCCCGCCCTTGGGAAATGAAGAATGCCCCCTCTATTTGTAACCAATGCCCGGTAGGCTGTAACGTAACCTATAATGTGCGTCGCGAAGCAAAAGCAGGTGGGTCATACGTCATCAAACGCGCGCGACCACGCCAAAATGAGCAGGTGAACGAAATTTGGATGTGCGACAAAGGCCGCTTTGCCAGCCACCATTACACCGAATCCCCTGCCCGCCTAAAGCAAGACCCCGCCAGCATGGCCGCCAGCATCCAACAAGCGGCTGCGCTGATCACCGCAAACAAGGGAGACATGGTCATCCTTGCGGGTGAAAACCTGACCAATGAAGAATTGTTTAACCTGCGTGGTTTTGCCCACAGCGCCAAAGGCCAGATCTATGCCTATGGCAAAATGGGTGGCGGAGACCTGACAGCCGCCTATGGCCTCACTGCGGGTTCCAATCTGGGCGACCTCGGCAAAGGCGATACGATCGTCGTAGCCGCATCCGACCTCTATCATGAAGCGCCCATTTGGTATTTACGCATCAAAGCTGCCGCACAGCGCGGCGCAAACCTGGTTGTCCTCAATGGGCGACATACCAAACTGGATGAGTACGCGTCGTTCGTAGTCCGTTACGCTTATGGCGATGAACCCCAGGTTGTACGCGGTTTGGTCACAAAGGATAAGATCGGCGCTGCCATTAATGACGCCAAGAATTTGGTTGTGTTCTACGGTTCCGATGGCCTTGGCCTGGATGGAACCACCAATTTGGCCAATGCCTGCGCTTCTTTGGTTCGTAACCGCGCCGGTAAACCCAATAACGGTTTGGTAGGTGTTTGGCAAAGTGCCAACACCCAAGGCGCCTGGGAGTTGGGCATAAAGCCAGCTGCTGATCTTGCCAAGGCAGTTGCGGGAAAGGTGGTTTACATTATCGCTGCCGACCCGGTGGGTGATGATCCCTCGCTTGCGCAAGCGCTTTCTCACGCCAAAGCCGTTATAGCGCAGGATGTGGTCTCTACAGCCACAACCGCGATTGCAACTGTGGTATTACCCGCGCAAGCACATACCGAGCGAGAAGGAACATTTACCAGCGCCGAAAGGCGGGTACAACGCTTATACCAGGCAATACCGGCGCCATCTGGCACAAAAAGCGACTTGGCATTGACCGCCGAAGTTGCCAATGCCTGTGGCGTGGAGTTGGAAGGCAAGGCCGCCATCCTCGTTATGAAGAAATTGGTTGCAAGCGAAAAAGCGTTTGCCAAGATCACCTATGAAGACCTCGCAAAAGTCGGGGACCAATGGCCAGATGTTGGCTCGGCGGACCTGTATTTTGGCGGAACTTCCTATAAAAACACCCAGGGTTTGGGCAGCCATCTTGCCTATGTCACCGGTTTTGTAAACCTGGCCGAACCCAAGCCAACCCAACGCGTTGCTGAGAACACTTTGGTCGCCATACCGGTGACCAAGTTGTTCGACCAAGGCACCATGGTTTTGCCAGCTGCCAACCTGCGTGGCCGAATTGACCAACCAACCGTGAGCGTTGGCAAGGCTGTCGCCACAAAATACGCCCTTGTTGGCGGTGAAGAAGTTAAGATCAAACTGAATGGAACAGAGAACAGCGCGAAAGTGGCCATCGATGACTCGTTAGCCGCCGATGTTGTTTTGGTACCACGAAGTTATGGATTCGCGATCTCACAACCTTGCGCTGTTGAACTCCTCGTAAAACAGCCAGACCGTTTAGGAGGTAATTAATGGACTGGGTTAAGATCCTCGAGTGGGTCATCAAAGGCTTTGCCTTGGTGATGATCTTGCTGACAGGTTTTGCCTACCTAACATGGTACGAGCGCAAGTTGCTCTCTCGCATGCAGGTGAGGTATGGCCCCAATCGGGCTGGCAAGTTCGGTTTGCTCCAGCCGATAGCTGACGCGGTGAAGCTGATCTTTAAAGAAGAGTTGATACCCGACCAGGCAGAAAAAATCCTTTTCATTGTGGCGCCCATCATCACCGTAGTACCGGCCATCGTTATTACCGCCACAGTTCCGTGGGGTCCCGATATGCAAATATTCGGCTACACGCTTAAGCCATACATTGCCGATATTGATGTAGGTGTCTTGTATATCACCGCGATCGCTTCGATCGCTGTTTACGGGATCGTGTTGGCAGGTTGGTCCTCCAACAACAAATACGCTACCCTTGGTGGCTTGCGTTCAACTGCGCAAATGGTTAGTTACGAGTTGGCGCTGGGTTTGTCATTCACCGCGGTAATTTTGTTGTCTGGTTCCATGCGCATGATCGATATCGTCAATGCCCAGAGTGACCTTTGGTTCGCTGTTTTGCAACCGGCTGGCGCGGTGGTCTTCCTGATCGCAACCCTTGCGGAGCTGAACCGGGCTCCCTTTGATATGCCCGAAGCCGAACAAGAACTTACAGCCGGCTACCATGTGGAATATTCTGGCATGAAATTCGCCCTGTTCTTTATGGCTGAATACAGCAAGATGATCGCCATCGCTTCGATTGCCGCTACGGTATTCTTTGGTGGCTATCGCGAATTGTGGTTCCTCAAAGATACTATCCTCGGAGTGGACCAAACCCCGTGGCTGGGCCCGCTTTATCTCTTGGTAAAGATCCTTATTTTGCTATTCTGGATGATCTGGGTCCGTGCTACTTTGCCGCGCATCCGCTACGACCGACTGATGTCGTTTGGTTGGAAAGCAATGTTGCCTTTGTCCTTGGCAGTGGTCATCGTTTCCGCCGCGGGCATCGCGTTGGAACCGATCAATCCCCTGTTCAAATGGGTAGGCATCCCGCTTGCATCTACATTTGTCGGATTGATGACAGTCGGCATCATCGATAATGCCCTTAGGAGGAAAGTTTATGCGTCTCATTGAGCCTTTCCTTGAGTTTGCCCATGGCTTAAAGACGGTACTGTTCACCATTCTGGAAAAGCCGGTCACGGTGCAATATCCCGAGGAGAAACGCCCGGTAGCGAAACGGTATCGCGGCCGACATGAATTGAAGCGGTACGATAACGGCTTGGAGAAATGCATTGGTTGCGCTTTGTGTGCCGCCGCCTGCCCGGCAGATGCCATTTTTGTGGAAGCATCGCCAAATACCGATGAGAATCGTTATTCTCCTGGAGAGCGTTTTGCCAGCACATACGAGATCAATATGCTCCGTTGTATCTACTGCGGATATTGTGAAGACGCCTGCCCCACCGAGGCGATCGTACTGGGTGACAATTATGAACTAACCTATACCGACCGCCGTGATGCCATTTACACCAAGAGTATGTTGATCGACGCGGTTCCAGCGGGCGGCCAACCTACTCCAATGGCTACCGAAAAGGGTATGTTCACCCGCTCCATCCCTGAAATGAAAGATCCCACGGATTAAGGCTGGTACTGATGACAGGTGAACTGATTTTATTCTTTGTTTTGGCTCTTATCGCGGTCACCACCGCGGTTGGCATGTTGGTTAGCAAGAACGCGGTTTACGCGGCCTTGTACCTGGTGCTCAACTTTGCTACCGTTGCCATTTTCTACCTGATGTTGGGTTCGCCCTTTATCGCGTTATCGCAAGTAACGGTCTATGGCGGCGCCATTATGGTGTTGTTCCTCTTCGTTATTATGCTGTTGGGCGCCGAAAATATTCAGGCGGAGATCACCTTGCAAAAAGCGTGGCCTGCGATCGTGCTAACGGTGGCTTTGCTTGGTTTGATGATCTGGATGGCTGCCACTCAGGTGCCGGTAGTAGGTCTGTCAGCGGAATCCACGCTTGCCGATGCGGCACCGCAACCCTTGGCCTTTAGCCTCTTCTCCACCTACCTGCTTCCGTTTGAGATCACCTCCTTCTTGCTCTTGGTCGCCATGATCGGCGCGATCGTGCTGACCAAGCAGGATAAGAAAGGGTCAGGGAAATAGGGATGATCCCGGTAAATTACTACCTCATTTTGTCTGGTGTGTTATTCTCGGCGGGCGCGGTAGGGGTGCTGATCCGACGCAATTCTTTGGTCATTTTTATGTCCATCGAGCTGATGTTGAATGCCGCCAACCTTGCATTTGTTGCCTTCGCCAAAATGCACAGCGCCAACCCGGCTGTTGTGCACAATGGCCAGATCTTTGTTTTCTTTGTTATGACGGTGGCCGCCGCTGAAGTTGCTGTTGGCTTGGCGTTGATCGTAGCCATCTTCCGCAAGAAACAAAGCATCGACGTTGACCAATTGAACCAGCTCAAGGGATAACGATATGGAAACCGCAAATTTATATTTCAACCTTGTGCCCTGGATCGTATACTTTCCGATCATTGGTTTATTGCTCAACCTTACCATCGGAAAAAAACTGAATGAAAATGGCATCGGCGCGATCGCTGTGTCGGCTTCCGCGGCTGCGTTTGTGGTGGCAGTGTTGCAAGCCTATTCCATCGGCATCCATCACGAAGCCGTCTCCGTAAAGGTAGCCGACTGGATCCACATCGGCGAGCTGGCATTGGACTGGACCTTCCGTGTAGACACCTTGTCCGTCACCATGATGCTGGTCGTTTCGGGCGTGGGCACATTGATCCACATCTATGCCATCGGTTATATGAAGGAAGATGTTCGCTTCCACCATGACGAACCGCGTTTCAGGCGATTCTTTGTCTTCCTCACTCTGTTCATCACCATGATGATGGTGTTGGTCAGCGGTGATTCTTATATGATGTTGTTTGTTGGCTGGGAAGGTGTAGGCCTTAGTTCCTTCCTGTTGATCGGTTTTTGGTACGATTTCGATACCCTTGGCCGGCCATCTTTTGCCAATTCAAACGCCGCCAAAAAAGCGTTCATCACCAATCGCGTAGGCGATTTTGGTTTCCTGATGGCCGCTTTCCTGATGTTCTGGCAGTTCCAAAGCACCAACTTCGATAATGTTTTTGCCGCGGTTGCCCACGCCGAGCCCTGGGTGATCTTGTGGATCACCATCTCGCTGTTGGTTGGTGTGGCGGGCAAATCGGCGCAGATCCCCCTTTACATTTGGCTGCCAGACGCGATGGCCGGCCCTACCCCTGTTTCGGCATTGATCCATGCCGCGACGATGGTGACAGCCGGCGTTTACCTTGTTACCCGCAGCGCGCCGATTTTTACCCTTAGCCACGACGCGCAATACATCACCGCGACTGTTGGCGCGCTTACCGCGTTGTTTGCCGCAACCATTGCTGTTGGCCAGTACGATATCAAAAAAGTGCTTGCCTACTCCACCATCAGCCAGCTGGGCTTTATGGTGGCGGCGGTGGGCATGGGCGCTTTCGCCGCCGGCATGTTCCACCTCATCACCCACGCCTTCTTTAAGGCCTTGTTGTTCCTTTCCGCCGGGTCCGTCATCCTGGGTATGGAGCGCGGCCATCACCATCTGGCGCATCATGGCCACCATGGTAAAGGCCACGAAGAGGTGTTTGACCCCGGTGACATGCGCAATATGGGCGGCTTGCGCAAACAAATGCCCGTCACGTTTTGGCTGTACATGATCGGTACAGTTGCTTTGGCTGGTTTGTTCCCGTTCGCTGGTTTCTGGTCCAAGGATGAGATCCTGGCCGACGCCTTCCATGTCTTCCCCCATGTTTACTGGGTGTTGTCGGCTGCTGCTTTCCTCACCGCCTTCTACATGGGCCGTCAGGTCTGGATGGTATTCTTTGGAAAACCCCGCCACGAAGTAGCCCACCATGCGGAAGAATCCCCCCTGATCATGACCGCGCCATTGATGGTATTGGCCTTCCTTTCCTTGTTTGGTGGCGCGCTCAATCTGCCTGGCTTGCACACACTTACATCTTGGTTAGAGCATACCATCGCCATTCATCCAGGCGAGTTCAACGTACAAGTGGCATTGGTCTCAACCGTGATCGCCTTGGTTGCCATCTTCCTATCCTGGTTGCTTTACATGAAGAAACCTTTGGAAGCCGGCCAACCTGACCCGTTGAAGAAAATGCTGGGTTTTGTATACACCGGAATGGAAAACAAATGGTTTGTTGATGAGGGTTACAAATTCCTGATCATCGACCGATATACCGACCTGGCCAAGTTCTTTGCCCAGGTGGTTGATTGGGATTTCTGGCACGAATGGTTCCACAATTCGGTGATCGCCGCAGGTTTTGTGTGGCTCACCAAATTCCTGGCCAACCCCATCGATCTGGGTATCGTGGATAACATCTCCCGTGTTTTGGCTGGTTCCATTCAATATTCCGCAAACAACCTGCGAAAGTTGCAGAACGGTTTCGTTCGCAGCTACGCGTTATCTGTAATGCTTGGCGTGGTGGCTATCATCGGCTACCTGCTGATCAAATAAGCTGAGAGGACGACCTATGAACTTTCTTTTAGAACCCCTCAATCTGGTGACCTTCTTCCCCCTGCTTGGCGTGCTTGTGCTTTTGCTCGTCAAGTCTGAAGCGAAGAACACCTTGCGCTGGGTGGCACTGGGAACTGCCCTGATCAATTTTGGCATTTCCCTTTGGATATTGGGTAAATTTGATCCGGCCGGAGATTTGCAACTTGTCTCCCAATATGACTGGATCCAGGTTGCCGGCTGGAACATCAAATATTACATGGCCATCGATGGCCTCAGCATCCTGCTGGTTTTGCTCACCACCTTCCTGACCCCGATCGCCATCCTCTCAACCTGGACTGCCGTTGAAGAGCGGGTCAAGGACTTTATGGTCTTCTTCCTCATGCTTGAGGTTGGTATGTTGGGCGTCTTCATGGCGCAAGACCTGTTCCTGTTTTACATTTTTTGGGAATTCACCCTCGTCCCAATGTACTTCCTGATCGGTATTTGGGGTGGCCCCAACCGATTGTACGCCGCGGTCAAGTTCTTCCTGTACACCATGGCCGGCTCCATCCTGATGTTGCTTGCCATCCTGTGGCTCGGTGTCAATCAGGGCACCTTCTCGGTGCCCGATCTGGTGGCAAAAGGCGGTATTCCGGCGGATATCCAAATGTGGCTGTTCGTTGCCTTCACAGCTGCATTCGCGATCAAGGTTCCGATGTGGCCGTTACACAGCTGGTTGCCCGATGCCCACGTAGAAGCTCCTACTGCCGGTTCGGTCATCTTGGCGGGTGTATTGCTGAAGATGGGTACCTACGGTTTCTTGCGCTTCAATTTGCAACTCTTTCCAGAGGCTGCATATGCGGCAGCCCCAACCATCGCCGTGCTTGCGGTGATCGGTATTTTGTACGGCGCGGCCGTTAGCTATAGCCAAAAAGATGTAAAGAAACTGGTCGCATACTCCTCTGTAAGCCACCTTGGTTTCGTCATGCTGGGCATGTTCGCGCTCAACGCCCAGGGTATCGAAGGCGCCATTTTACAAATGATCAACCACGGCTTAAGCACCGGGGCATTGTTCCTTATGGTTGGCATGATCTACGAACAGACCCACACCCGCGAGATCGCGGTGTATGGCGGCTTATGGAAGATCACCCCCGTCTATGGATCCTTGATGCTGATCGTAGCGCTGTCTTCGATGGGTTTGCCCGGCCTCAATGGCTTTGTAGGTGAGTTCACCATCCTGTTGGGCGCCTTTGGTTCAAAGGCTTTTGGGTCGCCCATTTACGCGATCCTCTCTGCTATTGGTGTCATCTTGGCTGCCATTTACATTCTGTACATGTTCCAAAAAATGTTCCTTGGCCCAGCCGGCAAGATCGTAGAAGAAGTAAAGCACCATGGCCACGAACTTCGTGACCTGAATGCGCGTGAGATCATCACCTTGCTTCCTTTGCTCGTCTTCATTTTCTGGATCGGTCTGTACCCCGCTCCATTCTTCAACCTGATCGCGCCTGCGGTGGAAAAGCTCCTCATCCCGTTCCAGGCTGTCATCGGCGGTTAATTCTCATATCATCCCCTGCCGGTAACCCGGCGGGGGGAAAGTCGGAGTTGTTATGACCCAAATTGACCTTTACTCCATCTTGCCGATCAGTGTTTTGGTTGCTTTTGCCTGTTTATTGCTGCTGCTTGAGGTTTTTTACCCCAAGGGGAAGCAAAAAGAGATCGGTTTTTTTGCGGCTTTCGGTTTTGCGCTAACTATGGGGCTTGCCATCAGCCAGCTGGGCAATACCATTTCCGGTTTTGGTGGCATGGTCGCGTTAGATGGATTTTCTAACTTCCTGAACGTATTATTTTTGCTGACAGGCATTTTGAGTGTTGCCTTCGCGTATGGTTACAACAAACGGATGGGGATCGACCGTGGTGAATATTATGTGTTGATCATGTTCAGTGTAGCCGGCATGATGTTGATGGGCCAGGCAACCGACCTGATCATCACCTTCCTTGCCCTTGAGTTGCTTTCCATTCCGCTTTATATTTTGGCAGCCTTTTCCATCCAAAAAGAGGAATCTGAAGAAGCGGGCATCAAGTACTTTTTGCTCGGTTCCTACGCCACCGGTTTCATCGTGTTCGGCATCGCCCTGATCTTTGGCGCAACCACAAGTACCGCTTTTGCCGCCATCATCGCGTCGATCGCGCAAGGTACCGCAAACCTCACCTTGCTCACCATTGGGGCCGCCCTCTTGCTCATCGGCTTTGGCTTCAAGGTGGCAATGGTGCCATTCCATATGTGGACTCCTGATGTTTACCAGGGCTCGCCAACTTCCGTAACAGCGTTCATGGCAGCCGGCGCAAAAGCCGCCGGATTCGCCGCCTTGTTGCGCGTGTTTTCATCCCTCTTCCCTTCGCTGGCAGCCGACCTTGCACCCGTGATCGCTGTTCTTGCCGCCCTCACCATGATCATTGGCAACATCACTGCCGTAGCCCAAACCGATATGAAACGTATGCTGGGCTACTCCAGCATTGCCCAGGCTGGGTACATTCTGATGGCCTTCGTACCCTTCGCGGATGAAGCCGTACGGGCTACCGCGATCTCGGCGGGGCTATTCTACTTGGTGGCTTACACCCTGGCCAGTTTTGGTTCGTGGGGCGTGCTGATGATGTTGGAACGCGAAGAAGGCAAGGGGCTTAGCCTGGCAGATTACGCCGGATTGGGTAAGAAATATCCACTCCTGGCTTTTGCAATGGCTGTTTTTATGCTATCACTCACCGGCCTCCCGCCTACACTCGGTTTGGTAGGCAAGTTCTACCTGTTTCGCGCCGTGATGGAAGGTAACGTGTTGTGGCTTGCCATCGTCGGTGTGCTTACATCCCTGGTATCAGCTTTTTATTACCTTCGGGTGATCGTCACCATGTACTTTAAAGAAGGCGCGCCTGTGATCATCCAGGATCGCTTGGCTTATTGGGCGATCGGTTCTTGCGTAGTAGCCACTGTAGCACTTAGCTTGGTGCCGGCGCCGTTGTTCGCTTGGGTATCCAATGCCCTGATCAGCCCCTTCTAAGAAACTTTCAATGACCTAAAGCCGGGGCAACCAACACCCCGGCTTTTTATTTAAGAATGGAACGATATGAAACTAAAAGGATTGATCTTCGATTTTGACGGTCTGGTCATCGATACCGAATCCCCCGCATTCAAAGGTTTGCAACGGGTATATCAACGCTATGGGATGGACCTGCGGGAGGAGACATTTGGCAAGATCGTTGGCACACACTCCCATGCTGATTTTCATGAGTATAAGACCCTTGCCAATTCCCTGCCGGTAGGGACATTGTCTGAAGCTGATTTTTACGAAATGTACCAAGCCGAAAAGGAAAGTGAGTACAAACATATGTTTGTACTACCCGGTGTTCGCGAAATGATCGGAAATGCAAAAGTGTATGGGCTAAGGCTCGCCATCGCCTCCAGCTCGTCAGCGAGTTGGGTCAACCGGTTTCTGTTGCAGTTCGGTTTGGATGGTTTGTTCGACCAGGTCATTACGAACGATCTGGTCAAGCAGGTCAAACCGGAACCGGATCTGTTTTTGCTGGCCCAGGAAAAACTTGGTTTGGCCAAGGATGAATTGGTCATCTTTGAGGATTCTAACAACGGCGTCATCGCCGCCAATCGGGCCGGTATTCACGTTGTTCTCATCCCCAATCCGGTTACCAAGCATTTGCAAATAACCGGCTATTCCATACGGGTAAACTCCATGGCTGAGCTAACATTGGAGCAATTGGATGACTTGGTTAGCGGGGCTTCCCCTTCGTATTATTAGCCGCCGTAGAGCTTGCGGTGCACAATGCTCAGTTCCCGAACCTGTTCGTAAGCATGGTAAGAAGAGCGCACCAGGGGAGCAGATTCAACCCATTTGAATCCCAGATCCAACCCAAACGCTTTCAGCTCACCGAACTCCTCCATCCTGTAATAGCGCGAAATAGGAAAGTGGCGCTTGGATGGCTGGAGATATTGGCCAATGGTCAAAATATCGACCCCCCAGCTGCGCATATCGCGCATGGTGGTTTTCACCTCATCAATCGATTCTCCCAAGCCAACCATCAGGCCGGATTTTGTTAAAACCTCGGGGTCCATCTTCTTGGCATTGGTCAGGGTTTTTTCGGCCCACTTGTAGTTGTCTTGGGGTTGGATCGATTTGAACATGCTTGGCACAGTCTCTACGTTGTGGTTCAGGATCTCAGGTCGTGAGTCCATGACGATCTTAAGTGCTTCAGCGGAGCCTTTGAAATCCGGGATGAGCACCTCGATCGAGCAACCCGGGTGGATCTCGCGGATGCGGCGAATGACCATCGCGAACACTGGAGCGCCACCATCACGCCGCTCATCGCGGTTTACTGAAGTGATGACCGTATGCTTGAGGTTCATAGACTTTACCGCCTGGGCAACCCGCTCCGGTTCGTCCCAATCGATCAGCTGGGGCTTGCCGTGCTTGATGTCGCAAAAAACACAAGATCGGGTGCAAACGTCGCCTAACATCAAAAAGGTAGCGGTGCCGGAACCCCAGCACTCACCCATATTCGGGCACATTGCTTCTTCACAAACCGTAAAAAGAGATTTTGAGCGCATGAGGGTCTGCAAGTTCTCAAAGACTTCGCCTTTTGGCTGCTTCACTTTGATCCATTCAGGCCTGCGCAAGGGGTTGGTGTTGATCTGGTCTGGAGAGACCCTGTCTCGGGTAGGGGTGTATGCCATTATTGGTTTCCTGGAATTTGTTATTTAATGTCTGAATTATAAGGCAACAAAACCATGGATGCCAATTTGGTTGGTGGTGTTAAAGTAAGGATAGTTGGCATGGGCAACGCTTGACCATGTATGACCTACAAGGTAAAATCAAGGTCCAAGCGGGAGTCGCCAAGCGGTAAGGCATCAGCCTTCCAAGCTGATATTCGCGGGTTCGAATCCCGTCTCCCGCTCTGTTCTTCTCAAATTTGCAAGTTGGTAATTAGGGCCCGTGGCGCAGTGGTGAGCGCAGGGGACTCATAATCTCTTGGTCGCTGGTTCGAGTCCAGCCGGGCCCACAAGAACCTCTCAATCTTTTTACGTTCCCGCTACTGCCCCGCCATCCACTCTAATGACAGCCCCGCTGATGTAGGCTGCGTCTTCGCTTGCCAAAAAACAATATACGTTGGCAATATCCTCGGGTGTGCCCAACCTTTTTAATGGCACTTTGTTCGCCATATTATTGAGGGTCTCTTCGGGTACTTGCCGCAACATATCGGTCAAAATGTAACCCGGTGCAACGGCATTCACTCTGATCCCATAGCGTCCCAATTCTCGCGACCATACCTTGGTCATGCCCACAACCCCGGCTTTTGACGCAACATAATTTGTTTGGCCAAAATTGCCATCCAACCCCACGATCGAACTGGCATTGAGGATCACCCCGCTTTTTTGTCGGATCATATACTCTGCCGCGCTTACTGTACAAAGGTATACACCCCTCAGGTTGATCTTGATCACTTGATCAAACTCGGGTGGAGTTAGTTTGATGAATTGGCCCTCTTTGGTAAGCTTGGTCAACTGTTTGTCCCGCATAATACCGGCATTGTTGACCAGCACATCGATCCTGCCGAATTGGTTCATAACATCACGAAAGAAGCCGGATACGAGTTCGTCATCAGACACGTCCAAATGTAGGAAGGTGCAACCAGAGCCAAGCTCCTCGGCGGCTTTGTTGCCGGCATTGGGGTCAATATCGCCGATCACCACCTTGGCACCTTCGGCTAAAAATTTCCTGGCGGTAGCTTTTCCTATCCCATTGGCTCCGCCTGTTATCACAGCAACCAAATTGGCAAGTCTCATTCGTTCCTCCATCCATAGGTTTGAGATTATTATGGCATCCATTGACGATAAAAATGCTCATATCAGAAAAGGTAATAATTCCATTTGCTCATATCGGAATAAATGTATGTGGTTTGTCACCAAATTTTGTGTATAATCGCAACATTAACCAAAGTTCAAAAAGAGGAGATGAAAATGAAAGTATTACGAATTTTGTCCGTTTTGCTGATCGCCGCTTTCGTATTGGCCGCCTGTGCGCCGGCTGCCGCTACCGAAGCCCCCGCTGCTGAAGCACCCGCTGCTGAAAGCGCTGGCTTGCCCGATCTGGGTGGCCGTGAGGTAAAGATCGCGGTGGAAAACGCCTACCCCCCGTTCAACTTCATTGATGCATCTACCAATGCCGGCAATGGCTGGGACTATGACGCCTGGACCCAGATCTGCGCTTTGTTGAACTGCAAGCCAGTTTTTACAGAGGCTGCATGGGAAGGTATCTTTGAGGCTGCCGCCGCCGGTGAATACGATGTCGTCGCTGATGGTGTGACCATTACCGAAGAGCGCAAGCAGAAAGTTGCTTTCTCGCAGTCCTACATGCACTATGGCCAGGTTTTCTTGGTCCGTGCCGATGAAGACCGCTTCGCTGACTCCAAGGCTATCACCGCCGATGCCAGCATCATTCTGGCCTCCCAAATTGGTACCAGCAACGAAGCCAAGGCTATCGAGATCGCCGGCGAAGACCGTGTGAAATCCTTCGAAACCTTTGACGCCGCCGTTATGGCTTTGCTCTCAAAGGATATTGACGCAATCGTAGTAGACCAACCCGTTGCTTTGGGTTACATGGCCATCAACAAGGGCAAACTCAAACACCTCGATGAACTGCTCACTTCAGAAGACCTGGGCTTCGTATACCAACAAGGTAGCGACCTGATCGCCCCTGTGGATGCAGCACTCGATGCCATGCGCGCCAGCGGCGAGCTCGACAAACTGTACACAAAGTGGTTTGTTGATTTCGTTCCTGCACAGTAATTAGTTTATAACGAAGGGGCTTGCCAAAAAATTCTTGGCAAGCCCCTACTCTTTTTGGAGGCGACATTGAACGCTTCGCTTGAACCAACCAAAGAAGGCAAGATCATCCCCGCATTGGGGAATATGTCTAAGTGGCCGTGGTGGGCATTAACGATTGCTTTTGGCACAGTACTGATTATTTTTAATTTCATTACCAATGAAACATACAACGAAGCGATCTCCTACATTGGAGAAGGCGTCGTAACCACGATACGGGTTACTCTAACGGCATATTCGCTGGCATTGTTGGGTGGGTTATTTCTGGGCCTCGGCCGGGTTTCAAAAAATGTTCTGTACTATAACTTTGCTACTTTCTATGTAGAGATGATGCGCGGCATTCCCATGCTGGTCATCATCCTGTATGGTGCTTTTGTGGTGGTGCCGGTTGGGTTAGACCTGCTAACCTCAGCTGGGCAATGGTTGGTCTCCATCGACCTGCTTTCAGGAGTGGGCGTAGCTTTGCAATCTTTGGACATCCAAAAAGTAGATATGAGCGCCAGGGCGATCGCCGGTTTGGCAATGGGTTACGCGGCTTTCGAGGCCGAGGTTTTCCGCGCCGGCATCCAGTC
>SXKT01000022.1 GCA_005778035.1 Chloroflexota bacterium
AACGAGGTTTTGCGCAAAAAAACCCAAAAGGTGACCAAGTTTGATGACAACCTGCAAAAATTGATCGATGATATGGTGGAAACCATGCGCGAGGCTCCAGGTGTAGGCTTGGCCGCCCCTCAGATCGGTGTATTGGAAAAGGTGATTGTGGTGGAATACTACGAAGATGAAGAGGCGGCGGAAAGCTCTGAGGATGATGCCGACTTGAAGAAGCGTTTGTACACGATCGTCAACCCTGAGATAACCCGAAAAAGCGCAGAGATGGAGATCGGAACCGAGGGCTGCCTCTCGATCCCTGGGTATCTCGGAGATGTTGACAGGCACCTTGCCATCACTGTAAAAGGCCAAAACCGTCACGGGCAGCCGGTTACACTAAAGTTAAAAGACTGGACCGCCCGTATCTTCCAGCACGAGATCGACCACCTGAATGGGGTATTGTTCACAGACCTGGCTACAAAAATTTGGAAGCCTGAAGGTGAAGTGCCCGATACTGTTTAATTGCCAAACAAAGCCGGTAGAACGCCGGCTTTTTTAATATAATTACATCACATGCGCCTCAACCATTTATCCCTCCATCATTTCCGTAATATAGAACGGGTGGATATTGCTTTGCCAGAACGTACCGTTTTGTTTGTTGGCAGCAATGCCCAAGGCAAGACCAGCATATTAGAGGCGATCTATTATCTGGCTACTTTTTCGTCTTTTCAAACCTCTGCGGATAAGCAGTTGATCCAATTCAAGGAATTGGAAAACTCACCCGCGGTTGCCCGCATAGTGGCGGAAATGGAAAAAAAAGGCAAAAAGATAAAAATGGAGGTCCGCGTCATTCAGGAGACCAATGCTGCCGGCATTGCCCGTACCCGCAAGGAGATCTTGATCGACGGGGTAAAAAAACCACCCAGTGCGGCAATCGGTACCTTTATATCGGTTCTGTTTATCCCCCAAATGTTTTCCATAATGGAACTGGGTCCGGAGGTGCGACGACGATACCTGAACCTGACTTTGGCGCAAGTGATTCCCGGTTATGCCAAAGCGCTTAGCAAGTATCAGCAAGTATTGGCCCAGAGAAATGCGTTGCTAAAGGAGCTAATGGAGCGGGGAGGAGATAGCAGCCAGCTGGCATTTTGGGACCAGCAATTGGTTGAATGGGGTAGCCAAATTGTGGCGGCAAGGGCGAATGCTTTACGTTCTATCGACCCGATCGCCCAATCCGTTCATTCCATACTATCTGAGCATAAGGAAGACCTGAAGCTGAACTACATGGCACGGATCAGCCACAAGACCGCCGGCTCCCATTTGCCAGCAGCGATCCAAATTGCCGAAGTAAAGGATGTGTTGGATCTGGCATTAAAGGCCAGCCGGTTGGATGAATTGCGCCGCGGCATTACGCTGGTTGGCCCGCATCGAGATGACCTGCGCTTGCTTTGCTCGGGGATTGATCTGGGTGATTTTGGTTCACGGGGCCAGGTCAAGACAGCGCTATTATCGATGAAATTGGCCGAATACCAATGGATGAAAAATGTGACATCCGAAAGCCCGGTCATATTGTTGGACGAGGTCATGTCAGAGATCGATTCTTCACGCAGGGCGGCATTGTTAAGGCAACTGGGCGAATATGACCAGGCGATCCTGACCACTACAGACGCCGACGCCTACACCCCTGATTTTATTTCCCACTCGCGGGTGTGGCGCGTACAAAATGGCGGTCTGGCGAAATCCTGACTAATAAAGGAGAAGTACATGAAAGTGATCCATTCCAAGGATGTTGAAAGTGTTGAAGTGAAAGCAGGTACTGGAACCGTACGCCAGGTATTGATCTCCGAAAAGGAAGGCCCCAACTTTGCGATGCGAAAATTCATCATGCAAAAAGGTGGCGGAATGCCTAGGCATACCAATAGCGTTGAGCACGAACAGTATGTGTTAAAAGGCAAGGCAAGGATCGGGATCGCCGACAATACCTATGAGGTCTCGGCAGGGGATGTGGTTTATATTCCAGCGAACGTACCACACTGGTACACCAATATTGGGGAAGACAACTTTGAGTTTTTGTGTTTGATCCCCAACCAACCGGATGTGATCACCGTATTACCAGACGACTCAGCTTGTTAGATCGTATGGAGGGCTGCAAATTTGTGAGTAATATCACTTGACCGTCTTTGGGATACTGCCTAAAATTCAATTGTCAGACAAATTTCACCATATCGATAGCAGGAGACAACAATGGCTGATCACATTTTTCGTGGCTCGCTAAAAGACCTCGACCCCGAGGTTTATGAACTAACCCAGTTGGAAGAAGAAAGGCAAGCCAGGAAGATCATCCTGATCGCCTCTGAAAGCCAAGCGCCGCTGGCTGTGCGCGAAGCGATGGGTTCAGCATTCCAAAACATCTATTCGGAAGGATACCCGGATGATGAAATGCGTTTGATGTCGGAGCAAGATATTTTGAACTATGCTGACCGGTTATCGCATTATCGCCGTTACTCAGACCCCCGCTACTACAAGGGTGTAGAGTACGCGGATGTTGTAGAGTCTTTGGCAATACGCCGTTGCGCAGAAGTGTTTGCCGCAAATGGTGTGCCAGCCGAAAAGATCTTGGTGAACGTGCAGGCATTGAGTGGTGCCCCAGCCAATAACGCGGTGTACCACGCTCTCATCAGCCCAGGCGATACCGTGCTGGGTATGAACTTGTTGCACGGCGGCCACCTTAGCCATGGTTCATCGGTAAACCGCAGCGGTAAGTATTACAAGGCTGTGCATTATGGCATCGATGAAACCGAGAAACTTGATTACGAAAAGATCATGGCATTGGCGATGGAGCATAAGCCAAAATTGCTGATCGCCGGGTTCTCGTCCTACTCCTTTGTTCCCGACTGGAAGAAGTTCCGCGAGATCGCTGACGCGGTTGGCGCGTATTTGCTCGCGGATATCTCGCACATCGGTGGTTTGGTTGCCGGTGGCGCAGTGCCCTCACCGATCGGTTTTGCCCATGTGGTAATGTCTACCACCCACAAAAGCCTGGATGGCCCCCGTGGGGCGATCCTGATGAGCACTGATCCGGCGATCATGAAGAAGATCGACCGCGCGGTTTTCCCCGGTGAGCAAGGCGGCCCTCACGTACACATTTTCGCAGCCCTGGCGCTGACCTTTAAATTGGCCAAGAGTGAACAATTTAGAAACTTGCAAGCCCAAACGTTGAAGAATGCCAAGGCCATGGCAGATACCTTTGTACAACGTGGCTTGAGAGTGCCTTTTGGTGGCACCAATACCCATCTGATAAATGTGGATTGCAGCGCTATCAAGGGTGAAGATGGTACGACCCTCAGCGGTGACCAGGCCGCCCGAATTTTGGATATCGCGGGAATTGTGGTTAACCGAAATACCATTCCGGGGGATAAAAACTCGCTTGATCCGAGTGGTATCCGTTTGGGAACACCCTGGATCACACAGCGCGGCTTTGATGAAGCCAAGAGCGCGCAACTCGCAAACCTTATTTCAGACCTGCTATTGGCGTGCGCTCCGCACAGCGTAGACACCGTCCGAAAAGGAAAAGCGCGCAGGGCCAAGGTAGATTTCAAGGTCTTCAATGATGTCAAAAACAAGGTTCGCGCGTTGGCCGAATCCAGCGCGACGGACTATTCAGGCGACAAGCATGAATATCCACATTTTTATTTTGTGGATGACAAGGCTTCCAGTGGTAACTACCAATTATCTGGCAAACGTGTCCGCCAATTCCTCGACTTTTTGGTTCATGATGATATGAGCCAATTAAAAATAGGAAGCCATATGCGCACAAGCGCCAGCACGCCCAATGGAGAGGTCGCTTTGACCTTGGCCCAAACCGGTGATTCAGCATACCAGGTTGAGGTTGATACCGCGGTTGGTAATGCGTTTGCTACCTGGCTGCGCGATTTATCTGATGGGTATATGTCTCTGCTGTTTGATGGCTCTAAGGACTTTAGCCCTACCCGATTGCCCGGCCCTGTTACAGTTGCAGAAGTGAAAGAAAGGGCGGCCACGAAGGAAGCGCCAAGGTCACAGAACGAGAAACCATGGTCTATTGGTGATCCACAAGGGAAAGGCAATGCCCTGCCCGAATTTACCTGGGTTGAGGCTGATGCTGGCCTGAAGCGCACCAAGTTATTCGAGTTGCACAAATCGTTGGGCGGTCGTATGGTGCCGTTTGCCGGGTGGGAAATGCCAGTGCAATATAGCGGAGTAAAAGAAGAACATTTGGCAACCCGCCAGGCGGCTGGTTTGTTTGATGTGAGCCACATGGGTGTGTACGAAGTGACCGGAGCCGATTCCGCTTCCTTTTTGGATGCGGTCTGTGGTAACGATTGCGGCGGATTACTGCCCGGAGAAAGCCTTTACACTCACTTCCTAACCCCCGACGCTGATGTGATCGACGATACACTGGTGTATCGCCGTGGCAGCGACAGGTTCCTGGTGGTAGTGAATGCCTCAAACGATGATAAGGACCGTACCTGGCTGGAGAGTGTGCGGGATGGCAAAGTAAAGATCGACAACCGCAAACCTTGGGCACGCGTGTATGGCTACGAAGCCGAAATCACCAACTTGCGTGCCGAAAGCAGCGGCGAAAAGATGCGGGTGGATATCGCTTTGCAAGGCCCAAAAAGCCGCGACACCTTGCTGGCGATGGGCTGCGATGCTGAAACAAAGGCGCGCATCATGAAGCTCAAACGAACCGAGCTCTGTGACGCCAAGGTAGGCGGGTTTGACCTGATCGTTTCGCGGACGGGCTACACAGGTGAGAAAATGGCCTTTGAGCTGTTTGTGCACCCCGAGCAGGCGGCTCCCTTTTGGACTGCAGTCTTGGCGGCAGGGGAGAAATTCGGCGTAAAACCGATCGGCCTGGGCGCACGTGATAGCCTGCGAACGGAAGCTGGCTTGCCGCTGTATGGCCATGAAATGGGTTTGGGATCTGGCAAAGGCCAGCGCGACCTTGGGGTAGCAGAAGGCGGGTTTGGATCTTATGTCAAGGTGTACAAGCCTTGGTTCATTGGGCGCGAAGCCTTTATGGCCCGAGAGAAGAGCCGCGCCGGGGTGGTGGTGCGATTCAGTTTTACCGAATTGGGGCAACGCATGGCCCACAACGGCGACCCCGTTGTAGACAAAAAAGGCAAGGTGATCGGTTGGGTTACCAGTTGTTCGTTGGATAGCGCCGGATACCTGACCGGCCAGGCATACGTGAATCTGGCATCCGCAGTGGAAGGAACCCCCATTTTCATTTACCAAGGCTCACCCAAGGAAAGTGGAAAATCGCCGGCGGAAATGCTTACCGGCGACAAAGTGACCTTGCCAGGCGCGGCGGTGGTAGTAAGCAGGTTCGCCAAATTGTAAGTTCGTTTTGGATTTGTGAAGGTGCAATGTACACTGAACTGCACCCCAAAAGTTGTTTATGTCCAACTTTTGGGGTGCAGTTTTTTTAGCCAAGTTTACGAAAGAATAGAAAATTGTTGCATCAAAGGGTTCAAACCGGGGGAAAGCGAAAAAAACGTAAGGAAAGAGGCCGGCAATACGGTGCGTTGTTCGTTATGTGCGAGGGTGCGGATGCAGGTGCCGGGCGAGAAGGTGCTTCAACAACCATAAAAAGCCACCGGAGTTTGGTGGTGGGTGTGGTAGGTGAACATGATTGTTATGTAATAAATTATTATAATAATGTTACATGTGTCACAATGTAATAATGTAACGTCCGTTATAAAATAGAGTTCTAAAACCTCAATACCAAATTACAGGAGAATAATGTTATGATGTTCAGGTTTAAGGTTACAGTTGGAATAATTTTGTTTCTGATTTCGATGGCGTACATTACAAATGTATCCGCATTGGACAAAACACCTCCAGTTTCTCCAATGGTTTTGTTGGATTGTGGGATAACCGCATACAATCCTGTTAAATCCGGTACAACAGTCGTAGGAAAAGGATCCATTTCCTGCGCAAGTTCGCATCCAAGCCTGAAAATTGTCGCAGGTATCAAAGATGTCACCGGGAATCGGTACACAAGTTCGGTAAAAACATGCGCCAACGCAAGTTCGTGTACGGTATCAGCAAGCTTGTCCTACATATCTGGTCGATACTGGTATACCGATGTTTCCGGCTATCAAGGGACTGACTGGAACGCTTATACAATCTCATCGCAGAAATTTATACCGAAAAAAATATTGCTGGGGGATATGAAAAAATCCCTCAGTTAAATGAGGATATCATGAACAAAAATCTACAGAAAATATTCATAATCCTGACGATTATTTTGGCAATCGCAATCGGATTATATCTTGGTAAAAAAGATTTCCAGGCTGTTTTATCGACAGGACCGACCGATCCCTTTCCTGCGAAAGTTGTGTCAAGTAAGGGAAACGAAAAAATTACTCCGGTTGTAAAAGTTTTGAGCGCAAAGATCAATGATGGGGTATTAACGTTCGTACTATCGATAAAAAATTTCTCTATCCTAAAAACCGTTGAAGATTTCGAAAATTTGATTTGCGATCCGGCTATTAGGACGGATCAGCCTATTCAACTGATATTTAAATCAAAAGAGGGAACGATCACAAATGATGGGTCCGAACAAACCACAATAAGATACGAATATCTCGTCAAGGGGAACCCAAGCTCAGAGGAAATAGGGATCAACATGGACTTCACCTTGGGCCCATGTGGTAATTACTCAGACAATTCGGGTGTGGCGCCATCCCCTGCGAGCAACGTCATCGCAAATTATCAAATAGAATTTAAAGTGATGTCAAAATAGGAAGTGTGAAAAGGGCGCAAGGTTACCTTGCGCCCTTTTTAATTATTTTGGCGTAAATTCACCAGATAAACGCCTAAAATTGTAAGCCCGCCACCTACCAAAACCGCAAGGGTGATCTCTTCCCTGATGCCCAATTTTTGGAACAACCCGGTGTATTGGAACAACCCGGCTATCAGCGTTGTGACCAGAGGTTCGATATAAATGAACACGCTAAGCTGGGTAACGCTAAGTGATTGAAGGCTATCGTACCAGGCGATGTAGGCAATGCCAGAGCCAAAGATGCCGAGGATCAGGATGTTGATCCATGTGAGGGCGTTCAACCCCGCGATTTCTTGCAGGCCGGGGCCAAACCCGAACAGCCAAATGGTAGAAAACAACCAGCCAGTCAGCATAACGTAGAACATCATCAAAGTGGGGGGGTATTTTTGCAAACCCCTGCGGGATAATATTGAAAAAACCGCCCAGTTGACCGCGCTAACCAGGATCAGAAAATCGCCAGGGGTACCAAAACCACCGGTAAAGATGGAAGCAAGGTTGCCATTGGATACTACCAACAACACGCCAATGGTTGCAATGGCGATGCCAAAAACCCGCAGTGGAGAAAAATTTTCTTTTAGGAACAGCCAACCCAGAAAGGCGGAAAAGATCGGGATGGTGGCGACGATCCAGGCGGTAACGGTGGCCTGTGCAGTGATGAGGCCGGTAGCCTGCAGGTATTGATGAAAAGTAACCCCAATGAACCCAACCAACATCAGGTAAGGCCAGTCTGATACTGCTGGGAAGGCAAATTGCTTGCGAAAGTGGGTTACAACGCCCAAAATAATCGTCCCCATTAAGAACCGCAACCATACGATTGTCACGGGGCTTGCCTGTTGGATGGCGATCTTGGTGGCCACAAATGTGGCACCCCAAATGACCACCGCCAAAGTAGCTTCAAAAAAGATCAATGCGGAGGGATGTTTTTGTTCCAAGTAGCCTCAAATTAAGCAAAAACCCTTCATGCGAAGGGTTCATCGAATCGTGAGATGAGTGGACCTGAGGGGATTCGAACCCCTGGCCTCCTCAGTGCGATTGAGGCGCGCTCCCAACTGCGCTACAGGCCCATTCAATTAGAACGCTATTCTAACGTGTAGAGGGCACGTTGTCAAATTATCAAAACACGGCAGGGATGTATCCCTGCCGCGTTTGTTTGCCAAATATTTTGCCGATTTAGGGCTTATTGCTATTCCCGTTACCGTTGCCGTTATTCCCGTTGGTGCCATTCCCATTGCCGTTGCCATTGTTGCCGTTGGCTGGTTTGTTGGGGTTTTGGTTGCCCGTTAGTTTTTCTGGCTTGGCGCCATTATTGGCTTTGGGTACATCATATTCCTTGCGTATCTGTCCCCATCCCATACCGGAGAGCCTGGCAGCCTGCAAGGTGGCGGTGTCGATTCCGGTGAGCATGCTGAACTTGAGCATGTTTTTGATCTCGCCAAACCCTAAATTATCGTTGCAGAACATCCATTGCACGTACAGGTAATCTGCCCCGTAGAGATCGGCGAATTTTTGCCCGGCTGGCTGCGGGTCTGTGCTTTGGGAGCAATAATAGGCATCAGTGCGTTGGTTGAATTCGACTGTGGTAATGGTCAACAGTCCCAATTCATCGATAGTTCCGGTTAGCTTGACCAAGCTGCCAACCAATAAAGAGGCTGGATCGGTGCCGATTGGCAGAATCACTGAGTATGTTATGCCGTCGCTTCCGACAACGGTAATGGTTCCATCGGTATTGATCGCAGAGATTGTGCCGTAAATGGTTGTTGCGACAGGATCAGCCGCAAAGGCTGGGGTTGACGTAGTACTTACCGCAATAAACAAGGCCAAAAGAATAGTGAGAATTTTTTTCATGATCACTCCTTTAAACGTGGATCTAATCACATTATACATACCCGGCAAAAGGTATTCTCGGGTCATTAGTACCTCTTCAAACTCATTGTTCCCAATTAAAAAAACTTGCGGTTAATTCCGCAAGTTTTTTGGTAAGTGTGGATTGGGTTTAAAGAACAGCCCTGATCTGTTCTATCCCTTGCCGGATATTTTCAATCGAGTTGGCATAGGACAAGCGCAGGTATCCTTCTCCGCGATCTCCAAAAGAGTTGCCAGGCAACAGGGCTACTCCGGCTTTTTCCAAGATCAGGTTGGCAAGCTCGGAAGA
>SXKT01000023.1 GCA_005778035.1 Chloroflexota bacterium
ATCCCTGATTACGCGCTGAACGAGGACAAGGATATATTTTTGGCCCGCGATGTGCTGGACAAACAGATCATCGATACCGATGGCGCTCGGGTGGTTCGGGTGAATGATTTGCAATTAATGCGCCACCAAAACACCCTGTATGTGACCAATGTAGATGTAGGCATGCTGGGTTTGATTCGGCGTACTCCTTTAAAAAATATCACCAGCAAGGTTGTAAACGGGCTGAAGCTGCCAATAAAGGACAACTTTATTGCCTGGGATAATGTGGAATTGTTGGCGCACGACCAATTTATGCGGTTAAAGGTTCCTGCCGAAAGCCTTGCGGAACTGCACCCGGCTGACCTGGCCGAGATTTTGAGCGACCTGAACAAGCTGGAAACCAGCCAATTTTTGGACGCGATGAATGTAGAGCAAGTTGCCGATACGCTGGAGCAGGTGGAGACGGAATTCGGCGTAAGCCTGTTGGAGAACATGGACGACGAAAGGGCGGCCGATGTTCTGGAAGAGATGGACCCCGATGAGGCGGCCGACATTTTGGCGGAATTGCCCGAGGAGCGCAGCCAAAGGCTGGTATCGCTGATGGAGAGTGAAGAAGCGGAAGAAGTGAAGATGCTGATGCGCTTTCCGGATGATACCGCTGGCGGCATTATGACCACCGATTACGCGACCGTCCGGCCGGATATCACCGCCGAGCAGGCCATCAAGGTGCTGCGGGAAGAAGCATCCGAGATCGAGACGCTGATCTATGTGTATGTAACCGATACCGATGAGAATTTGTTGGGGGTTTTTTCGCTGACAGAACTGATCTTTGCCAAGCCAAAAGAAAAAGTGGCCGACTTTATGGATGAAAAACCCAAGCGGGTGCACGCCTTGGATGACCAGGATACGGTCGCGCAGATCATCAACAAGTATGACCTGCTGGCTGTACCGGTGGTTGATGAAAGCAACAAACTGTTGGGAATTGTCACCGCTGATGATGCCTTGGACAAGATCATCCCTACTGCCTGGAAAAAACGCATTCCGCGTTTTTACCACTGATAAGGCTGATCTATGGAAGAGAGACCACGCAAAAACTTTCTGCAACGCTGGTGGCGTTCGATCCTGTTGTTTCTTTCGGTGTTCGGGCCGGCTACCATCACCGCCATTGCCGATAATGACGCCGGCGGTGTAGCCACTTATTCCATCGCGGGCGCCAAGCTGGGCTATCCGATCTTGTTCCTGTTACCGATCCTGACCTTGTTACTGGGGGTCACACAAGAAATGGGCATGCGGCTTACCATTATCACCCGCCGCGGGCTTGCCGACCTGATCCGCGAGAAATTCGGTGTGCGCGCGGCCTTGCTGATGTTTGGAGCATTATTGTTCGCCAACATCGGCACCCTTGTCACCGAGATCAGCGCGGTAAAAGTGACCAGCGGTATGTTCGGCATCCCTGAGATCCCGGCGATCATCTTCATTGTCGCTTTGTCGTTTTGGGTCATTACCCGCGGCAGCTATAAGTTCACCCAAAACATAATGCTTTTTGCCAGTTTATTGTTTGTGGTGTACATTTTTTCCGCTTTTAAGGCCCAACCCGATTGGGGAGAGGCGATCTCGAACCTGGTGTACCCGCACGGAGTGGACTTTACGCCCGGCTATATGCGGGAATACCTGATCATTGGCCTGGGCGTATTGGGAACCACCCTTACCCCGTGGGGCCAATTCTTCATCAGCAGCTTTGCGTACGATAAAAAGATCGAAAAAGGCAAGGTGCACCTCTCCCAAATGGAGACCTACTGGGGCGCCTTCCTGACCGATTTCTTCTCTTTTTTTATGATCGTTGCGACCGCGACAACCTTGTACAAAAACGGCATCGCGCTGGATTCAGGCGAGCAGGCTGCCTTGGCGATCGAGCCGTTTGCGGGAAAATTGGCCAGCACCTTGTTTTCGGTGGGTATCCTCAATGCCGGTTTTATGGGACTGGTGATCGTCTCTCTCACGACCGCGTATGCCTTTGCGGAATTTTTTGGCGTATCGGGCAGTTTGGATGATGATTTTAAGAAGAGCAAAACCTTTTTTGTTCTGTATGGCTTCCAACTGGTCGTTGCCATGTTGATCGTGCTGATTGGCAAGTTCAACCTGTTCCAGATCGCGGTGGTGACCCAAATGATCAACGCGATCGCATTGCCATTGGTGTTTTATTACTTGCTAAAGCTGGCAAATGATGAAAACCTGATGGGTGAGTATAAAAACAACCCATTTCAGCGCTGGTTTACAACCATCGCTTCGGTGGTGATCTTCATCGCTTCGCTTGTGGCGGTGTACAGCGCGATCTTCGCGCCGGTGTAAGGTACAATAACCTACAAAAAAAATTTTGACCGGAAAAAAGCATGTTTGAAAATCTGACCAATCGCCTGACAGGCATTTTTGATAATTTAAAGCGTCGCGGCAAATTGACCGAAGCGGATGTGGATGCTGCCATGCGTGAAGTGCGCATGGCCTTATTGGAAGCGGATGTGCACTATAGCGTGGTGAAAAGCTTTATTGCCGCGGTAAAGGAACGCGCCGTAGGTTCTGAAGTAAGCAAAGCGCTGAACCCCGGCCAACAAGTGATCAAGATCGTCCATGAAGAGTTGATAAAACTGCTCGGCGAGCCTTCGCCTTTAAGTTTTAGCGGAGAAAAACCGCGCGTAGTGATGATGGTCGGTTTGCAAGGTTCGGGCAAAACCACCCACACCGGCAAGATCGCGCGCTTTTTGCGTGCCAAGGGAGAGCGTGTGATGCTGGTGGCGGGGGACCCGTACCGCCCGGCCGCTGTTCAGCAGTTGCAGATCCTTGGTGAGCAAGTTGGCGTTCCGGTGATCTACGAAGCAAATATGAAACCTCCCCAGTTGGCAGCGCATGCGTTGGATCAAGCCAAAAAAGGCGGTTATACCGTGATGATCGTGGATACCGCCGGACGAACCCAACTGGACGCAGAATTGATGGCGGAATTGCGGGCAATTGAAAGCAAGGTAAAACCTTCCGAGGTATTGCTGGTCGTGGATTCGATGATCGGCCAGGAATCTGTGAACATTGCTCAGGGTTTTAAGGACAATGTGAACATTACCGGCTTGGTGCTGACAAAAATGGATGGCGACGCCCGAGGCGGCGCTGCCATCTCGATCCGCTCGGTTACAGGGGTGCCGATCAAATTTTTGGGTACCGGCGAAAAATTGGACGCGGTTGAATTCTACGACCCGTCTCGCCTGGCTTCCCGCATTCTTGGGATGGGCGATATCCTCGGTTTGATCGAGAAGGCGGAAGCGGCGTTTGACGCCCAAACCGCCCAAAAGCAAGCCGAAAAAATGATGAAAGGCCAAATGGATCTGGAAGACTGGCTGGACCAGATGCGCCAGATCCGCAAGATGGGGTCGCTGTCATCCATTTTGGAGATGTTGCCCGGCCAGTTGGGCCAGGCGGCAAAACAGGTGAATCCCAACGATGTTGAAAGCAACTTCAAACAGATCGAAGCGATCATCAACTCGATGACCAAGGGCGAACGGCGCAACCCGGATATGCTCAATGCTTCCCGTCGGCGTCGCATTGCCGCCGGGTCTGGCAATGAGGTTCAGGCGGTCAACCGGCTGATCAAGCAATTTCGGGAGACCCAGAAACTGATGAAAACCTTGCAAAAGACAGGCATCAAGGGAATGCCAAAGATGTTCGGCCGGTAGCGAACGGCCCGATCAGTGCCGGTTTGGTTGTAATAAAAAATTGGTGCACCGATAATTGGTTTAATCAGGTAAAATAACAAGCCGATATTGCGCAGTCTGCCACGCAATCCTTTCTTGCTTCCTTTGGCAAGCCGCTGCAATATCTCAACCATCGGAGGGTATGTTCCCCGGGCATGCAGGATGTGTCCTCAGTCATACTCATCAAAATTCAAACAGGAGAAAGTAATATCCATGGTTCGCATTCGTTTACGCAGAGTTGGTCTTAAGGCACAGCCTTCCTATCGTATCGTCATTCAGGATTCTGAACGCGCCCGCGACGGCCGTTTCCTTGAGATCGTAGGTTTCTATAACCCCCGCACAGAACCCGCCACCATCAACATTGATGAGGCCAGGGTCTTCGCGTGGATGCAGAATGGCGCCAAGCCGACCGATTCGGTCAGCTCGCTTTTCCGCACTACCGGCACTGCCGACCGCTTCGCCCGCCTTCGAAAAGGCGAGAGCGCGGAGGCTTTGATCGCCGAGGGCAAGGCCGCTGCCGAGAAGGTAGCCGCACCCGCCCAAACCAACAAGAAATAAGCAAGAAACCAAACCCGGCTATCACAATTCTTTTGAAGTGGTCACACAATTCAAGCGAATATGCGGTATGCCGGGTTTACACTTTAAATAATTGCCTGGTGGAATGAACCCGATGAAAGAATTGATCGAATATATCGCACGATCGTTGGTAGAAAATACTGACGCAGTGGAAGTGAAGCAAACCCAAAGCGGCAGCCGTGTTCGCTTGGAATTGAAGGTAGCCAAGGACGACATGGGGCGTGTGATCGGCAAGAATGGCCGCATCGTCAACTCGATCCGGTCTGTTTTGCGCGTAGCTGCCGAAAAAGAAGGCCGCCAGGTAACCTTGGATGTGGTAGAACCATAAGCCAGCGCATGGGAACCCAAGAGAATAATGACTTTTTGGTGGTTGGGCGATTTCGCCGCAGCCACGGCATCCATGGGGATATTTTATTCACGATCATGACCGATTTCCCCGATCGGTTAAAACCCGGAAGCCAGATTTTTGTGGGTGATAAAAAGATCGCGCTCAAGATCAGCCGCCGCAAACCGCATAACGACGGGGTATTGCTTGGCTTCAAGGAGATCAACAATCCTGAAGAAGCCGCAAAATACATTCCTGAATATGTTTATGTAAGGGCAGACGACCGTCCGGCATTGCCTGAAGGTGAGTATTACCATCACCAGATCCTTGGCTTGGCCGTGGTGGATGCTGCTGGCGGTTTGCTCGGTAAGGTAAGCGAGATCTTGGTCACCGGCGCGAATGACGTGTATGTGGTCACCGCGGAGGATGGCAAAGAGATCCTGATCCCCGCGCTGAAGCATGTGTTGCGGAAGATCGACCTGGAAGCAGGCATTATTACGGTTGACCTCCCGGATGGGTTGATCGGCTAACCTCCCATTGTATGGACGATAAAAAATACTGGATCGGTTTCTCGCTTGTTAAAGGCATCGGTTCTGTGCGAATGGCCAAATTGGTAGACACATTTGGCTGTTTGCGTGATGCCTGGAACGCGACACTACCTGACCTGATGGCCGCAGGCCTGACCAAAAAAGTGGTAGAAAACTTTGCTTTGGTAAAAAAGGGGCTGGATCTCGACGGCTATATCGCCGCAATGGAAAAAAAGGGCATCCATGCCCTCTTTTCAGATTCTGCCGATTACCCCGCAAACATGCTGGATCTGGAACAGAAACCCCCCGTATTGTTTTATAAAGGCACACTCACCCCCCAGGATGCCAATTCCCTGGCCATTGTAGGCACCCGCAAGGTGAGTTTTTATGGCCGGCAAGTGACGGAAGAATTGGCGACCCGGTTAGCCCACGCAGGCATGACGGTGGTCAGCGGGATGGCGAGGGGTGTGGATGCCATAGCCCACCAAAGCGCCATCAAGGCCGCAGGGCGCACCATCGCGGTGTTGGGTTCAGGGGTAGATGTGATCTACCCGCCTGAACATCGCGCCTTGGCAGCGCAAATAGAGGCCAACGGCGCGCTGGTAAGCGATTATCCGCCCGGAACCCAACCAGACCGGGTAAATTTCCCGCCCCGCAACCGCATCATCAGCGGCCTGTCCAGGGCGGTGGTGGTGGTAGAAGCCGGCGAAAAAAGCGGCGCTTTGATCACCGCCGAGTTCGCTGCCGACCAAGGCCGCGATGTATTTGCCGTGCCCGGGCAGATCTACTCCCAGCAAAGTTCTGGCACCAATCACCTGATCGCCAACGGTGCGAACATTTACCTTGGCGTAGCGGACCTTTTCCAAACCTTGCAACTTAGCGCTACCCAGGCCGAAAAAGCCGCCGCACGCCATTTTGATGGTTTAGAATTGGCGCTGATGGAACAATTGGGCACAGAGCCGATCCACATCGATGACCTTTGTTCTACCACCGGCATCGCGGTAGAAAAGGCCATGGCAGCGCTTACGATCCTTGAGTTGAACGGATACATTGACCAGGTTGGCGTAATGAATTACGTGCTTAACCCGTTGAAGAGATAGGATAACAACAATGACAACCTCATCCCATTTATACGCGGTGATCATGGCCGGTGGTGGTGGAACACGCCTTTGGCCGGTGTCGCGCAGCCAAAAACCAAAGCAGCTTTTGCCGTTGATCGGCACTGAGACATTGTTCCAAAACACGGTGGAACGGTTGTCTGGGTTGATCTCGCCTGCCAATGTGCTGGTGGTGACGGTTGCGCAGCAGGCTGCCGAAATGAAGAAGCAATCCCCCGGGATTCCGGATGAAAATTTCCTGATCGAACCAGCGCCCAAAGGCACCGCTTCGGTGGTTGGGTTGGCGGCCAAGTACCTGGCCGAAAAGGACCCGGAAGCGGTGATGGTTGTGTTGCCAGCTGATCATTTCATCAAGAACAAAGATCTGTTCAGTTTTATCCTCAATAGCGCCATCGATGTTGCCATGGCAGGGTATCTTGTCACCCTCGGCATCTCACCGACCTACGCGGCTACCGCCTATGGCTATATTCAGCAAGGGCAGGCGGTTCAAGGGCAGTTCAAGTACCCGGCATACCGGGTGGAACGGTTTAAAGAAAAACCAGATGCCGCCACCGCGCAGGAAATGTTGCAAATAGGCAACTATAGCTGGAACAGTGGTATTTTTATTTGGCAAGCGCAAACCATCCTGGCTGAGTTTCGGAACCAAATGCCGATTTTGGCCGATACCCTGGATAAGATCGACCTTTCTTTCGCGAGCAAGCCAGACGCGGCTTTTGGCGCAATATGGGGCAGCCTCGTATCAGAGACGATCGATTATGGTGTGATGGAAAAAGCGGAGAAAGTTGCTGTATTGCCAGCCAGCGGACTGGGCTGGAGCGATGTAGGTTCGTGGGATTCGCTGTTTGAAGTGCTGATGCCTGATAATAATGGCAACATATTTGTGAACAGTGAACATGTGCAGATCGACACCAACAATTCGCTGGTGTACAGCACCAACGGAAAAAACAGGCTGGTTGTTACCATTGGAGTGGATGACCTTGCCATTATCGAAACAGGGGATGTTTTGCTGGTTTGCAAGACAGACCAAAGCCAAAAAGTGAAGGACATTGTAACCCGCCTGAAAGAAGCCGGGCGGCAAGAATACCTATGAAGAAAAAAAATATACCAAGCAAGCGGTTGGAGGATTGATGGAAGCATATTGCATGAAATGCAAGGAAAAGAGGGAGATGTCTGCTCCATCAGCCGATTTTAATAAATCTGGCGCGCCAGTGACGATCGGTGTTTGCCCTGTTTGTGCTACCAAAATGTACCGAACCGGCAAAACAGCCGCCCACGAAGGGATGATAGCGCCGGTTTACAAAAAGCCTGAACCAAAGCGGCACGGCAATTTGGTGATTGTGGAATCTCCTGCCAAGGCCAAAACGGTTGGCCGGTTCCTTGGCAAGGGGTATACGGTTAAAGCATCCATTGGCCATATCCGCGATCTTTTAAAATCGCAACTTTCGGTAGATGTTGAAAATGATTTTACGCCCAAGTACAGGGTGCCCAATGAGAAGAAACCGATCGTAAAGGAACTGAAACAACTGGCAAAAACCCATGCCCAGGTATTCCTGGCAACCGACCCAGACCGCGAAGGCGAGGCGATCAGTTGGCACCTTGCGGAGACGCTTGAAACCGAACCATCACGAACGCACCGGGTCACTTTTCATGAGATCACCCAAAGCGCGATCGAGGAGGCTTTTGCTCATTCCCGCGATATTGACCGCAATTTGGTGGATGCCCAACAAGCGCGCCGCGTGCTCGACAGGCTGGTGGGCTACTCCATCAGCCCGATCTTGTGGGAAAAAGTACGCAGCCGGTTATCGGCGGGCAGGGTGCAATCTGTCGCGTTGAGGTTG